>CAZWZP010000161.1:0-2722 GCA_964638925.1 uncultured Stakelama sp. | reverse complement strand
GGGGTAAAGACCGAGATCCTCGGCTTCACCACCCGCGCGTGGAAGGGCGGGCAGAGCCGTGAGAAGTGGCTGGCCGATGGCCGCCCGGCGCAGCCTGGTCGCCTCAACGATGTCCGCCACATCGTCTATAAACAGGCCGACGAGCCATGGCGCCGCGCCAAGAAGTCGCTCGGCCTGATGATGCGCGAAGGGCTGCTTAAGGAGACTATCGACGGAGAGCCGCTGCTCTGGGCGCACAGCCGCCTGATCGCGCGGCCCGAGGATCGCAAGATCCTGATGGTGATCAGCGACGGCGCGCCGGTCGATGATTCGACGCTGAGCGTGAATAGCGGTTCGTATCTGGAGCGGCATCTGCGTCAGGTGATCGGATGGATCGAAAGCCGCTCGCCGGTCGGGCTGGTCGCGATTGGCATCGGCCATGACGTGACCCGCTATTACAGCCGCGCGGTGACGATCATGGACGTCGATCAGCTGGCAGGGACGATGATCGAGCAGCTCGCCTCCCTGTTCGACCTCGATGCCTGACGATCCCGGCGGCATTGCGCCGCCACCGGGCGGCTTCCACCCGCCGGTCAAACGGTCGATGACCATCGCCGCGCATCCGACCTCGATCAGCCTCGAGCCGGTCTTCTGGGATGCGCTCGAAGCAGCGGCGCAGGTGCGCGGCCTCCCGCTCAGCGCGCTCGTCGCGCAGATCGATTTTCTGCGCATCCAGGCCGACGATCCTCCCAATCTTGCCAGTGCGTTGCGCAGCTGGCTGCTCCACGATGCGACAAAGTTGCGACAATATTGAAAGTGATTCGCATTAGTGTTGACAGTGCGAACGACTCTCAATAGCGGGGGCCCCAACGACAACGTAAAGGGGTTTCCATGTCACGCACCTCGGACGGCCTTGGCGCCGCGCCCGCCTTCCTTGCGCTCGCCGCAATCGGCTTTGTCGCATCGGCACCCGCCGCCCGCGCCCATGATGCCGACCCGGTCGAAGATCAGGACCGCGCCGACGTCGTCGTGACCGGCGAAAAGGTACGGTCCGAACAGGCCAGCCCCAAGGTCACCCGCCCCGTCCGCGACACGCCGCAGACCGTCACGATCCTGACCAACAAGGTGATCGAGGAGCAGAACCTCCTCACCCTGCGCGACGTGCTGTCGACCGTGCCGGGCATCACCTTTGGCGCGGCGGAGGGCGGCATCGCGCCGAGCGACCAGATCACGCTGCGCGGCTATTCCGCCTCGTCCGACATCACCACCGACGGCGTGCGCGACAGCGCGCCCTATTCGCGCAGCGACCCGTTCAACCTGGAACAGGTCGAGGTCACCAACGGCGCCAACTCGGTCTATAACGGGTCGGGGTCGGTCGGCGGATCAATCAACATCGTGACCAAGCGTCCGCAGGCGGAAACCTCGATCGCGGTGCAGGGCGGGATCGGCACCGACGATTATGTTCGCGGCACGATCGACGCCAATGTCCGCGCCAATGACCTGATCGCGGTACGCCTCAACGCGATGGTCCACCAGAACGATGTACCCGGCCGCGATGTCGAAAATTACGAGCGTTGGGGCGTTGCGCCGTCGGTGACGATCGGGATCGAGGGCCCGACCAGCCTGACGTTGCAATATCTGCATCAGGAAGAGACCAACATCCCGCAGTACGGCGTGCCCTATTACAAGAACGGCGTGTCCAACGGCGCGCTGCCGGGCATCGATCGCAGCGACTATTTCGGCTATCGCAACATCGATACGCAGGAGATCACCGTCGATCAGGCGACGGCGACGGTCGCGCATGAATTCAGCAGCAAGGTGTCGCTGCGCAACCTGACGCGCTGGCAAAAGGTGCAGCAGCTCACCATCGTCGGCCCGCCGCAGGGGACGTTCTGCCTGACCGGCGGCGTCACGCCCACTGGCGCTGCCTGCCCCGCGACCGTTCCTACCGGCTATTATCTGATCGGCGGCCCGCGCGGGAACGTCCGCGATACGACCAGCGAGCTGATGTACAATCAGGTCGACCTGTCGGCGCAGTTCGCCACCGGCGCGGTCGAGCATAGCTTGGTCGTCGGTGCATCGGCGGGGTGGGAGAAGTTCTTCCTGTCCACCGGCAACGTCTACCGCAACGCCAATGGCACCGTCGCCAACGCGACCTATCCGCTGATCAACTGGGCCAACCCCAATGCGGTCGTCGCGGGTCCGGCCGGGTTCAATTACGGCAGCAACGTCTACACCGGTCCGGTCAACTTCTTCGAAAGCGGTCGCCAGCGTGGCGAGGTGACCAACTATGCGGTCTACCTGTTCGACACGATGAAGCTCGGCAAGTTCGAGCTCAACGGCGGCGTGCGCTATGAGCGTAACGCGGGCAATTACCAGACCGACACCGGCACCGCCGCGACCGTGACGACGCCGCAGGGCGCAATCGTCACCGGCCCGCGCTTCCGCAACGTTGCCGACCTGTTCAGCTACCGCATCGGCCTGGTTTACAAGCCGGTCGAGGCGGTGACGCTCTACGCCGCCTATGGCAACGCCCAGACCCCGTCGCAAAGCGCGGTCAATGGCGGCTGCACCGCGCTGACCTGCAACGTCGGTCCCGAAAGCGCCAAGAATTACGAGATCGGCGCCAAGGCCGAGATCGGCCGCGCCTTGTTCAGCATCGCCGCGTTCCGCAACGAGCGTGACAAGTACAAGGTGCCGTCGAACGACCCGACGCTCCCCGATCAGGTGCTGGACGGCCATT
>CAZWZP010000160.1:0-6874 GCA_964638925.1 uncultured Stakelama sp. | reverse complement strand
TTGTCGCTGCGCGCCAAGGACCCGAGCCTGCCGGTGATCCCGGTGACGGGCGTGCTGACCTTCATCATCGCCGCATTGCTGATGAAGCAGCCCGATTTCGGCCAGACGATGATCTTTGCCGCAGTGTGGGTCGTCCTGCTGATGCTGTCGGGCATTTCGACACGCGCGATCGGCTTTCTGGGCGGGGCAGGGATTGCCGGGGTGGTCGCGGCCTATCTGTTCTATGACACGGCGCGGACACGTATCGACAGTTTCCTGTTCCCCGACCCCGAAAAGGCGGCGGCGGAGCATTATCAGACCGACATGGCCCATGCCGTGCTGACGGCGGGCGGCGCGACCGGCACCGGGCCGGGTGGCGGGACGGTCAAGTTCAAGCTGCCCGAGGCGCATACCGATTACATCTTCTCGGTGATGGGCGAGGAGTTCGGGTTGATCGCGTGCATTGTCATCGCGCTGATCTACCTCGCCATCGTGGTGCGGGTGCTGATCAAGCTGCTGGACGAGGAGGATGCGTTCCGGTTGCTCGCGGCGGCGGGGCTGGCGGCCCAATTCGGGATTCAGGCGGTGATCAACATGGCGGTCAACACCGGCCTGGCCCCCTCCAAGGGGATGACCTTGCCCTTCATTTCCTATGGCGGATCGTCGATGGTGGCGCTGTCGATCGGGATGGGACTGCTGCTCGCTTTCACTCGGCGGAACCCGTATCTGAAGCGCTCCAACTATACGGTTCGAGGGAAGAGTTGATGACATCGGGACGGCAATACGTCCTCGCCGCCGGGGGCACCGGCGGACATATGGTTCCCGCTGCTGCGCTCGCGGCGGAGCTGATGCGGCGCGGGCACAAGGTCGCGCTGATTTCCGACGAGCGCGGGGTGCGCTTCCCCGATCTGTTCGACGGGATCGAAACGCATGTCGTTCCGGCATCGCGCTTTGCCGGCGGGCCGATCGGCTGGCTCAAGGCCTTGCGCACCATGGCCAAGGGGCGGGCGCAGGCGCGCAAACTCTATCGCCAGCTGCGTCCGGCGGCGGTGGTGGCGTTCGGCGGCTATGCGTCGATGCCCGCGCTGTCGGCGGCGTTCGCGGCGAAGGTGCCGACGGTGATCCACGAGCAGAATGCCGTGCTGGGCCGGGTCAACCGGCTGGTCGCGGGCAAGGTGGGGGCGATCGCCACCAGCTATGAGCAGGTCGCGCGGCTGAAGCCGGCCTATGCGAACAAGGTCCATCTGACCGGCAATCCGGTGCGTGAGGCGGTGCTGGAGCTGCGGTTGCGGCCCTATCCGCCGCTGGACGAGGACGGCATTTTCCGCGTGCTGGTGACGGGCGGGAGCCAGGGCGCGTCGGTGCTGAGCCAGGTGGTGCCCGATGGCCTCGCGCTGTTGCCCGTGCATTTCCGCCGCCGGTTGCAGGTGACGCATCAGGCGCGGGTCGAGGATATCGACGAGGTGCGCCGCAAATATGCCGAGCATGGCATTCCCGCGGAGATCGCGACCTATCTGCCCGATTTGCCCGAGCGGCTGGCCTGGGCGCATATCGTGATTGCGCGCGCGGGGGCTTCGACCATTGCCGAACTGACTGCGGCGGGGCGTCCGGCGATCCTGGTGCCGCTGCCGAGTGCGACCGACGATCACCAGACCGCGAATGCGCGCGAGATCAGCGCGGCGGGCGGCGCGCGGACGATCCCGCAACGGGCGTTCACCGCGCAGGAACTGGCCAAGCAGATCCAGAAATTGGGGCTGGACCCGCAGGGGCTGGCCCATGCGGCGGCGTGCGCGCGGAGCGTCGGGCGGCCGGATGCAGTGCGCGATCTGGCGGATCTGGTGGAGTCGATCGACGCCGACTGGGCGTCGGCTGGCATGGGACGCGCTGAACCGGTGAAGATCGCGCGCGGCGGGGAGGCATTCGCGTGAAGGGTGTCGCCAAGGATATCGGCACGATCCATTTCGTCGGCATTGGCGGGATCGGCATGTCGGGCATTGCCGAGGTGATGCATAATTTGGGCTACAAGGTGCAGGGCAGCGACAGTGCCGAGGGCTATGTCGTCGAAGGGCTGCGCAAGCGTGGCATTTCGATCACCATCGGGCAGAGCGCCGACAATCTGGGCGATGCGGCGGTGGTCGTGACCTCGACCGCGATCAAGCGCGACAACCCGGAAGTGCAGGCCGCCTATGCCGCGCGCATCCCGGTGGTGCGGCGCGCGGAGATGCTGGCGGAGCTGATGCGTTTGAAGTCCACCGTCGCGGTGGCGGGGACGCATGGCAAGACCACGACGACGAGCATGATCGCGGCGCTGCTGGATGCGGGCGGGATCGACCCGACCGTGATCAATGGCGGCATCATCAACCAGTACGGCTCCAACGCACGACTGGGCGACAGCGAGTGGATGGTGGTCGAGGCCGATGAGAGCGACGGCAGCTTCCTGCGGCTCGACGGCACGATTGCGGTGGTCACCAATATCGATCCCGAGCATCTCGATCACTATGGCTCGTTCGAGCGGGCCAAGGACGCCTATGTCGAGTTTGTCGAGAATGTGCCCTTCTATGGCGCGGCGTTGCTGTGTCTCGACCATCCCGAGGTGCAGGCGATCATCCCGCGCGTGCGGGATCGGCGGATCGTGACCTATGGCTTTGCCGCGTCGGCGGACGTGCGCGGGGTCAACGTCCAGCCCTATCCGGGTGGAAACAAGTTCGAGGCGATCATCCGCCATCGCGACGGCACGACGCGCTCGATCGAGGGGATCGAGCTTCCGATGCCCGGTCGCCACAATGTTCAGAATGCGCTCGCCGCGATCGGCGTCGCGCTGGAAATGGGCATCGATGATGCGACGATCCAGAACGGCTTTGCCAAATTTGGCGGGGTCAAGCGGCGCTTCACCAAGGTCGGCGAGATTGCGTTTGAGGGCGCGGCACCGGCGGTAGTGATCGACGATTATGGTCACCATCCGGTTGAGATCCGCGCGGTGCTGTCGGCGGCGCGGGAGAGTGCGCAGGGGCGGGTGATCGCGGTGGTGCAGCCGCATCGTTACTCGCGGCTCGGCAATCTGATGGATGACTTTGCGCAGGCGTTCAACGACGCCGATATGGTGCTGGTGACGCCGGTCTATGCCGCTGGCGAGGCGCCGGTCGAGGGTGTGAGCGGCGAGGCGCTGGTCGAGCGGACGCTGGCGCGCGGGCACCGGCTGGCGGAGAGTGTCGCCGATGCGGATGCTCTCGCGGCGCGGATCGCCGAAGTCGCGCTGCCTGGCGATCTGATCGTGTGCCTGGGCGCGGGCGACATCACGAAGTGGGCGGCGGGACTGGCCGAAGCGGTCGATGCGAAGCGGAGCGTGACGGCATGAGCGACTGGTTCACTCTCGCCACCGATATGCAGCGCGAAATCCTGCGTGCACAGAAGGCGCAGATGGATGCGGCGCAGACGATGCTCGACGCGGGCAAGGACGTCGCGAAGCTGCAGGAGGCGGGGGTGAAGGCCGCGGCGCACCGCCTGCTCCCCCGCGGCCGGGGTGAAGGCCGCCGAGGCGCACCTTTCCTACTGGAAGCAATGGGCGAAATTGTGGGGGATGAAGTGAGGATCGCACTTCTTAAGCCCCTCCCCTTCAGGGGAGGGGTTTGGGGTGGGGCCTATCAGTCTCACCGAGACCGCTCGCTTGCCTCACCGCCCCACCCCAACCCCTCCCCTGAAGGGGAGGGGCTATGATTGCGTCTCTCCCCAAGGTTCGGGGGAAGCTGACCCCCGACGCGCCGCTCGCCCCGCTCGTCTGGTTCAAGAGCGGCGGGACGGCGGAGTGGCTGTTCGAGCCGGCGGATGTCGCGGATCTGGTCGAGTTTCTGCGCGATCTCGATCCGGTGGTGCCGGTGATGGCGCTGGGGCTGGGGTCGAACCTGATCGTGCGCGATGGCGGGGTGCCGGGCGTGGTGGTGCGGCTGGGCAAGGCGTTTGCCAAGGTTCAGGCTGAAGGCCAGACGCTGACCTGTGGCGGCGGGGCGAGCGGGATTCTCGTGTCGTCCACCGCGCGCGACGCGGGCATTGCGGGCGTCGAGTTTCTGCGGTCGATCCCCGGTACCGTGGGCGGGTTCGTGCGCATGAATGGCGGTGCTTATGGGCGCGAGACCAAGGATGTGTTGGTGGAGTGCGAGGTGGTGTTGCGCTCGGGTGAGCGGGTGACGCTGCCGGTCGCGGCGCTGGGTTACACCTACCGCCATTCCGAACTGCCCGAGGGGGCGATCGTGGTGAGTGCGAACTTTCGCGGCGAGCCAGGCGGGTCTGCGGCTATTCAGGCCGAGATGGATCGCATTGCGGCTGCGCGTGAGGCATCGCAGCCGTTGCGCAGCAAGACCGGCGGGTCGACCTTCAAGAATCCCGAGGGCGATAAGGCGTGGCGGCTGGTCGATGCGGCCGGCTGTCGCGGCCTCACGCGCGGAGGGGCACAGGTAAGCGAGAAGCACACCAACTTTCTGATCAATACCGGCGATGCGACCAGCGCGGATATCGAAGGGCTGGGCGACGAGGTCCGCGCGCGGGTGAAGGATGCCAGCGGGGTTGAGCTTGAATGGGAGATACAAAGGGTGGGTTTGTTCGATTCTCCCTCTCTCCGCTTGCGGGGAGAGGGTCGGGGAGAGGGGCATGACTGATCCGACTCCCCCTCTCCCGACCTCGCTGCGCTCGGCCACCCTCTCCCCTGAAGGAGAGAGGGTAAAGTTGCACGTCGCAGTCCTGATGGGTGGCTGGTCGGCCGAGCGGCCGGTGTCGCTGATGTCGGGCGCGGGGATATCCGAGGCGCTGGAGTCGCTCGGTCATCGCGTCACGCGGATCGATATGGATCGCGACGTTGCGGCGAAGCTGGCTGCGGCGAAGCCCGATGTGGTGTTCAACGCGCTGCATGGAACCCCCGGCGAGGACGGGACGGTGCAGGGGATGCTCGACCTGATGGGGCTGCGCTATACGCATAGCGGCATGGTCACGTCGGTGATCGCGATCGACAAGGTGCTGACCAAACAGGCGCTGGTGCCGCATGGCATTCCGATGCCGGGGGGACAGATCGTATCGACCGCGTCGCTGTATGAAGCCGATCCGATGCCGCGGCCTTATGTGCTCAAGCCGGTCAACGAAGGGTCGTCGGTGGGCGTGGCGATCGTCACGGCCGAGGGGAATTACGGCAACCCGATCTCGCCCGAGGCCAAGGGGCCGTGGCAGGAGTTTGACGAACTGCTCGCCGAGCCGTTCATTCGCGGGCGCGAGCTGACCACGGCGGTGCTGGGCGACAAGGCGCTGCTGGTCACGGAGTTGAAACCCAAGAGTGGCTTTTACGACTTCGACGCGAAGTACACGGACGGGATGACCGACCATATCTGTCCGGCGGAGATTCCGGACGAGATTGCTGAGGCGTGCAAGAAGATCGCGCTCGATGCGCATCGGCTGCTGGGGTGCAAGGGCGCGTCGCGGTCGGATTTCCGCTGGGATGACGAACAGGGGCTGGGCGGGCTGTATCTGCTGGAGGTGAATACCCAGCCGGGAATGACGCCGCTGAGCCTGGTGCCGGAGCAGGCCAAGGCGCTGGGGATGAGCTATCCGCAGCTGGTTCAGGCGATCGTCGATGAAGCGCTGAAGGATGGTGCGGGATGAGCCGCAAGCCGACGCCCAAGCGCCCCACGGTCAAGCCCAAGCGCCGCGCGCAATCGAAGCGCAAGCAGCCGCATCTGCTCGACCGGATGGTCGCGGCGATGCCGGTGAGCGAGGCGACGCTGCACCGGATCATCGCGTGGAGCATCACCGGGATCGCGGTCGCATCGCTGATCGGCGTCGCGACGCTGTTCGGCGTGCCGGGCGCGGTCGGCACGGCGCTGGCCGAAGGCGTGGGACAGGCGGGCTTTCGCGTGAAGCAGGTCGAGGTGACCGGGATCAAGCGCGCCGACAAGATGACGGTGTATAATTACGCGCTGGACGAGAAGAGCCGCGCGATGCCGCTGGTCGATCTGGACGCGGTGCGCGCGCGGTTGATGACGATCGGCTGGGTCGCCGATGCGCGCGTGTCGCGCCGCCTGCCCGATACTTTGGTGGTCGATATCGTCGAGCGCAAGGCGGCGGCGGTGTGGCAGCATCAGGGGCAGTTGATGCTGATCGATGCCGAGGGCGTGTTGCTGGAACCGGTGTCGGCCGAGGCGATGCCGGACCTGCCATTGGTGATCGGCGACGGCGCCTATGCGCAGCAGCCGGCCTATCAGCGGCTGCTGGCCGCGGCGCCCGCGCTGCGCCCGCTGGTCAAGGCGGCGACGTGGATCGGCAATCGCCGCTGGGATTTGAGCTTCAACACCGGCGAGCGGCTGGCACTGCCCGAGGGGGAAGAGGCAGCGGCCAAGGCGCTGGTCAAGTTTGCCGAGCTGGACGGGGCGGATCGGTTGCTGGGGCGCGGTTACCTGCGCTTTGACCTGCGCGATCCGACGCGGCTGGTGGTGCGGATGCCGGGGCAGGTGGTCCGCAAAGAGATTGAATCGGCTGCAGAAACTGCCAGTGTGAAGGTGCAGGGGGAATAGAGATGGCCAAGAACGCGCCCGAAGGACTGATTACCGCACTCGATATCGGGTCGTCGAAAGTGTCGGCGCTGATCGCGCAAAAGGGCGATGGCGGCGAACTCGTCGTGCTCGGCACTGGTCAGCGCGAGAGCCGTGCAACGCGGCTATATCGCCGACATGGCCGCGACCGAAGTCGCGGTGCGCGAGGCGGTCGAGCAGGCCGAGCGGATCGCCGGCACGAATATCGAGGATGTGTGGGTCAGCTTCTCGGCTGGCGGGCTGGAGTCCAACATCCTGCGGCTCGAGGTCGATCTGGGCGGGCATCGCGTCGAACAGTCGGACATTGACGACCTGCTGCGCGCGGGGCG
>CAZWZP010000159.1:0-6913 GCA_964638925.1 uncultured Stakelama sp. | reverse complement strand
CGAGTTTCCCAACGACCTGCTGCACGAACTCGATCGCATGGAATTCCATGTGTACGAGACCGGCGAGACGGTCCGCGCGGCGGAGCGTCCGATCGTGGTGATCACGTCGAACAACGAAAAGGAACTGCCCGACGCATTCCTGCGCCGCTGCTTCTTCCACTATATCAAATTCCCCGATCGCGGCACGATGCAGGCGATCATCGACGTCCATTTCCCCGGCATCCAGAAGATCCTGGTGAGCAAGGCGATGGATATCTTCTACGACATCCGCGAGGTGCCGGGCCTGAAAAAAAAGCCGAGCACCAGCGAGCTGCTCGACTGGCTCAAGCTGCTGCTGCACGAGGACATGCCGCTCGACGTGCTGCAATCGCGCGACCCGAGCAAGGCGATCCCGCCGCTGCACGGCGCGCTGCTCAAGAACGAACAGGACGTGATGCTGTTCGAGCGGCTGGCATTCATGGCGCGGCGGCAGGCGCCAAAGGGCTGATGCCCGAGGCCTGACATGCCTGATCGAGGATGTCAGGCGTCCTCTGTCTCATCCGGCCCCTCCACGTCGGACGGGTCGTACAGATAGTCCAGCAACTCCCCAGGCGTGCAGTCCAGCGCCGCGCACATCCGCGCGAGCGTTGAAAACCGCACCCCGCGCACCTTTCCCGAGCGGAACAGCGACAGCTGTGTCTCGCTCACCCCAATGCGGCGGGCGAGTTCCTTGCCGGTGATGCCGCGCGCACTCAATACTGCGTCGAGCGTGACCTTCACCGGCATCAGAAAAACTCGTCCAGTTCGTCACGCATCGACGCGGCCTGATCCAGCAGTTGGGAGAGCAGCACCAGCGTCGCTCCGACCACTCCGAGCGTGATCGCGGCGCCGTCGAACGCCAGAAATGCGCCGCGATCGTAAAGCAGCCGGGTGAGCAACGGCACACCAAACACGTTGAACAGCGCGCCGACGAACAACGCCGCCCCGACACGGAACAGCAGCCGCGGCACCACTTGCCCAAACAAGGCACCGCCGGCGATCGACTTGAGCGCCTGCCGCACCATCCAGATCGCCCAAACGTAGATGAACATGGGAACATAGAAGATCACCATCTGTCCCGCGCGCCAGCCCAGCCCGTTCCACAACAAGGCGACCGCCAGCACCGCCACTGCCAGCACAAGCACCGCGAAGGGCAATGTCACCAGCCACATGAGCAGACGTGCCCGGGCGCGCAGCGTTTCGAGTGTCATTGAGGAAGGCATAAATTTAACCTTGACTTAAATTAGTGGCCAGTGAATTTAAGTTAAACTTAAACGAAGGAACCCTGCCGATGCAAGCAGCGCTGGAAACAAACGGGCTGGGCCGGCGGCTCGGCGGTCGCGCAGTGATCGACAATCTGTCGATGCGCGTGCCGCGCCGCGCGATCTACGGCTTTCTGGGTGCCAACGGCGCGGGCAAGACGACCACAATCCGCATGGTGCTCGGCATCCTGCGCGCGCATGTTGGCGAGATCCGCGTGTTCGGCGAAGCGGTGTACCATGGTCAGGCGCGGAGAATTGGCGCGCTGGTCGAATCGCCCGCGCTATACGATCACCTGACCGGAGCCGAGAATCTCGACCTCACCCGCCGCATCCTCGATTTGCCGCAGTGCGAAATCGACCGCGTACTTGAACTGGTCGATTTGCGTGATGCTGCCAAACGCCGCGCGGGCAGCTTTTCGCTCGGGATGCGCCAGCGGCTCGGCATCGCGCGGGCGCTGCTCGGCAGCCCCAAGCTGCTGATCCTCGACGAACCGACCAACGGCCTCGACCCCGATGGCATTCGCGACATGCGGGTGTTGCTCCAACGCCTGCCCGAAGGCGGCGACGTGACCCTGCTCATCTCCAGCCACCTGCTCGGCGAGGTCGAGGCGATCGCGACCCATGTCGGGCTGCTCCATGCCGGTCGACTGCTGACCGAGGCACCGCTCGCCGACTTACTCGGCGGCCCGGGCGGCGTCGAAGTGGTGACCGAGGATCGTGCGCGCGCCGCGCTGATTCTGCGTGAGGCGGGGTTCGGCGTGCGCCCGCACGCGCAGCTGCCCGGCGCACTGATCGTCGATGCCGCCGAACCCGCCGACGTGGCAGACCTGCTCTACCAGCGCGGTGCCCGCCTGACTCATCTTGCCCGTCATCGCCGCCCACTCGAACAGGTCTATCAGGATCTGCGCGCCCAGGCCGCCTGAGGAGAATTTGCCATGTTCCTCCGCTTCCTCGCCGTTGAGTTCCTTAAACTCCGCCGCTCGCTGGCGCTGCTGCTGTGCGCGGCCGCGCCGACCTGCATCGCCATCCTCGCCGCGCTGATCGCGCTCGATCGCGGCGGCGACTGGCGCGCATTCGCGCTCGGCAATTCGGCCTTCTGGGCCTTCGCGATGCTGCCGATGGCGCTCACCGCGCTCAGCGTGCTGCTCGCGCAGATGGAGCATGGCGCGCGCGCGTGGGACCATCTGCTCGCGCTGCCCGGCGCACGGCTCAACGTGTTCCTTGCCAAGGCGGTGGTCATGCTGACGCTGCTGTGGGGCATGACCGCGTGGCTGTTCGTGCTGCTCCATCTGTCCGGCTTCGCGGTCGAAGCCATCACGCCCGAGGGGTTCACGGGTTCGCCCGACCCCGTCGGCACGGCATATGTGCTCGTGCGCATGGCGCTGGCCTCGACCCTGGTGGCGATCCTTCAGCTGTGGGTCGCGCTCCGCTTCCGCAGCTTCGTGCCCCCGCTCGTGTTCGGGATCGCCGGCACCTTCGCCGCAATCGTCGCCGTGAGCGCGCGGCAGGGCGTGTATTTTCCCTGGCTGATGGCGACCAACATCCTCGCCACTGATCCGGCCAAGCCCACGCTCGCACTGACGCTGGGCGGGATGGGCGGACTATTGGCGCTGGGGGCAATGCTCGTGCATCTCGGCCGGCGCGACATGGTCGGCGGGTGAAGCCGGAGTTGTTTTCAGTTTGGCGGCACCGGCCCACTTTCCCTGTCACACGCGGGTAACGCGGTTGACCGACAAGGTGCGTGGCGGACGCATCTGGTTGCGCTCCCCCTGTGCGCTTTGGGATAGGGAGGATCGGCGATGCTGGAACGGCTTGGTTTGCTGGCGCTTGCGTCATTCGCGCTGACTTCGTGCGACGGGACGTCGATGCGCGCGGTCACCGTCGTCGGATCATCGACGGTGCTGCCCTTTACCAAGGCGGTCGCAACGGCCTTTGTCGCGGCGGATGAGGGGCGGCGCACCCCGACCATCGAGTCGACCGGCACGGGCGGCGGCATGATCCGCTTCTGCGAGGGTGTAGGTGCCAAATATCCCGACATGGTCAACGCGTCGCGGCGGATGCGCGCCACCGAATTCGACACATGTCAGGCCAATGGCGTCAAAGAGATCATCGAAGTACCGATCGGGCTGGATGGCATCGCCTTTGCCGAATCCAATGACGGACCCAAGATCGCCCTGACCCGCAAGGACGTCTACCTCGCCCTCGCGGCGAACCCGATGGGCAAGCCAAACACGGCCAAGCTGTGGAAAGACGTCAACCCGGCACTGCCCGCGACCCCGATCATTGTGCTGGGACCGCCCGCGACGAGCGGAACGCGCGACGCCTTTGTCGAATTGATCCTCGAAACCGGCTGCCTTGCGGCGATGCCCGCAGCAAAGGATCTGAAAGCCAACCCCGATCCGGCTGTGTTCGACGCCGCCTGCCGTGCGCTGCGCAAGGACGGACCCTATGTCGAAAAGGGCGAGGATGACGACCTGATCGTGGAAGGGCTGTCCGACAATCGCAACGCCATCGCGCTTGTCGGCTTTTCCTACCTCGAAAAGAACCGTTCGCGACTGCACGGCGTGCCGATTGAGGGCGTGTCACCGACCTATCAGGATATCGCCAACGGGAAATATCCGGGCGTGCGCAGCCTCTATCTCTACGTGAAGAAAAAGCACCTCGATGCCATGCCCGAGCTGCAGGAGTTCCTGAAGCTCTATGCGACGATGTGGGTACCCGGCGGACCGCTTGCCGAACGCGGGCTGATCCCCGCGCCGGACAAGGTGCGCCGCCGCGCGGCCGAGACGATTGCCAATGGCTATTTGGTGGAACGCGCCGACCTGCCCTGATCGTGGCAGGGGTTAAGCGGCGACGCGCACCACCAGCTTGCCGATGGCGCCGCGGTCGGCGAGCTTGGCGATCGCCTTGCCGCCCTCCTCGAACGCGAACACCTCGCTGACATGCGGGTTGATCTTGCCTTCCTCCCACAGGCGGAACAGGTGGTCGACATGCGCGGCGTTGGCCTGAGGATCGCGTGCGGCGAAGGCGCCCCAGAACACGCCGCAGACGTCGCAGCTCTTGAGCAGGGTCAGGTTGAGCGCCAGTTTCGGGATGCCGGCGGGGAAGCCGACGACGAGGTAGCGCCCTTCCCATGCGATCGAGCGGAGCGCGGGTTCGGCATAGTCGCCGCCGACCGGATCGTAGATGACATTCGCGCCATCGGGGCCGACCGCCGCCTTGAACTGCTCCGCCAGCGCCTTGGATGCATCCTTGTCGAACGGTGCGCGGCCATAGACGACGGTTTCGTCCGCTCCGGCCGCCTTGGCCGCTGCCGCCTTTTCGTCGCTCGACACTGCGGCGACGACGCGCGCGCCGAATGCCTTGCCGAGTTCGATCGCCGACAGGCCGATGCCGCCCGCCGCGCCCAGGATCAGCAGCGTGTCGCCAGCCTTCAAATGCCCGCGATCGAGCAGCGCATGGATGCTGGTGCCATAGGTCATCAACAGCGCCGCGCCTTGCTCGAAGCTCTTGCTGTCGGGCAGCGGATAGAGGCGGCGGCGTTCGACCACGACCTTTTCCGCAAGGCCATTCCAACCGGTCGATCCGAGCACGCGGTCACCGGGCTTGAGGTCGGTGACACCCTCGCCCACCGACTCCACCACGCCGGCGATTTCGCCGCCGGGTGCGAACGGACGCGGGGGTTTGAACTGGTACTTATCCTCGATGATGATCACATCGGGAAAGTTGATCGCGCAGGCCTTGACCGCGACCACCACCTCACCGGGCTTCGCCACCGGATCGGGCAGCTCACCCATGGTTAGAGTTTCAGGTCCGCCCACTTCCTTCGACAACAACGCCCGCATCACCGCTCTCCCTCTTGAGCCAAGGCCGCGCATCGGCGACCATCGACTCATATTTCGAAATTACGGTATCTCTTGCCAGTGTCAGCCCGACCTCGTCCAGCCCCTGCATCAGGCAATCGCGGCGGAACGGGTCCATCTCGAAGGTGAAGCGGTCCTGGAAGGGTGTGGTCACGGTCATCGTTTCGAGGTCGATGGTGATGGCGTCGGTCTTGGCCACTACGATCAGCCGGTCGATCGCCTCCTGCGGCAGCACCACCGCGACGATGCCATTCTTGAACGCATTGCCCGAGAAGATGTCCGAGTAGCTCGGCGCAATGACCGCGGTGATGCCCATGTCCTTGAGCGCCCAGGCGGCGTGTTCGCGGCTCGACCCGCATCCGAAATTGTCGCCTGCGATCAGGATCGGCGATCCGGCATAGGCGGCGTCGTCGAAGATGTTGCCCGGCTGCGCGCGCACGGTTTCGAATGCGCCCTTGCCAAGGCCCTCACGGCTGATCGTCTTGAGCCAATGCGCCGGGATGATGATGTCGGTGTCGATATTCTTGGCGCCCCACGGATAGGCGCGCCCTTCGACCTTGCGGACGGGGTCCATGTTCAGCTCCGGATCTGTTGCGGGCACGCGACAACACGGGCCGCGCTGCTGCGCCGCCCGCTTGCCTGCCCGATCGATGCGATGATGTCGTGCGGCGCGCTTAGCGCACCGGCGCGGTAACCTGCGCGCTGGCGCGTGCCTCGCCCGCCGTGACGGTGGCGGTCGCGTAGACTGCGGCCGCGCCGCTCAGGATCGTGCCCGTGATCAATGCCACCAAAACGCGTTTCACAGGTCATCCCCCGGTTGAGACCCCCATCAGGTCCCGCACGTCCGTCAGTCGCCCGGTTACCGCCGCCGCCGCCGCCATTGCGGGCGAAACGAGGTGCGTCCGGGCACCCGGACCCTGGCGTCCTACGAAATTTCTGTTGGAAGTGGAAGCACATCTCTCGCCCGGCGGCACCTTGTCCGGGTTCATTGCGAGACACATCGAACAGCCCGGCTCGCGCCACTCGAACCCCGCGCTGGTGAAGATGCGGTCCAGCCCCTCGGCCTCGGCCTGCCGCTTGACGAGGCCCGAGCCGGGGACGATCAGCGCCTGGCGCACGCCGTCCGCAACCTTACGCCCGTTGACCACCGCAGCGGCGGCGCGCAGATCCTCGATCCGGCTGTTGGTGCAGCTGCCGATGAAGATATTCTCGACCGGAATGTCCTGCATCCGCGTGCCGGGGGTCAGGCCCATATAGTCGAGCGACTTTTGCGCCGCGACGCGCTTCGAGGGATCGGCGAAGCTCTCGGGATCGGGCACCACGCCGGTGATCGGCACGACATCCTCGGGGCTGGTGCCCCAGGTGAGCGAGGGGGCGATATCGCTGCCTTGCAGCGTCACCACACGGTCGTAGACCGCGCCGGGATCGCTCGGCAGGCTGCGCCACCAGGCGAGCGCCTGCTCCCACTGCTCGCCCTTGGGGGCCATCGGGCGGCCCTTGAGATAGGCATAGGTCGTCTCGTCCGGCGCGATCAGGCCCGACCGCGCGCCACCCTCGATCGACATGTTGCTGACCGTCAGCCGCCCCTCGACCGACAAGGCGCGGATCACGTCGCCGGTATATTCGACGACATAGCCGGTGCCGCCCGCAGCGCCGGTCTTGCCGATGATCGCGAGGATCACGTCCTTGGCGGAAACGCCATAGCCGAGCGTCCCATCGACGCGGATTTCCATCGTCTTCGACTGGCTGAGCAGCAAGGTCTGGGTCGCC
>CAZWZP010000158.1:1191-6955 GCA_964638925.1 uncultured Stakelama sp. | reverse complement strand
TGCGTGTCGGGGCACGGCGCCAATCGCCTGGGTTCGAACAGCCTGATCGACCTGGTCGTGTTCGGCCGTGCGACCGGCCTGCGGCTCAAGGAGCTGCTCAAGCCCAACACGCCGCACAACCCGCTGCCCAAGGGGTCGGAGGAGTTTGCGCTCACCCGCCTCGACCATTTCCGCAACGCCAAGGGCGGCACCCCGACCGCCAAGATCCGCGCCGAGATGCAGCGCACGATGCAGCGCAACGCCGCCGTGTTCCGCGACACCGCGCTGCTCGCCGAGGGCGTGACGAAAATGGACGCGGTGTATCAGAGCATGAACGATGTCGGCGTCACCGACCGCTCGTTGATCTGGAACACCGACCTGATCGAGACGCTGGAACTGGACAACCTCATCAGCCAGGCCGTGGTCACGATCCGCAGCGCCGACAACCGCAAGGAATCGCGCGGCGCGCACATGCACGAGGACTTCCCGGAGCGCGACGACGCCAACTGGATGAAGCACACGGTCGCTTCGTTCGACGGCTGGGGCGGCAAGGGTGGCAGCGTGGCGATCGACTACCGCCCGGTCCACGACTACACGCTCACCGACGAGGTCGAGTATATCAAGCCGAAGAAGCGGGTGTATTGAATTGAGCACGAACCGGGACCGGGGGTTCCGGTTCGCGCTTGCAGGGGCAATTGCGACGGCGGTAACCGGGCTGGGCCTGATCCTGTGGTCGCGTCATCTGCCGGTGTTCATCGTCCCGTTCGATGAAGCGATGCGGACTTATGAAGCGATCTGCCCGATCCCGGGCGAACGCTATGATGCAAGCGCATATGAACGCTATTCGGCGTTGTTTGGCTGGCGTTATGGCGTGTCCAATGCTGGCGTTTCTCTGCTGGCGGGCGCGCTAACCAGCCTTGCCGGACTATCACTTCTCGCACATGGAGCGAGTCGATCAGAACTCACCGCGCTACACACGCCAAGTCATCGTTGGCAGTTCATTGCACTTGGTCTGGCCGCGATGCTCTCCCTGTGGATCGGATCGATCCGGGGCCTCGATACCGATTTGTCTCGGCAGTACTTCCCGATCTGCGCGGACTCGATTGGCATTCCGATATTCGGCTTGACCGTCGCGCTGCTCGTCGCGGCGCCGATTCTTGCGATTCTCGGTCTGCTCGTCACCCGGGGTTTTGGTACCCTACCCACCCCCCTTACTCAGTGGGATGCGGACCGACCCCGCCGGTCGTGGAGCGTTAGCGCCGTATTCCTCACGCTGGCGCTCCTCAACGTCGGTCTGCTCGCCATGGGCATCCTGTCGTCGGATATCGTCCTTCCTGCCGGAGTGCTCACCACCTACCTGCTTCTCGCCACGCGCGCTGCGCTGCTGGCGCCACCGCGCACAGTCTCCGCTAGCTGATGGCGGATCGGTAGCTTGCTACTCGGCTTTGCAACGTCGCACGCGCGTTCCCGACATCCATCCGTGCGTGCAGGACACGCACGATCAGCACGACGTCGTCGCGCACGCGATAGAAGATATTGTGCGATCCGCTGCGCCATTTGCGAAGGCCCGGCGACACGTCTGCCTGATCGCTACCGGCAAGCGGCATTTGGGCGATCTGATCGAAGCTATCGGCGATCGCTTCGAGGTAACGTTGCGCCTGTGCCTTGCCCCAGCGCGTATCGGAATAATCACCGATCGCCCCGCAAATCAGCGCGCGCCCGCGGGCGCAGTTCAATCCGGTAGCTCACGCCTCGGAGTATCGTTCAGCGATCCACGCGCGGAAATCAAACGCCTCCGGTTCGCCGCTTTCATCCCCCTCGCGGATCGCCTCGCGCAACGCCGCCCTGCGCTGCTCCTCGTCCTCAAGTAACCTTAGCCCGGCGCGGATCACCTCGCTCATCGACCCATAGCGGCCCGACGCCACCTGCTGTGCGGCGAAGGCGGTGAAGTGGTCGCCCAGGGCGACGCTGGTGTTCTTGGCTGCCATTCTCAACAATTACCAAAATCCGGTACCGGCAGCAACGCGCGCTGTCGCTTGACCTGATCGCCATCGCAAATCAACTTCACCTTCAGGGGGTGATTTGATGCGTTCGATCCTGCCACTGACCTTGGCGTTGCTCGCGCTTCCCGTTGCATCGGCGCAGCAGCAGCCCTATTCCCCGCCCCGCCACACCGCCCCGCCCCCGCCGGGCATCGCGCGCTCGACGCCGGAGGAGGTGGTGCAGCAGGCCGATGGCGGTCTCCAGATCGAACGCGACCGCACCGCGACCCATGCGCTCGCCGAACACCGCCGCCTGACCCGTGCGCTCGCCACCCTGCTCCCGCAGCGCAAGGGGGTGGTCGATGCCTATGTTCTCTCGGTCGGCCTCGACAGCGATCCCGTATTCGGGCGGGAAGCGCGGGAAGCGGGCAAGGTACTCGCGCGGCGCTACGACGCACTCGGGCGGACGATCACCCTCGGCGGCAGCGACGGCAAGGCCCCCTCCCCGCTGCCGATGGGGTCGCCGGCCAATATCGAGGCCGCGCTCGCCCGCATCGCCGAGCTGATGGACGAGAAGGAGGACGTCCTTGTCCTCTACGCCACCAGCCACGGCGCGCCCTTCGGGGTCGTGTATAATGACGGCAATGAAGGGTTCGGCGCGATCTCGCCCCGACGCCTCGCCGCGCTGCTGCGCGTGCACGGGATCGAGCGGCGGTTACTGATCGTCAGCGCCTGCTACTCCGGCGTGTTCGTGCCCGTCCTGTCCGGCCCGCACAGTGCCGTGGTCAGCGCCGCTGCGTCGGACCGCTCGTCGTTCGGCTGCGCGGCGGAGAATGACTGGACCTTTTTCGGCGATGCGCTGGTCAATCGCGCGCTGCGCAAGCCGCAGCCGCTCGGCGCGGCGGTCACCGAGGCGTTCGCCCAGATCGCTGGATGGGAGACCCGCGGCAGGCTCACGCCGTCGCTGCCGCAGCAGAGCGTCGGCGTGGAGGTCCAGAAATGGCTGACCCCACTGGAGGCGCGGATGCCCAAGGTCGCGACCCAGCCGGTCGGCAAGCCATCGGTCGATAGCCTGCAGGGACCGGCCCGCTGATCCTTTCGCCCACTAGGGGGTTGAAGGGGCGTGGAAACGCTGATCCCGCTCGTCTTTCTGGCGCTCATCGCTACCGGCATCGCGCTGGTTGCGGTCGGCGTGCGCGATGCGTTGCGGCGGCGGGCGCGGGAACCTAGTCCCCGGCCAATGGTTGCGCGGGCGATGACCCAGACATTCGACATCCCCGCCCCGGCCCCCGCCGCGCAGTCCGCGCCAGCTGCGCCAGCCCCCCACAGCACGCGCTACCCGCTGCTCGCAACGCCGCACATCTGCCTGTCGGGACCGGTCGATCATGCGATGTATCAGAGCTTCCGCGACCAGCTCGGCGCCGCACCGACCGAAGGCACATTGGTCATCGCGATCTCCACATTGGGTGGCGATCCCGAGGTCGCACGGCTGATGGGTGACGAGGTACGGCTGCTGCGGGAATATACCGGGCGCGAGATCCTGTTCCTGGGCAAGGTCGCGGTCTATTCGGCCGGCGCGACCTTCATGGCGCATTTCCCGGTCGACAAGCGTTTCCTGACCCAGGGGACGCGGCTGATGATCCATGAGCGCAAGCTGACCTGCGACGTGCATCTCGAAGGCCCACTCAAGACGTTGGTTCCGATCCTGCAGGCCAAGCTGCACGAGATCGAGGAGTCGATCCGCATCGAGGAAGAGGGGTTCCGCGACATCGTCGCCGGATCGAAGCTGGGCTTTGACGATCTGTGCAAAAAGGCTCCGTCGAACCTGTATATCGAGGCCGAGGAAGCGCGCGACCTGGGCCTCGTCCTCGACGTGATCTGACGCCCTCAGAAAAGCCTCACCCTTCGCTCATGCCGCACGGATCGCGGCGCGCTACACCAGCGACTTCACTGACAGGAGTCGCCCATGGACCTGCCCGCACCCAACCGTTCGCCGGGAATGAAAATGCTGCTCGCGCTGCTCGTCGGCGCGGTGCTCACGATCCCGCTCTTCGCGGTCTATCTGCTCGTCTATGACCGGCAGAACCAGTCGGAAACCGCGCGCAGCAGCATTGCCGAGGGCTGGGGCGGGCCACAGACATTGGCCGGGCCGCTGCTCGTCATCCCCTATGCGCTGCCGGTGACCGAGACGGTGCAAGAAAATGGCAAGCCGGTGACCCGCACCTCGACCCAACGGCGCGAGCTGTTCATCGCCCCCGACACGCTCGACCTCGACACGCGCATCAAGCCGGAACGGCGCACGCGATCGGTCATCTATGAGGCGGTGGTGTATGACGCCGACATGTCGGGAAGCGCGTCCTTCCGCCTGCCGCCCGACGCGGCGCGCATCGTCGATCTCGCGACGCTGGACTATGACAAGGCCGAACTGCGCTTCGGCGTCGCCGACCCGCGCGGCCTGAAACCCGCCAACCGCATCACCATCGACGGCCAGCCCGCCCCGGCCCAGCCCGGCAACGGCATCGCCGCCACCGCCGGATCGGGCTTTTTCGCCAATCTCGACGCGTCCGCCCTGCGCGAGCGCGCAATCACCGCCAAATTCGCCTTTGCCCTGCGCGGCCATTCGGTCGTCGCGCTCGCCCCGCGTGCTGGCGCAACCCGCTGGACCGTTAGCTCGCCTTGGCAGCACCCCAGCTTCACCGGCGGCTTCCTGCCCGAAGAACGCGACGTTACGCCTGCCGGGTTCAGGGCTACCTATCGCATCTCGAACCTCGCACTCGGCACAACGTTGGTCACGACCAGCGACTCGCCCGCAGACTCGCGCGACCCCCAGCCCGCCTATGACTCGCGCACACCCGGCGCCGCGCCGTCGTCCGCCGCGCAGGTCGGCCTGATCCAGCCGGTCGATCTCTATGCTCAGGTCAACCGCAGCGTGAAATACGGCTTCCTGTTCATTGGTTTCACCTTCATGGCATTCCTGCTGTTCGACGTCGTCGCGGGCGTGCGCGTGTCGGCGGTCGAATATATGCTCGTCGGCGCGGGGCTGCTGCTGTTCTTCGTCCTGCTGCTCGCCTTTGCCGAGGTGATCGGTTTTGGCCCCGCCTATGCGGTGGCGGCGGGCGGGGTGATCGCATTGCTGACCGCGTATAGCGCCGCCGTGCTGGGCAGCCGCCGCCGTGCCGGATTCATCGCCGGCCTGCTCGTGGCGCTCTATGGCGTGCTCTACATCCTGCTCAGCCTCGAAGCCTATTCGCTGCTGATCGGATCGCTGCTGCTGTTCGCGGCGCTGGCGGCGGTGATGTATCTCACCCGCAATCTCGACTGGAGCGGCCGCAGCGCCGACCCGTCCGAAGCCTGACCAGCACGGCGTGGGAGGGGCGCGCATCCCCCTCCCACAGCCTGGCCATTGAGAGACTATTTCGCCGCTGCGCCAATTGAGATCGCACCTGCGTCACCTTATGTTTGCAGCGCGGGCAGGGGTTATGTATCTGGCCTGCAATCTGGGCTGAGGCAGCGGCGTCGCTGCCTTGTCTGCGGTGTAGTTTAAGAGGTTCCCGATGGCCCATTTCGTCCTGCCGAAGAACAGCAAGATCACGAAGGGCAAGGCGCATCCGGCGCCGGCGGGGGCATCGCGGAAAAAAACCTTCACCATCTATCGCTACGACCCGGATTCGGGGAAAAACCCGCGTTACGACAGCTTTACCATCGACCTCGACGATTGCGGTCCGATGGTCTTGGACGCGCTGATCAAGATCAAGTCGGAGATCGACCCGTCGCTGACCTTCCGGCGCTCGTGCCGTGAGGGG
>CAZWZP010000158.1:0-1156 GCA_964638925.1 uncultured Stakelama sp. | reverse complement strand
GATGAACATGGACGGCAAGAACGGCCTCGCCTGCACCACCGCGATCGAGGATATCAAGGGCGATATCAAGATCACCCCGCTGCCCGCGATGGACGTGATCAAGGACCTGGTCCCCGATTTCACCCATTTCTACGCGCAATACGCGTCGATCAAGCCGTGGCTGGAGACCGTGACGCCGCCGCCTTCGGGCAAGGAGCGGCTGCAGTCGCCGGAGGACCGCGCCAAGCTCGACGGGCTGTACGAATGCATCCTGTGCGCCTGCTGCTCGACCAGCTGCCCCAGCTATTGGTGGAACAGCGACCGGTTCTTGGGTCCGGCGATCCTGCTTCAGGCCTATCGCTGGCTGGCCGACAGCCGCGACGAGGCGACCGGCGAGCGGCTCGACGAGCTGGAGGATCCGTTCCGCCTCTATCGCTGCCACACGATCATGAACTGCGCGAATGTCTGTCCCAAGGGCCTGAGCCCCGCCAAGGCGATCGCAGAGATCAAGAAGATGGAAGCCGAGCGGGTCATCTGATCCGCGTCGGCACCCCCTGATTTGTCGCAGGCCGACACGCATTTCGTCTATCTGGACGATCCCGACCATCCCGGGTGGAAGCGCTGGGAGCTGCGCGATCCGACGCGCTTCAACGCGTTCCTCGGCCCGATCCTGACGCGGATCGAGGATGGCAAGGCGCTCGTGCGGATGGTGCCGGGCCGCGAACATTCCAATTTGCGCGATTCGACCCATGGCGGCGCGCTGCTCGGCTTCATGGATGTCGCCCTGTTCGCCGCCGCGCGCAGCTTCGGCGTGCTGTCGGCGGGCGGCGCGGTCACGCTTGATCTGTCGGCGCAGTTCATCGGCACCAGCCGCATCGGCGAGCCGATCGTGGCGGAAGTGGACCTGCTTCGCGAAACCGGGCGGATGCTGTTCATGCGCGGGCTGGTGCGGCAGGACGACAATGTCCTCGCCAGCTTCTCCGGCACCGTCCGCAAATCCTCGCCGGTGCCATGACCGGCGGCGCCCAACTTTCGATCGAGCCGAGTCGTCGAGCCAAGCTAAGCCCCTCCCCTTCAGGGGAGGGGTTGGGGTGGGGCCTATCCTCACACGCGCCGGTCTCGATGAGACTGAGACGCCCCACCCCCAACCCCTTCCCTAAAGGGGAGGGGCTTTCAG
>CAZWZP010000157.1:3630-6977 GCA_964638925.1 uncultured Stakelama sp. | reverse complement strand
CGGCCGCCTCGGCAAGGTGCTGGGTCCCAAGGGCCTGATGCCGAACCCGAAGCTCGGCACCGTCACCATGAACGTCGCCGAAGCGGTCAAGGCTGCCAAGGGCGGCCAGGTCGAATATCGCGTCGAAAAGGCCGGTATCATCCATTCGGGCATCGGCAAGGCGTCGTTCTCGGCCGCCGACCTGCGCTCGAACTTCGACGCGCTGGTCGATGCGGTAATCAAGGCGAAGCCGTCGGGGGCCAAGGGCAAGTATCTGCGCAAGGTCGCGGTCTCGTCCTCGATGGGCCCGGGCGTGAAGGTCGACGTCGCCGAGGTTTCGGCGATCTGATCTTCGCAATCCAAGCGAACCACGAAAACCCCGGGGGCAACCCCGGGGTTTTTTGTTGGCCGCGTTGAAAACCAAAAAAACGCGGTCAATGCGCCATTGGGTATTTCTGCGCATGGACGCGCCGTTTCGGTGATGTCACTCTACACCTGCTCGCGGCCGGAGTCGCAAGCCATGTCCCGACCAGAGCCAGTTGTAGCGTGCGCGTGAACCCCGCCCCCCGGAGGTGCCACATGAGCTCGTTCAAACAAGCCGTCCCGATCATCGCAGGCGCAGTCGCGTTTGCCGCAATTGCCGCGACACCGTTTTTCGCCGGCGCGCAGGAGACCCCGGCGCTGAAAAAGGCGCAGCTTTCCACCCAGTTCAAAGAAGCGCCGATTTATGACCAGCGTCTACTCAAGGCTTCACCGGCGATCAGGACCCAGATCACCCAGCTGCGGCAGACTGCCGTTCAGCAGAACTGGACCTTCAATATCGGCTATACCACCGCGCTCGACCGCTCGATCGAGCAGCTGACCGGCCTCAAGCTGCCGCCGCCCGCCGAGCTGGAAAGCAAGATGGTGGCGCAGAACAAATTCGCGGTCGAAGCGCTCGACCTCGACCGCAAGTTCATGATCGCAAAGAAGTTCACGCTTGCTCCGCTGCCCTGCACCGCTGGGTCCGCAGCGTGCAGCTATGAAAACAAAATGCCGGCGATCCGCAACCAGGGCGGCTGCGGCAGTTGCTGGGCGTTCACCGCGATGGGTGCCTATGAGGGCACCTACAACCTTCGCTTCAATTCGCTGATCGACACCTCTGAACAGCATATCGTGTCGTGCGCCGGTGCGGGCAGTTGCGCCGGCGGCTGGTGGGATCCGGTGTTCACCTGGATGCTCAGCTCCAAGGTGCGGACCGAGGCGCAAACCCCCTACACCGCCAGCAACGGCGTCTGCACGCCCGCACCCGCCGGCACCTACAAGGCGGCGGCATGGGGTTTCGTGACGGTCAAGGCCGAAGTGCCGACCGTCGCCCAGCTCAAACAGGCGCTGGTTACCCACGGCCCGCTCGCGGTCGCGGTACGCGTCACTCCGGCGTTTCAGGCCTATACCTCGGGCGTGTTCAACCAGAATGATACAGGCTGGATTAACCACGGGGTCGTCATTGTCGGTTGGGACAATGCGAAAGGCGCTTGGCGCATCCGCAACTCCTGGGGAACCGGCTGGGGCGAGAATGGCTATATGTGGATCAAATATGGGTCCAACAGCATCGGCTATGCCGCCGCCTGGGTCCGCCCGGCGCGGCAGGATCTGGTGCTCAATCCCGATTTGCTGAAGTTGATCGACCGGAACCGGCTCGTCATTCGGCCGATCGGCTAGGATGAAAGGAACTCGGCATGACCCGCTTCACTCTACGTGCGCTTCCTGCACCGGGTTTGCTCGCGCCGCTGGCGCTGGCGCTCGCCGCTCCCGCCTGCGCTGCAGGCGGTCCGCCGTTGGGTGAAGCGGTCGTGCTGACGCAAGGCGAGGACGGTGCTACCCGCACCGTCCCGCTGGGCGCGACGTTTGAGGTGCGCCTGCCCGCGCAGCTCGGCACCGGCTATAGCTGGTCGCTCGTTCCAGTCGCGGGGGTCGAGCAGGTCGGTGAGCCGATTACCCGCAATGGCGGGACGCCCGGCGCAACCGAGACCCAAGTGTTCACCCTCCGCACGACCGCGAAGGGCCGCCATGCGGTCGCCTTTACCTACGGGCAGCCCTTTGCGGGCGGACAAAAGGATGCCAAGCGCGTGCGCTACACGGTCGTGGTGAAGTAGCCCGGCCCTCCGGAACCACCCCCTCGCCAAGTCCGCAACAATGCGCTAAGGGCCGCGCAAACCCCCGCGACCCGACCGATGACAACGCGCTGCCTGCGGGGCGCGCGGCAATTTGTGAGCCTGATGCCCTTTTCGCACCTTCCCCCCCGCCTCGCCGAGGCGCTTACGCAGCGCGGTTACGAAGCGCTGACCCCCGTCCAGGCCCAGGTGACGCAGGACGATGCGCGCGGCCGCGACCTGCTGGTCTCGGCCCAAACCGGGTCGGGCAAGACCGTCGCCTTTGGCCTCGCCATGGCCGAAGACCTGCTCGATGACGGTGCGCTTCCCGCGCCGCGCCTGCCGCTGGCGCTTGTGATCGCCCCGACGCGCGAACTGGCACTTCAGGTCGCCAAGGAACTGGGCTGGCTCTATGCTGCAGCGGGCGCGCGGGTCGCGACCTGCGTCGGCGGCATGGACGCCTCGCGCGAGCGGCGCGCGCTGTCGCATGGCACGCATATGGTCGTCGGCACGCCGGGCCGGTTGCGCGACCATCTCGAGCGCGGCGCGCTCGACCTGTCGGCGCTCAAGGTCGCGGTGCTCGATGAAGCCGACGAAATGCTCGACATGGGCTTTCGCGAGGAGCTGGAGGCGCTGCTCGACGCGACCCCGACCGAGCGGCGCACCTTCCTGTTCTCCGCCACGCTCGCCAAGCCGATCGTCACGCTGGCCAAGCGCTATCAGCGCGACGCGCTGCGCATTTCGACCGTGGGCGAGGATCGCGGCCATGGCGACATCGCCTATCAGGCGATCACCGTCGCGCCGTCGGATATCGAGCACGCCGTGATCAACCTGCTGCGCTTTCACGAGGCGGAGACGGCGATGCTGTTCTGCGCGACGCGCGACAATGTCCGCCACCTCCACGCCAATCTGGTCGAGCGCGGCTTTTCCGCCGTGGCGCTGTCGGGCGAGCACAGCCAGTCCGAGCGCAACCACGCGCTTCAGGCACTGCGCGACCGCCGCGCCCGCGTCTGCGCCGCACGCGGCATCGACCTGCCCACGCTCAGCCTGGTCGTCCATGTCGAGCTGCCCCGCGATGCCGAGGCGCTTCAGCACCGTTCGGGCCGCACCGGGCGCGCGGGCAAGAAGGGCACCGCCGTGCTCATCGTTCCCTATCCGCGCCGCCGCCGCGTCGAAATGACGCTCAAGCAGGCCAAGATCAACGCCGAGTGGCTGCCCGTCCCCAGCGTCGAGGAC
>CAZWZP010000157.1:0-3525 GCA_964638925.1 uncultured Stakelama sp. | reverse complement strand
CGCCCCTCTGGTCCGCGCGCACCGTGCGTCGATGCCGGCACCCGAGGAACTGATCGACCGTGGCCCATCCGATCAGCGTGGTCCGGTCCATCGTCCGGGCTTTGACGATACGGTCTGGTTCAGCATGAATGTCGGCCGCCGCCAGAATGCCGATCCGCGCTGGATCCTGCCGCTGATCTGCCGTCGCGGCCATGTGACGAAGAGCGAGATCGGCGCGATCCGAATCGGCGCCGGCGAAACCCGCTTTCAGGTGCCGAGCGCGATTGCCGACCGCTTCATGCGTGAAGTCGCCAAATCGGCCGGGCCGGATGAGGATGTGCTGATCGAGCGCGCCGATGGCCCGCCCCCGCCCGGCACGCGCGGCGACCATGAACCCCGCCACGGCAAGCCGCGCAACCACAGCCGCCCGATGCATCGCGCACGCCCTGCGGGTCCAGGTGCCGGCCAGCCGCCGCGCTCCCCCAAGCCCCATCGCGGCAAACCGCCGAAGAAGTAGACCTGTAACTCCTCCCCCGGAGGGGGAGGGGGACCGGCGCAGCCGGTGGAGGGGTAGCTCAACTCTCGGCGACGTCGCTTGCCGAAACTACCCCTCCGTCACCGCTGCGCGGTGCCACCTCCCCCTCCGGGGGATGAATTGATAGGGACCGCAGCATGACCACCCCCCACATCCTGGTCGACGCCGACGCCTGCCCGGTCAAGGACGAGATCTACAAGGTCGCGTGGCGGCGCGAAGTGCCGGTGACGATCGTCGCCAACAGCTTCATCCGCATCCCCGATCACCCGCTGATCGCGCGTGAGATCGTCTCCGACGGATTCGACGCCGCCGACGACTGGATCGCCGAGCGTGCCGGGCCAAAGACGGTCGTCATCACCGCCGACATCCTGCTCGCCGACCGCTGCCTCAAGGCCGGGGCGACCGTGCTCTCACCCAGCGGCAAGCCCTTCACCACCAGCTCGATCGGCGTCGCCATCGCCACCCGCGCGATCATGGCCGATCTGCGCGCCGGCGGCGACCAGATCGGCGGGCCTGCTCCGTTCGGCAAACAGGACCGCTCGCGCTTCCTCTCCGCGCTGGACCAGGCATTGGTGCGCCTCGCCAGGGCTTGACCCCCACCCCCCGGGGGGTAGAAGGCGCGCCGAACACCGGGTCCACCCGGTACGGCGCGCCGCCTCTTACGGGTTTCCGGCCTGCGCGCCCGTCCATTCCGAGCCCGCACGCATGGAGACTCCCGCATGGCGTGGATCATCCTCGGCATTGCCGTGTTCACCGAAATCATCTGGGCCTTGAGCCTCAAATGGGCCGCAACCACCGGCACCTGGCAGTCGGCGATCGTGCCGATCGTACTGAGCTTCCTCAACATGGCGCTGCTCGCGCTGGCGATGCGCGATATTCCGGCGGGCACCGCTTATGCGATCTGGACCGGGCTCGGCGCGGTCGGGGTGATCATCGGCGGCGTGATCCTGTTCGGGGACAAGGTGTCGCTGGTCCAGGCCGGGTTCATGGCGCTGATCGTCATCGGCGTCGCCGGGACCAAGTTGAACGCAACGGTGTGACCGGGCGCGCGTCGGCGGGTGACAAGCGCCGACGCCCGCCCTATCATCGCCCGCACCGGTGATAAGGAAACAGCTTTCGATGTTCGCACGAACCGGGCCGCATCTGGTCGCGGCCTCCCTTGCGCTCGCAGCCGCAGTGCCTGCGCTGGCGCAGACGGCTGCGCCCGCTCCGTCGCCCAGCGCGACCCCGACCGCCGCGCCGCTTCAGGTCCAGCCGCTCCCCACTCCGCTCCCTTTGCCAACGGTCACGGCGGAACAGGCCGAGCAGTTGCGCCGCATCATCGTGCAGGGCCGGATCGCGCACGGCCTGCGCTATTCGACCCAGGCGGCAGAGGTGCTCCCCGCCGACGACACCGGCCTCGTCCGCGCCGCGCTCGATTATGCCCGCGCGATCCATATCGGTCGCCTCGACACCGCCGATTTTCAGGAGGATTGGGCGCTGCGCCCGGCGGCGTGGGACCCCCTGCCCGACTTCACCCGTGCGCTCGCCGAAAACCGGCTGGCGCAATGGTTCGCCGATCTCGCCCCGCCCTATGAGGGCTATGAGACGCTGCGCACCGGCCGCGCCCGCTATCGCCTGAGCGAGGCGGCGGGTGGCTGGAGCGCGATTGTCGCCGGTCCCGACATGACCGTCGGTGCCACCGGCCCGCGCGTCGCCGCGCTGCGCGCCCGCCTCGCGGTCGAGGATGACGGCGTCGCCCGGCTCGGCACGACCTTCGATGCCGAGCTCAAAGAAGCCGTGATCCGCGCCCAGCGCCGCTACGGCCTCAACCCCACCGGCACCGTCTCCACCGGCACGCTGACCGCGCTCAACATTCCGGTCGAGGCGCGCATCCGTCAGATCATGGCGAACATGGAACGCTGGCGCTGGATGCCCAAATCCATGCCGACCGACCGGGTTCAGGTAAACATCGCCTCGGCCAGCGTCGCGGTGTTCGAGGGCGACCGCCCGGTCATGTCGATGCGCGGCGTGACCGGGAAGCCCGGCGGCGGCGAGACGCCGATGCTGGTGTCCAACATCCATTCGGTCGTCGTGAACCCGCCCTGGAACGTCCCCGCCGGCATCGCCGCGCGCGAGCTGTTCCCCAAGGGCGAAGCCTATCTCGCGCGCAACGGGTTCAAGATCATCGGCACCGGCGCCAACCGCCGGCTTCAGCAGCAGCCGTCGCATTCGGCGCTGGGCAAGTTCAAGTTCGACTTCAACAATCCGTTCGCCGTCTATCTCCACGATACGCCGACCAAGGGCACCTTCTCGCGCTTCGACCGCCTCGCCAGCCATGGCTGCATCCGGCTCGAACGCCCGGCCGACCTGGCCAATCTGCTGATGAAGGGCGACCCCGTCTGGACGCCGGAAAAGGTCGCGGAGACCGTTGCCGAGGGCAAGACGACGCGCGTACCGCTGCAGAAACAGGTCGCGGTCTATCTGCTCTACTGGACCGCCTATGGCAGTGCGAGCGGGACGATGAATTTCCGCGGCGATCCCTATAATTGGGACAAGACGCTCGCATCCAAGATCGAGGCGCGCTCGGCTACCCAGGCCCAGTCGGCGCGCTGAACCACAGGGGAGACTTACAATGAACTATCGCCGCACGCTCAAGCTCGCCACCGCCCTCGCCGCCGCTGCCGCACTCGCAGCCTGCTCGGGCGCATCGGAAGAAGCCGCGCCCGCCGAGAATGCAGTCAACGCAATGGAGCTGACTGAGGAGCTGCCGTCCGATGAGAATGTCACCGAGCCCGAGCCGGCACCGGTCGAGAACACCGCCCCCGCTCCGGTTGCCGAGCCGGCTCAGGCCGACGAAGCGCAGATTCAGGACGACGCCGAATCGGTCGGTATGACCGCCCGCGTCCAGCGTGGCGATAGCTCGGGCAACCAGGCCGCCCCGGCGGAGTAATCCCCTGTAATCCTCCCCCGCCAGGGTGAGGTGTCATCGCTGCTGACGGTGGGGGAGGTAGGGTATGCGCAAGAGGTTT
>CAZWZP010000156.1:0-7088 GCA_964638925.1 uncultured Stakelama sp. | reverse complement strand
GAAAATCCCTTCGCTGTCGAACCCGTCGAGCGTGTAGGCGTCGGTGTGGCAGATGCCCGTCGCCATGATCTCGACCAGCACTTCGCCGGCTTTCGGCCCCTCCAGATCCAGCTCGACGATCTCGAGCGGCTTCTTTGCTTCGAAGGCGACGGCGGCGCGGGTCCTCATGGGTCTTCATCTCCGGTTGGCGTGCTCCCTATTGGCGCAGCGCAGCGCCGGTTTCTACCCCGCGCTGCGCAAAGTCGGTTGCCCTTTGCGCAAAGGGAGGCACAAGCACCGGCATGAGCGTTTCCCCACCGCCCTCTGCTGCCTCTGCCGGACGGCAGACGATCGCCTTTGCTGCCAGCCTGGTGCGTCAGGCAGGACGCAGCGGCGCGGTCGCCGTCGCCTGGGTCGCGGCGGGCGCGGTGCTCGAAGGGCTGGGCCTCGCACTGCTGGTCCCGCTGATCGGGCTGATCCTTGCGCCGGGCAATGCGCTGGCCTGGCTTCCTGGCTGGCTGGGCAGCGATCCGAACGCACGGCTCGCCGCGCTGGTCGTGGTGTTCGTGGCGGTGATGGTGGTGCGCGCGCTGGTGCTGCGCCAGCGGGACATGACGCTGTTCGACGTCCAGACGGCCTATACGCTCGATCTGCGCGGCAAGGTGGTCAATACGCTGGCATCGGCGCCGTGGGAGCGGCTGGCGGGCGTGGAGCATGCGCGGATCACCAGCCTGCTGACCAGCGATATCGGGCGGATCGGGGTCGCGGCGCACTATATCTCGATGTCGCTGGTGGCCGTGGCGATGCTCGTCATCCAGCTCGTCGTGGCGCTGGCGCTGGCGCCGCTGTTCGCGATTGCGGCGCTCGGCGGTCTTGCTTTGCTCGCGCTGCTGGTCAATCGGCGCAGCGGCAACAGCGCCGCGCTCGGCGCGCGGATGGTCGACAAGAACCGCGCGCTGATGGGCAGCTCCACCTCGTTCCTCAGCGGGCTCAAGGCGTCGGCGGCGCAGGACGCCAGCCTCGGCTTCGCGTCCGAGTTCGACTCGGCCCAGCGCGCAGCGGCGGGGGAGCAGCGCGGCTTCATGGTCGCGCAATCGACTGCCCGGACCTGGTTCGGCATCGGCACCGCCTTTGCCGCGGCGGGCGTGCTGACCGGCGGCGTGCTATTGCAGGTGCCACCGACTACCCTGGTCGTGCTCGCACTGATCTTTTCCCGCATGGCCCCGCTGGCAATGCAGCTGCAACAGTCGTCGCAACAGCTGCTGCACCTGGGCGCAAGCTATGGCGCGGTGCAGGCAGCACTGACCGAACTGGGCAACGCGCATGACGCGCGCGCCGGTGCGGTGGCGCTGCCGCCGGGTCCGATCAAGCTCGACTCGGTCAGCTATCGCCATCCGTCGGGCGCGGGGCTGGCCGATGTGTCGCTGGAGATCGCGCAGGGTGCGCTGGTCGGCATCGCCGGACCCTCAGGCGGCGGCAAGACCACGCTGATCGACCTCATCTCGGGCCTGCTGGTCCCGCAATCGGGGGCGGTAACGGTTGGCGGCGCGGTGCTTCCGCCCGGCGGCTGGGGCGCGGCAATCGGCTATGTGCCGCAGGACGCATTCCTGTTCCACGATACCGTCCGCCGCAATCTCGACTGGGGCGATGCCGCGATCGACGATGCGATGCTGATGGAGGCGCTGACCATTGCCGGCGCGGCCGAGCGGGTCGCCGCCATGCCGCGCGGCCTCGACACGATCATCGGTGAACGCGGCGCGCTCTTGTCCGGGGGTGAGCGCCAGCGGCTGGCGATCGCGCGCGCGATTTTGCGCCGTCCGCGCCTGCTGGTCCTCGACGAGGCGACCGCCGCGCTCGATCCGGCGAGCGAGGCGGCGGTGCTCGACCGCCTCGCCGCGCTGGAGCCGCGCCCGACGATCCTGATCGTCGCGCACCGAATGGAAACGCTGTCGCGCTGCCCCCGCACCCTGCAGGTCGAGGGCGGAAAGCTAGTTTAGCGTTGGTTTCAGCAAAGCTGAAACGGCTGCGGCACCGGCCCGCTCCCCCACCCGGCCACCCAACGACAGTGTATTCTATGGGTGGCCGGGTGGGGGAGCGGGCCGGTGCCGCCATTCAGCGCAGCTGAATCCAACTCTAAATCGCGGCCATATCCGCTTTGTAATGGTGCCACGCCAGGATCGCGGCGGCACCGCGATGCGGGCGCCAGGCTTCGGCGATCTCGCGGGTCAGCTTCTCCGACGGGCGCTCTTCATGTCCCATGATCCGGCCAACCTCGATCTGCACCGCCAGGTCGCCTGCGGGCCAGATGTCGCGCCGTCCTTCGGCGAACAGCAGGTAGATTTCGGCCGACCAGCGCCCGATCCCCTTGACCCGCACCAGTTGCGCAATCGCTTCCTCGTCGTCGGCGGGTAGGGCGGTCAGATCGAGCCGCCCGCTCGACACCTCCTCGGCCAGGCTCTTGGCATAGCTCGCCTTTTGCCGCGACAGCCCGGCGGCGCGCAGGGCGTCGTCCGGCGCGGCGGCGACGATGTCCGGCTGGGTCAGGTCGCCAATCCCCGCCGCCAGCTTGGTCCAGATCGACGCTGCGGCGGCGACGCTGACCTGCTGGCCGACGATGGTGCGCAGCAAAGTTTCATAGCCCGGCTCGCGAATGCGCGGCTCGGGATAGCCCACGCGCGCCACCGCCGCTGCCATCAGCGGCTCGCGCGCGGCGATGGCATCGAGCGATTCGCGCAGCTGTTCGGCGGTCAGGCCCATATTTCGAATCCTTGAAAGCCGCGCCGATCCCCGGCATGGGCGCACTATACGGAGGAGAAGATCATGCCCAAGCTTATCGTCGTCACGCGCGCAGGAGAAGAACGCGAAGTGGAGGGCGAAGTGGGCCTGAGCGTCATGGAAGTGATCCGGGACAACGGGTTCGACGAACTGCTTGCCTTGTGCGGCGGCTGTTGCTCGTGCGCGACCTGCCACATCCATGTCGACCCGGAATTTGCGGCCAAACTTCCGCCGATGAGCGAGGACGAGAATGACCTGCTCGACAGCTCGTCCGATCGCACCGAAACCTCACGCCTGTCGTGCCAGGTCCAGTTCACGTCCGCGCTGGACGGGCTGAAGGTAACGATCGCCGCTGAGGATTGAGGGAAGCGAACCGCGATCCGTTCAGGATCGCGGCGCGAGTTTCAACACCGCCATCGGCGCGTCCTTGCTGAGCGGAGTCGCTTTCCAGGTGACAGTGCGGCGATTGCCCTCGGTCTTTGCGCCGTCTTCATTGTTCTGGCTGACGATCTGTCCGTCGGTGACCAACGTGAAGGTACCGTTGAGCTTGGCATTAGCACCGTCTGACTTGCCCTTGCCCGGCGAATCGCTGTCGCCAAATGCTGGCGCCTTGACGCGTACCACGTCCGCCCCACGCAGTTCGACGACAACGAAGGGGAAGATGACCTCTGCGTCGACGTTGAAAGGCCACAGGAAATTATGGGTCAGCTTGCCGCTGATCTGGTAATCGACCACGAACACGCCATCGCCCTTATAGGTGACCGAGCGATAGCCTGCCTCTTTGGTCAGCGCTTCGGCGATCGCCTTGAATTTGGCCTCCTTCTTGGCGGCTTCCTCGGCATCGTCCTTGGCCGAATCTTCCTCTTCGGCGGAGGGCGCGTCCTCATCCTCCTGCCAGGCAGCATCGCGGAGCAGGCTGGTGGTCGTCTTCTTCTTGTCGTCCGCGTCGCCCATTCCCTTGAACGCGTCGCCCATGCCCTTGGCCATCTCGCCCGCGATATCGACTGCGATTACCTCACCCTGATAGCTGAAGGTGAAGCTGCGATCGGCGAGGATGGTGAGCGTCGAGACGAACTTGCCCGGGCTGAACGCACATCCGACCAGCAGCACGGGAGCCAGGAGGGCGAGGGCGATCCCCTTGAACCGGTCGAACATGGCGTCACTCCCCCGTTGGCGCGTTCCCGTCGGGTCAGCGCGAGATGGCTGCGTATAGCGCGATTGCCGCAGCGTTTGATACGTTAAGGCTCTCGACGCGCGGCGAGATCGGTAGCCGCGCCAGTTCGTCACAATGCGCCGCAGTGTTCTGCCGCATCCCCTCGCCCTCGGCACCCAGCACCAATGCAGGGCGGGTGTCGCCCATCACCTCGCCCAGCGTACCCTTGGCCTCGCCAGTCAGCCCGATGCGCCAGAATCCTGCTTCGCCAATCTCGTCGAGGGCGCGCGCAAGGTTCACGACCCGCGCCCACGGCACCAGCTCCAGCGCGCCCGACGCAGCGCGGGCGAGTGATCCCGATTCGGGCGGGGCATGGCGGTCCTGCGTCACGATACCGAGCGCGTCGAACGCTGCCGCCGAGCGCAGAATCGCGCCGACATTATGTGGATCGGTGACATGGTCGAGTACCAGTAGCGGGCGGCGATCGTTCGCGCCCTGCTCCAGCAAGTCGCCCAGCCAGATTTCCTCCAGCGGATCGACCTCGATCACGATGCCCTGATGCGGCGCGTCGGACGGCACCATGCGCGCAAGGTCGGCGACATCGGCATAGGTGATCGGCAGGATCGGGGGCAGGTCCAGCGCGCCCAGCGCCTCGCGCGTCCCCCAGATCTTGCGCACGCGCCGCTCGGGATTGGCCAGCGCCGCAGTCACGGCGTGGCGGCCCCAGAAACGGGGGCGGTTGCTGTTCGATCCGGTTTGGGGGCGATGCCCGCGTCTTGGCCTTTGACTCACGAAATAACGCTAGGCCGGGCAACCTGCGCGCGCAAGGCGTTGACAGCGCCGCGTCGCTTCGGCATTGGCCCGCACTCGCTTCGGCGTGCCGCATGGAAGGGTGGCCGAGTGGTTAAAGGCAGCAGACTGTAAATCTGCCCGCGTGAGCGTACACTGGTTCGAATCCAGTCCCTTCCACCACCCCCCGATTAGAGATGTTCCTCGTCGGGTCGGTAGGTCAGCCGCCGGACATTCTGGCGCATCATCAGCCAGTCCCACATCCGCTGACGCGCGAGCCTGCGCACCCGCTGTCGATCGCGCCGCTCCCGCTGTGCCCGCGCGCGCAGTGTGAGCACGACCAGTGTCAGCGCTGCCGCCGCTCCCAGCGCCAGCGTCCAGCCATAGGACGATATAAAGCCCGCAAAATTTGACATGTCTGAGATTCCCCCGAATCGTGAGGGAGAATATCTCACTGAATATTAAGCGTAAATCCGCACATCTACTGAATGGTGGGCGGCTGGAGCGGGTAGCGGGAATCGAACCCGCGTATTCAGCTTGGAAGGCTGCTGCACTACCATTGTGCTATACCCGCCCGCTCTGGCTGCATCGCCGCTGCCGAGGCGTTGCCCGGTCGAACCGGACGAGAGCGCACTGCCACGACTGGACGCCGCTGGTCAAGCGGATCGGTCAGACGCGCAGGTAGCGGAAATACCAGACTTCGTGTCCCTGCCGTCGTGCCTTGCGCTCGTAGCGCGTCTCTGGCCAGTCCGCTGGGCGCGTGAGGAAGTCCTTTGCCTCTTTCGCCTGCCACGCGAAGTCGCGGCGCTGGTTCATCACCATCATCGACCAGCGGCAATAGGTCGGGTCGTCGGTGCCCAGCCGAAATTCCGCACCGGGCTTCAGTTTGGCTGCGATCAGGTCGAGCGGGCCGTGATTGACCATCCGCCGCTTGGCGTGGCGCGCCTTCCGCCACGGATCGGGGTGGAGCAGATAGACCCGGTCGAGGCTGGCATCGGGAAGCCGTTCGATCACATCGAGCGCGTCCCCCATGTGCAGCCGCACATTGGGCAGGCTGCCATCGCGAATATGGCCGAGCGCGCCGACCACGCCATTAAGGAACGGCTCGCAGCCGATAAAGCCATGGTCGGGACGCATCAACGCCTGGCCAGCCAGATGCTCGCCCGCGCCAAAGCCGATCTCGACTTCGAGCGGGCGGTCATCGCCGAACAGCTTCTGGGCATCGAGTGCTCCCTCGGTCGGAACCGCAAACTTCGGAAGGGTCTCGTCCACCAGTGCCTGCTGGCCCAAGCGCAGCTTATGCCCCTTGGCGCGGCCATAGAGGCGGCGGATCGTGCTGGGATCGTTCATCGCCAGCCCCTTGGCGGGACATGGCCCGCAGGGCAAGGGGCGGAGGATCAGGCGGCGGGACGCAGTCGCGGCTGTTCGAGAACGCCGATGCGCGGATGGGCGATGTAATAGCCCTGGAAGTAGCGCACGCCGAGCGCCAGCAGCTTGTCATAATCGGCGCGGGTCTCGACCCCTTCGGCGATCAGGCGGACGGCGCGCAGCCGCGTCATCTCGATCATCTTCTCGACCAGCAACCGCCGCGACCAGCTGCTCGACAGACCGCGGATCAACGCCGGATCGAGCTTGATCGCATCGGGCGTGAAGCGCGACAGCAGCGCAAGGCCGACATCGCCCGACCCGAAATCGTCGAACGCGGTCTGCATGTGCATCTTGCGATGCGCCTCGATCGTCTCCGCCATGCGGCATCCGTCGAGCCGGTCATGCTCGGCAAACTCGAACATCAGCCGTTCGGGCGGCAGGCCGGTCTCCTTCGCGACCCGCATCGTCCGCTCGCTATCAGCGAACGGATCGGTGATGACGTCGGGGAAGAAGTTGATCGACAGCAGCGCCGTCGTCTTGAGGATGCCGGCCTTGACCGCCTGCTTGATCGCGGCGACGCGGCACTGCTGGTCAAAGGCATAGCGGTCCTGTGGCCCGACTGCGTCGATCACCTCGCGCGCAGGTTCGCCATGCGGCCCGCGTACCAGCGCCTCATAGGCATAGACTTCGCCCAACCGCGCATCCCAGACGGGCTGGAACGCCATGGTCAGGTTGAAATCGGGCTCGGCCTTGACGGCCGACAGGGTCGAAACAGTGTGCATCAGCATCTCCACCCAATCATATTAGGATGGGCGAAGGGTGGATGGTTAACCGGGCTCAGGATTCTTGCACATGCGGGTCAGGTAATGACGACTGGCCGGCGTCGCCCGAACGTACCAAGAAGCGATTTCCCGCAGTGGTCGACAGTTCATGATTCATCTGTGTCCAGATGAAACAACTTCACAAACAATTAGGCCGTAGACTCATAAGCGCGGAGCCACAGGCGCATTGATGCGATCTGGAC
>CAZWZP010000155.1:0-7202 GCA_964638925.1 uncultured Stakelama sp. | reverse complement strand
GATCTGGTCGAGCAAATCGTCGGCGAGATCGACGGCGAGCATGACGACGCGCCCGAAGCCTTGTGGGTGCCGCTCGACGGCGGCGGCTGGGACGCCGACGCCCGCGCCGAGCTGGAGGATGTCGCCGCGGCGATCGACCCGCGGCTGGGCGAGGTCGAAGAGGATATCGAAACACTCGGCGGCCTCGCCTTCATCCTTGCCGGCCATGTGCCCGAGGCGGGCGAGTGCCTAAAACATCCGAGCGGCTGGACGCTCGAAGTGCTGGAGGCCGACGCCACCCGCGTCCGCCGCTTGCGCCTGCACCCGCCCGAAGAATTAGCCGAAATCGAGGACTGACCAGTGCGCCGCAAACTCCTGATCGCCACCGCCGCAATCGTCGTCATCGGCGGCGGCACCTATTGGTTCCTGTCGCGCCCCGATGTTGCGCAGTACAGCCTTGAGGACACGAGCGGCGTGCGGCCCAAGCTGGTCGCGCCGCGCGAACAGACCATCCCGACGGTGAAGATTGCCGATGCGGTGGGCTGGCCCGCAGGCGCGAAGCCGGTCGCGGCCAAGGGGCTGGCGGTCAACGCCTTTGCCACCGGGCTCGATCATCCGCGCTGGCTCTATCGTCTTCCCAATGGCGATGTGCTGGTTGCCGAGAGCAACTCGCCGCCACGTGAAGAGGGTGGGATCACCAACTGGGTGATGAAGAAGCTGATGAACCGCGCCGGTGCCGGCGTCCCTTCTGCCAACCGCATCACCCTGCTCCGCGACGTCGATGGCGACGGCGTGGCGGAAGCGCGCTCGGTGCTGCTGACCGCCGACAACGGGCTCGATTCGCCGTTCGGCATGGTGCTGGTCGGAGAGACGCTGTACGTCGCCAATCACAATGCGCTGATCCGCTTCCCGTTCAAGCCGGGCGTGACCAAGATTACCGGCAAGGGCGAGAAGGTCGTCGATCTGCCCGGCGGGGGCAATCACTGGACCCGCGACGTGATCGCTGGGCCGGAGGGCAAGCTGCTGGTCAGCGTCGGTTCCGCGTCGAACATCGCCGAACATGGCCTTGAGGTCGAAAAGAACCGCGCGACGATCCTTGAGGTCGATCCGCAGGCGAAGCGCTTCCGAATCTATGCCGCAGGGCTGCGCAACCCGGTCGGTCTGGCGCTGCACCCCGAGACGCAGCGGCTGTGGACCGTGGTCAATGAGCGCGACATGCTGGGCTCGGACGGCCCGCCCGATTATCTGACCCAGGTGACACTGGGACAGTTCTCCGGCTGGCCGTGGAATTACTGGGGCGGCTATGTCGACAAGCGCGTTCAGCCGGAACGCCCGGATCTGCGCGAATATAGCGCGCGGCCGAGCTATTCGATGGGGCCACACACCGCGCCATTGGGCCTGACGTTCGCCACCGATGTGAAGCTTGGCAGCGCGTTCGCGAAGGGCGCGTTTGTCGGCCTGCACGGATCATGGAACCGCGTGCCCGCATCGGGCTACAAGGTGGTGTTCGTGCCGTTCGGGGAGCGTGGCCTGCCGGTGCCGGATGCCAAGCCAGTCGATGTCCTCACCGGCTTCCTCGACGCCAAGGGCAAGGCACAGGGGCGTCCGGTCGGCGTGACTGCAGACCGCACGGGCGCGCTGCTGGTCGCGGACGATGTCGGCAATGTGATCTGGCGGGTCAGCGCGCCGGCTCAGTAATCCGAAGCGGCGTAGGACAGGTCAGAATAGCCCGGCTCTTCGCCCCAGCCGGTGCTGGCCTCGGCCACTGCCTCGCTCGCGCGCGCTTCCGCCTGATAGTCCGGGACACCGCCCGACGGCGCGAGCGGTAGCATCCCGGTTACGGTATAATGCGCGGCAATCGTACCGGCACAGCTGCCCAGCCCGCCAGTGGCGAGCAGGGCGATCGCAATCATCGGCCAGCGGCGGGGCGATCGGTTCATCGCGTGTCTCCTCGCCCCGAAAAACCGTGAGCGCGAAGACAGGTTCCCTATTTCAACAGCTTGGGCGCTTCCTGCATCAGCTTCTCGCGGATCTTGCCCGCGAACAGCGCGAGCATCGGCGGCAGATCGACCTCGGCATGGACATGCGCGTCATGGATCTCCAGCCGGCTGGCGACGCTCTGCCCCAGCGCGCTGACCGTGAAGTGTAGCGTGTCGCCGTCCCAGCGCTCGTCCACCGTGCCGCCGCCGGGGAACATCGAGCCGATCTTGCCGACCCCGCCCGCGATCCGCGCCCGCGCCACGTCGCGGCCAAGCTTGTGGGGGATATCGACGATGACGGGTTCGGGCATGTTCATTCCTCAAGTGTGCTGATCGCATAATACGCACGATGCTTGTATCTGTCACGGTCAGGCGCGATAGCAGGCACCAATGTCTGCCCTGCCCCGCCCCCGCCTGATCGCGCTGCTGACTGGCGCCGTCTCCGCCACCGCTTTTGCCCCGCTCGACTGGTGGGTCGCAGGACTGGTGTGCTTCGCCATCCTGCTGCGACTGACGCATGAGGCACCCAGCCTCAAACAGGCACTGTTGCGCGGCTGGCTGTTCGGCCTTGGCCATTTCACGGTGGGCAACAACTGGATCCAGCACGCCTTTACCTATCAGGACAAGATGCCGGCCGAGCTCGGCTATGTCGCGGTTGTGCTGCTGTCGCTCTACCTTGCCATTTATCCGGCACTGGCGATGGGGCTGGCGTGGCGGTTCGGGGAGGGACGCAAACTCGACCTGCCGTTTGTGCTGGTCGCGGGTGCCGCGTGGATCGTCTCCGAATATCTGCGTAGCGTGCTGTTCACCGGCTATCCGTGGAACCCGCTCGGAGTGATCGCGCTACCGATGGGCGACCTGGCCCAGTTCGCGACGGTGGTTGGCACCTATGCCATGTCCGGCTTGTTGATCGTCGCTGCCGGTGCGCTGGTTTTGGCGACACGTCGTCGATACTGGCCGCTTTTGGTCGTGATCGCACTGGGTCTCGCCGTGCCGCCGATCGCTTCGATTGCGCTCGACCCCTGCCAGATCGCGACCTGTATCCCGAGCAAGGCGCCCCGCCCCGTCGTCCGCGTCCTCCAGCCCAATGTCGGGCAGGAGACGGTCCTCGACGGCACCTATGCGCAAAAGGCGCTGAGCGAGCTGATCCGCCTGTCCAACGACACCGCGACCATCCTGCCCGGCGGCCCGGTCCCGCGCCTCATCGTCTGGCCGGAGGGCACGGTCGATTACTGGCTGGAGGAGGGCTATCCCGCCGCGTGGTACGCGAAAAACGATCCGCGCACCGTCCGCGCGATGATCGCGCAGACTTTGGGACCGAAAGATATCGCGTTGGTCGGCGGCAACGGGCTGTTGTTCAAGGGCGACGACAAGCTCGACGCCGCGACCAACTCAGTATTCGCGATCGATGCCAGCGGAACGATCCTCGGTCGCTACGACAAGGCGCATCTCGTCCCCTATGGCGAATATCTGCCGATGCGGACGATCCTCGAACCGCTCGGTCTGTCGCGGCTCGTTGCGGGCGAGATCGATTTCGAGCCCGGTCCCGGACCAAAGACGATGACCGTCCCCGGCTTCGGCAATGTCGGGATGCAGATCTGTTACGAGATCATCTTCTCGGGCCAGACGGTCGATCCCGCCAACCGCCCGGCGATCCTGTTCAACCCGTCCAACGACGCCTGGTTCGGGGCCTGGGGGCCGCCCCAGCACCTTGCGCAGGCGCGGATGCGCGCGATCGAGGAAGGGCTGCCGATCCTGCGCGCCACCCCGACCGGCATCTCCGCGATCATCGATGCGCGCGGTCGGATCGTTGCCGCAGCGGGCATGGGCGAAGCCAAGGCCATCGAAGCGCCGATGCCCGAAGCCCTGCCCCCAACCCTGTTCGCCCGGATCGGCAATCTCGCCGCGGCACTTGTGGCGGCATTGCTGCTTGCCATCGCCATTGCCTTCCGCCGCTTCGCCCGCTAGGGCGGCGCGATATAAGGAAAGCTTTATATCTCTCCTTACCCCCAGCCGGGCATGGCAACGGCCCGGCCTTTTTTGAGGAAAACCATGCGTTCCAGCTATCTCTTCACGTCCGAATCGGTTTCCGAAGGCCATCCGGACAAGGTTTCCGACCAGATTTCCGACGCGATCGTCGACCTGTTCCTGTCCAAGGATCCCGAAGCGCGCATCGCGTGCGAAACGCTGACCACCACCCAGCTGGTCGTGCTCGCCGGTGAAATCCGCGGCAAGGGCATCATGGACGAAGCCGGCAACTGGGCACCCGGCGTCAAGGAAGAGGTCGAGAAGACCGTCCGCGATACCGTCAAGCGCATCGGTTACGAGCAGGACGGCTTCCACTGGGAGACGCTGCGCTTCGAGAACAACCTGCACCCGCAGTCGGCGCATATCGCGCAGGGCGTGGACGCCAGCGGCAACAAGGACGAGGGCGCGGGCGATCAGGGGATCATGTTCGGCTATGCCGCGAACGACACCCCGGACCTGATGCCGGCGACGCTCGACTATAGCCACAAGATCCTCGAGCGCATGGCCGCCGACCGTCATTCGGGCGCCGCTCCGTTCCTGGAGCCGGACGCGAAGAGCCAGGTCACGCTGCGTTACGAAGGCAGCAAGGCCGTCGCCGCGACCGCGATCGTCGTCTCGACCCAGCACGCCAAGGGCTATGACCAGGGCGAGAAGGAAGCCGAGCTCAAGGCCTATGTGAAGGCGGTCGTTGCCGACGTGATCCCGGCCGAACTGCTGAGCGACGCGACCGAATATCACATCAACCCGACCGGCAGCTTCGAAATCGGCGGCCCTGACGGCGACGCCGGCCTGACCGGCCGCAAGATCATCGTCGACACGTACGGTGGCGCGGCTCCGCATGGCGGCGGCGCGTTCAGCGGCAAGGACCCGACCAAGGTCGACCGTTCGGCGGCGTACATCACCCGCTACCTCGCCAAGAACATCGTCGCGGCCGGCCTCGCCCAGCGCTGCACGATCCAGCTCGCTTATGCGATCGGCGTCAGCAAGCCGCTGTCGCTCTATGTCGATACGCATGGCACCGGCACGGTCGGTGATGACAAGATCGAACAGGCGATCCAGAGCATCGAGAAGCTGGGCGGCCTCACCCCGCGCGGCATCCGCACGCATCTTGGCCTCAACAAGCCGATCTATGCGCGCACCGCCGCTTACGGTCACTTTGGTCGCAAGCCCGAGGGCGACTTCTTCCCGTGGGAGCGTACCGACCTGGTCGAGGATCTGAAGGCCGCTTTGGCCTGATCCGGCGCGTCTGACGATATCAAAGGGGCGGCGGTCTGCGGATCGCCGCCCTTTTTGATTCGGACGGGGGCCAAGAGCGGGCAGCTAGTACCCATTCGGACTGGCTAAGTATCAGTCGTGAGTGTAGCCGCACGATCGGCCGCGCGGCGTTTTGCTGAAATACGCATCGCGCGAACGGCATAAATCGCTAAGAATACGACCACGAAGAACCAGACGGCGTCCAATATGACGTGTGCGGTCGCGGCAGAGATGCCCACCCAATCAAGCGCCGGCTTCAAATAGGCCGACAAGTCCTTTAGTCCGGTGTGGGCTGCTGAGCCAGCATAGTAAGCCAGCACTGCCAGGGCAATTTTTTCCGCCGTTTCCAACAGCTCATTCTGTCGCTGGCTCGTCCGATTGACCGTTTCCAGCAACTCCCCATTCCGGGTTCCCGACGCTTTTACCGCCGCGAGAATCGACCGCATGTCTTGCTGATACCGGTTGATTTCAACCGCTGTCTTATATGTCGCAGCAAGGTTGAGGCGGCGTAGCATCGCTTCATATCGGTTGCCGATCCCGTCTATCCGCGCAAACGCCTGGAAGATGAAGCGAGATACGTAATCGTCATAGCTCTGGTAGCCAGGAATTCGGCCCGTTCTCAGGTGCCGCAGCCCTTTGCGAAACTGCTCCGCATAGTAGCGAGATTGCTGGACCCGGTAGGTCACCCCATCTTGATGATTGCTGGCCTTCAGCGCAGCAACGAGATTGATCGCTGTAGATATCTCGGCAAGCGGCTCCGCGCCCGCCTCCTTTCCGGTGGTCATTATTTCGCCGTTGGATCCAAAGACCTTGTCGATCTCCGGCCCGATATGGCGCAGTTCGCGGCTCACGCCCTTCAGGTCGCTCGCGTCGCCATTGTCGTAATCGAACAAAGCGGCGTGGCGCAGTTCACCCATCACGTGCAGCCGTCGTACCAGTCGCCCCACTTGCGATGACGGCGGATCGGCAAAGACCAGCAAATGCCGAAGCGGCTCGACGCAGCCTCGGTCGTTCCGCCTGCCGAGTTCTGCGAGATAGAGCGCATCCCCATCAAGCATCGTGCAGAATACTGGCTCACCACTGTTCTTCTGGTTTTTGCGCTCCTTACTCCGGCCGATCGCGTGGTCGATCAAATCGCGCCGGTGGTCCGCGAACTTGGCGCACAGCACTGGCCACATCGAATTTCGGCTAAGCGGCCGGTGCAGCCCAGCCGGATCGCTCACACTCCCATTAGGATCGCAGTCGAGATACACGCCGCGAAAGTCGAGGATCCGCGCCCAACGAACGTCAGGCCCCGCATCTACATGCGCATGAAAGGCGTCTGCCACTGCCCCAGACCCGGGAGCGGTGGCCCAGAATTCGTCGAATAGAAAATCCAGCTCTGCCTTTTGCTGCTCCACCAGAACCGCATTTTTCGAGGGAGGACGCGTCGTGAGACAGGTCACGGCTGAAAATAGGCGATCGGAAAAGCCGGTTCCCGGCCCCTCAATCATGTCAAATATATAGGTTACAGCCACAAACTCATTGTAGATATCGAATCGTACGCGTAACCGAAATCCAAGATTGCTAGTAAAATTTAATATCCTTACCGAAGAGCGAGATACATCAAATCTCGGAACGCCGACCCGCTCTGAACTGTCAGTATTGCGATGCGCAAATGCATTCATCGAACCTAATGATGGTCCTATTGCGGTCTGAATATCGGCAATATGCTGATTGGCCCACATTGCCGCACGATCCATCGTGTCCGCATCCGAAGGGAGATCGAATCTGTACGCCACATGTCGCGCCACCGCCGGTGGGCGAATGTCTATAGCAGGGCGCTGTGAACTAAAGTCTGTAGTTCCATTAGGCATTGGACCACCCCCACACTGCACACAATGCCTTTCACCGCCAGACAGCGTCAAACTAGGTCGTGAACCCATAAACGGGATTCCCAGGATCGCGGTTTTCTGATTCATG
>CAZWZP010000154.1:0-7211 GCA_964638925.1 uncultured Stakelama sp. | reverse complement strand
CTTGAGTTGGTCTGGTTCTTCTGATGCCATGGAATGCTGATTATCCGACGGTGAATGAGCATAGGATAATCGGTAATTCGCAGGACAAATCAAGCTCTCAGGCGCCTTCATCGCACTTATCACCGGAATTCGAGAATTTTCGTTGGGCAATTCCCTATGGATTATCGATAATAAATGCGCCAAGAATGTGGCTTGTCATCAATCAGGAGCGCATAATGGCCCCTCCCAGCCGATCGGAAACAACGCCAGGCGCGGCGGTGCCGGAGACGATCGCTGGTGATGCGGTTCCGCACGAACGCGAAAGCCCGGGCACCGGGCGAAGGGGCACCTATGCGATCAGCCTACTGACCGCGATCTTCGCACTCAATTTCCTCGATCGCCAGATTGTCACTATCCTGGCAGGCCCGATCAAAGCCGAGATGGGGCTGAGCGACACGCAGATCGGCCTGATCTCCGGGCTGGCTTTCGCGCTGTTCTACGCCTTGCTCGGGCTGCCGATCGCGATGCTGGCCGAGCGCTTCAACCGGGTTTGGATCATCGCCGGATCGGCTGGGCTGTGGAGCGTGATGACAGCGCTGTGCGGGGCGACCATGAACTTTGGCCAGCTGTTCCTGGCGCGGCTGGGCGTTGGCATAGGTGAGGCAGGCTGCATTCCCGCTTCGCATGCCTTGATTGCCGACACGGTCGATCCTGCCCGCCGCGCCAGCGCGCTGTCGCTGTTCTCGCTCGGCATCCCGATCGGAACCCTGCTTGGCATGGTGATGGGCGGGTGGATTGCAGCGGAATATGGATGGCGCGCGGCGTTCCTGGTGGCCGGGCTGCCGGGAATTGCGCTGGCGGCACTGCTGGCAATGACCGTCCGCGATCCACGCCATGGTTCAGCTTGGAGCGGCTCCAGCAGGGAAGCAACTGCCTACCCACCTCTCGTGCTACGGAGCGCAATCCGCAGTCTGCTGGCAATTCCAAGCTATCGTCAAGCTCTGGCCGCAGGCACGCTGGCATCGATGGGGTCGTTCGGGATTACCGCGTTTCTCGGCATCTATGTCCAGGCCCGCCACGGTCTGACCCTGCCGCAAACCGGGCTGCTGCTTGGACTGGTGATTGGCATCGCTGGCGGAGTCGGATCGGCGGCGGGCGGGATGCTGGTTGACCGGATCGGCACGCGCGCCGCACATGCACAGGTTCCAGGGCTGGCGGTATTGGTCACCGCGCCGTGTCTCGCCGGAGCGCTGCTGGTCGACAATGCGGTGATCGCGTTTATCCTGTTCGTGCTGGGCACAGCAGCGAGCACCTTGTGGTATGGCCCGACCTTCGGCCTGTTCCAGGGCGTCAGCGGGCCACACCGCCGCGCGGTGGCGATCGCCTTTTTCACCTTAAGCGCCAATCTCATCGGATTGGGGCTGGGGCCGACTCTGATCGGCATCGCCAGCGACGGCATGACGAGCCAGTGCACGCCTGCTTGCCCGGCACCGTTCGATCTGCCGCTCGAAATCGCGCTGACGTGTGCGACGCTGCTCTATCTCTGGTCGGGATTACATTACCGAGCAGCGGCACGCGCGGTTGAGCGCGATTGGCAGGGATAGTCCATGGGCGCGAAAGGGGAGAGAACCAGGAATGACCGCAGCAACGCAATTAGGACAGGCGCTGGTTCAATCCGGCGTGACCACTGTGTTCACCAATCCGGGGACAACCGAATTGCATCTGGTAGAAGGCTTCGCCGCCACCCCCGGCTTGCGCCAGATCCTGACCCTTTTCGAAGGCGTAGCTAGCGGCGCGGCGGACGGGTTCGCGCGTATGACCGGCACCCCTGCGGCGGCGCTGCTGCACCTTGGCCCCGGCTTTGCCAATGCCATGGCCAATCTCCACAATGCTCGCCGCGCCAACAGCCCTGTGGTGACATTGGTGGGTGACCATGCGCTGGGCCACCGAATGTGGGACACGCCGTTGCAATCGAACATAGCTGGGATGGCCCGGACGGTCTCAGTCTCGGTGAATGATTGTACTGACTCGAATCGGCTCGGCCATGACGGCGCAGTGGCGGTCGCGCGCGCAATTGAAGCCGGTGGGGTGTCCACACTGATCATCCCCAGCGATGTCGCCTGGAACCCGGCCGAGCCGGCACCCTTCCTGGCCACACCGCGCGCGACCCGAACTGATCGGTTCGAGCTCGCCAATGCCGTGGCCGCCTTGGGCCGCGCTGACGACAAAGCACTGATCGTCGGCGGCGGGCGTCTTACTCGCGACGGACTAGCCGCCGCCCGCGCAATTGCCAGCGCAACCGGCGCGCAACTGCTGGCCGAGACCTTCCTTCCGGCGATGGCGCGCGGCGGCGGCGATCCGGGGCCGGAGGTCATCCCTTATCTCAGCGAGATGGCGACAGCGCGGCTGACCGCGTTTGACAGCTTCGTGCTGGTCGGGGCCAAGCGCCCGGTCGGATTCTTTGCCTATCCCGGTCGCTCCGCCGACTGCGTCCCTCCGGGCGCACGGCTCTGCAGGATGCAATTGGGGAGTGAAGGCCTTGACGGCGCACTGTTTGAATTGTCCGGTGCATTAGGCATTAGGGTCGAGCAATCCTCAGCCGGCGTTTCCAGCTCGCCTCTCCCGGACGACGGCCCGCTTACCGGCGCCGCCGTGGGACTTGCTCTGGCCGCGCTGATGCCCGAAAACGCGATCATCAGCGACGAGGCCAACACCACCGGACCCGAACTGTTCGGCCACACAGCGGCCGCCCGCCCCCACGACTGGTTGCGCCTGACCGGCGGTGCCATCGGGCAGGGCTTGCCGCTGGCTACGGGTGCGGCGGTGGCCTGCCCGGAGCGGCGGGTCATCGCCCTGCAATCCGACGGCTCGGCGCTTTACACCTTTCAGGCGCTGTGGACCCAGGCACGCGAGAAGCTGGATGTGACCACGTTGCTGCTCAACAATCGCAGCTACGCGATACTGCAATATGAAATGACGCGAATCCAGCTCGGCAAGCATCCGGAGCAGACCGACGCACTGTTCAAGCTTATTCTGCCTGAGATCGACTTCGTGGCCTTGGCCCAAGGAATGGGCGTTCGGGCCTTACGAGTTGAGACGGTCAATCAGCTGCTCGCAGCCCTAGAGGAGAGCCTCTCAAATAGCGGTCCATGCTTGATCGATGTCGTACTCGCCAGCGAGCGTTGACCATTTAGCCCACGGCCCTGAACGCCGTCCGCCCTCTCATAGAGAACTTTTCGATCCCGCGTCACCTTTTCGCGGTAAAGGACGAACATTGGTCGTGCACGGTCTCCCCAGACCAAGAACGAGACGATCACTTCGATGAATGGATCAAGTGGTCTCTCCGCTCTTTCCGTTTGGGGGGGAAGACCGTTGCACCTTGCGATTTCGACAAGGAGTGACCTACAATGAAGCTAAGATCGATTTTGTTCACCGCCGCAGCGATTGCTGCACCTATGGCATTTGCAACCCCAACGTTCGCTGAGGGTGGCGTGTTCGTAGGCGTAGAAGGAGAAAAGGTCGCTGTCGGCGGCTATGATGCGGTCAGCTACTTCCGTGGCAACGGGGTGCCTGAAAAGGGCGACAAGCGCTACCGCGTCACCTGGAAAGGGGCTGAATGGCATTTTTCCAGCCAGTCCAATGCTGAGGCGTTCAAGTCAAACCCCACCGCATTCGCGCCACAATATGGTGGCCATTGCGCCTGGGCGATGAGCCGCGGCTACCTCGCCCCCGGCGATCCAACGCTCTACAAAGTCGTCGATGGGAAGCTCTACCTGAACTTCAACGCCGAAGTTCAGCAGACCTGGCTCGGCGACATCCCCGGCTTCATCGCCAAAGCCGATCCGGCGTGGCAGCAGATTCCCGAAGGCGAGGTATTCGGCGGTTGAACCGAATGCCCGCGCAGCATCGCCCCGGCCATCTCCATAAGTTGGCCATCGATTTGCTGCCATATCCCCCCTACAAGAACGAAGAGGATTGAAGACATGTCGAATGCCAAGCTATTCGCCAAGATGTTGATGGTTGCCGGCGGCCTTTCGGTTGCAGCAGTGGCCCCGCCTGCCGCTGCCAGTGTGCCATGCGGTTCGGGTGCCCGTTCTAGCGGCTACAGCACCAACCCCTGCAGCCCCTGCGCGGCCAAGAAGGGCGCCAAAAAGAGCAAGGCAAGGAAGGCCAACTCCTGCGCAGCCAATCCCTGCGGTGCCACGCCCTGCGCGGCCAACCCCTGTGCCGCCAGCCCCCGCAACGCCAATCCCTGCGCGGCCAACCCGTGCGCAGCGACCAATCCGTGCGCAGCGACCAATCCGTGCGCAGCGACCAATCCTTGCAAGGTGGCACCTTGTGCGGCTAACCCCTGCGCTGCCAACCCCTGCAAGGCTAATCCCTGCAAGCCGCAGGCATGATACTTCGCATGGCGCGGCCGGTAGGTACGGAATCTCCGGCCGCGTCTTTGCCCGGAAGGCAAAATGATTAGCTACGATTGGTCAAGACTGCTGCTGTCGAGCACGGAGTCAATGTTTGCCGAGGGTAAGCCTCTGATGCAACGGGTATTGCCTCATGAGGCCCCAATCGAGATTTGGCGCCACTATCCCGGTGGCGACGTAGTGTCCGGTGAAGCAGGCAGCCGCTATTTTTACCACTGCCATCCGCCGGGGGAACGCGCCGAAGGCGAGCATGGCCATTTCCACCTTTTCCTCGCCCGATCGGCTATGCCGGTCGGAGCGCGGCCCCTGAGGCCGATACCGTCGAGCTCTCCTCAAGGGCCACGCGCCGATGTTGTTCATATCGCCGCTCTTGCGATTTCGACCGACGGACTTCCGATCAGCTGGTTCACAACCAACCGCTGGGTAACCGATGAGTGGCTCTATCCTGGGGATGTGATCACTCAGGTGATCGACCGGTTTGACATGCGCGGTCCCGATGGCGATCCGTTCGTAAATGACTGGCTCACTGCTATGGTGGCCTTGTCACGCGACATTCTGGCTGACTTGCTGATGCAACGTGACGCAGTGCTTGAACAGCGCGATCTGACGGGTGAAGACCGGGCCGTGGAGATTACGAGTCTTACCCGCATTTCGCTCGATCAACTCTTTACGTCGTCTGAAAAACACGATTACTAGAGTACTTTCCGACCAATCCGGGACGAAAATAGATCGCCGTTGTGAGAGATGCCGCGGCAAGCATGTAAATTGGCCCGGCGCTTCGTCAGATACCCGCAAGTAGCCTGACTAGTGCGGTCTGCAGAGCAACAATGACCGAGGCAATAAAAGCCGGATCCGTCTTGTCGATTCGGTCGTCCATAACGTGATGAAATCTATGTGCACCGAACAGTCCGATCACAGCGGGATATCCCGCTGCGATGATTTCGTTGAGTTCACCGGCTGCGCCCGCACTCGCGGGATAGACTTGGCTGAGCCCCGACTCGCCTGAAAAGGCGTCACGCAATGCCGGGATCAGCGAGTCACTCGCCACCAGAAACCGTTGCGGATCGGGAATCTGCAGGGGCAGTAAGCTGTAACCGCCCAGCTCATGAAAGTCCCGCGCCGCAAACCCGGCCCCTAAATGCAACCAGAGCCGCACCTCGTTCGGCGGCGGCGCAAAGTCCATCAGGAAACGAGAGCCGCCGGAATTGTCGAATTCGTGTGCGGCGGTATTTAAGAACAGGAAATCGTGATCCGGCAAATATTTCGGTGCCCAGCGCATCAACGCGCGGAAGGCTGCGATCCCGGGACCGCGCTCGGCCAAGGCGCGGGTCCAGCCGGTGCGCGGTGTCGAGATAACCACCAGCGGCCCGCCGGTCGGCCCGCGCCGCCCCCAAAGGTTGTAGCTGTCCCCAGCGCTCAGCCGACCATCGAGCACAATTCGCGCCAGCCCACCGACATGCGCGTGAGCAAGGAGCGGGCGTGCCGCGATCGGTCCGAGCGTGGCGAGTGGAACGGCCGGAAAAGACTCCGTTTCCTCCGGACAATTGAGTGCGATTGTCGCGCCGGTGGGTCCCTCGGTGACCAGCACTACCGCAGCCACGCGCGCAGCCTTCAGCACATGCAAATCGGCAATTGAGAGCGATCGGATCAACTGCGAATGCCGGTCATGAGACAACACCGCAAGCACGATTGCGCCGTCCGGTATGTTGATCGCCGTAACTGCTACTTCAGTTGTGCGCCAAATCACCAGTTGGCCTGTCAGTCCCTCACGTCCGGTGAACTGTAGCGGACGCTGCGGCCAGATCTCGACTTCCTGCTCCACCCCGTTGGAGTGCCACGACAAAGCTGAGCGATCTAGCTTCGCCAGCGGGGCGGTAACAGGCTGACGATTGGTAACAAAACCCGCTTGGGCGAGCGACTGTTCCAGGTGGCTCGCAAGTGCCAGATCGCCCAGAGATCCGGTTTGTAGGTTCTCAAGTCTGTCCATTAGCGCGAGATCGTCGGCGATCTGTTCGAACAGGGCCTCGTCGCGGCGAGTGCGGTGTTCGGTTGGATTGGGCATTCTCGGACCAGCGCGTGTTGGCTCGGGGCGAAGCAGCGAGCCTGCACTTGCCACACCAACTAGGGCGACCCCTGAAGCGAATTCGCGCCGCCGCATCTCTGTCAACCGCGCCTCTGCCAAGTGATCTTTCTCTTGTGCTGCCGCCCGATTATCGTGCTGTTGCTAAGGAGTTCCCCGATTATCGGGCTACAAGTAGAGGAGTCCATGATAATCGAAAATCTCTCTGTTTGTCCTCGGCAGTGAGAGGCGCAATGAGCGCCGCCGCAGCGCATTTTTGCCGTGAAAGGTCGCAGAGTTCCGGCTTGGGCATCAAAATGTCAACGGTCGGGTACGGAAATCTGCAGCACCTTTCTGCAATCACTCGACGAGACATTTGACGTAGTGGGATGGCAGTCGTACTTTCTCCGGAGATTATTTCCACTCATTGAGAGACCAATCGTAGCCGAATTCATCAATGGTAGTGGCATCGCGAAGCATCTCGAGGGTCTGGGGGGTCGCATATCGCCTTGCGTGCTGAAGGATGTCGGACTGCTCACCCCAATCGCTGCCATACCAGTCATAAATACTCGAAGCGACCAGCTTGCCCTCGACCCTGGCAAAGCCGCGCGGATGGTTGATATAGGCGGTGGCGGCTTCGTCCAGCATCTCCTCAAGCGCCTGTCCGGTATAGGCCCGGTTTGCCAGATTTGGGCAGCCGATCGATGCGCAATTGACGGCATAGTGGATGCGCACGTCCTTCCAGATCGGGC
>CAZWZP010000153.1:6770-7297 GCA_964638925.1 uncultured Stakelama sp. | reverse complement strand
AGGTCGAGGCGATGGGCGGCGAGACGCAGGACGTCGAGGTTTCGGCCAAGGAAAAGATCAATCTCGACGAACTGATCGAGAAGATCCAGCTCCAGGCCGAGCTGATGGAGCTCAAGGCCAATCCCGACCGCGCCGCCGAAGGCAATGTGGTCGAGGCGAAGCTCGACAAGGGTCGCGGCCCGGTCGCGACGATCCTCGTCACGCGCGGCACGCTCAAGGTCGGCGACGTGTTCGTGGTCGGCGCGGAAAGCGGCAAGGTCCGCGCGCTGATCGACGACAAGGGTCGCCAGATCAAGGAAGCGGGTCCGTCGATGCCGGTCGAGATTCTCGGCCTGTCGGGCGTGCCGATGGCGGGCGACCTGCTCCAGGTCGTCGAGAATGAGGCGCGCGCCCGTGAGGTCGCCGCCTATCGCGCCAGCGTGATCCAGAACAAGCGCACCACCAACACCCCCGCCAGCCTTGAGAGCATGTTCAGCGCGCTCAAGGAAAAGCAGGCGATGGAATATCCGCTCGTCGTCAAGGCCGAT
>CAZWZP010000153.1:269-6727 GCA_964638925.1 uncultured Stakelama sp. | reverse complement strand
CAGCACCGACGACATCAAGGCGCCCGTGCTGCACGCCGGCGTCGGCGGTATTACCGAAAGCGACGTGAACGCGGCTGCGGCCTCGGGCGCGCCGATCATCGGCTTCAATGTCCGTCCGAACGCCAAGGCGCGCGAGATCGCCGATCGCCACAAGGTCGCGTTCAAATATTATGATGTGATCTACGAACTCACCGACGAGATCCGCGCCGGCATGGCCGGGCAGCTTGGTCCGGAAGCGTTCGAGACCGTGGTCGGCCGTGCGGAAATCCGCGAGGTGTTCTCGGCGGGCAAGCATGGCAAGGCTGCCGGTCTGCTGGTGGTCGATGGTGCGATCCGCAAGGCGCTCAAGGCCCGCATCACGCGCGACGACGTCATCATCTATCAGGGTGAGATCGCGTCGCTGCGCCGCTTCAAGGACGATGTCGCCGAAGTCCGCGCAGGTCTGGAATGCGGTGTGACGTTCACGCAGAACTTCACCGACATCAAGGCCGGCGACATGCTGGAAACCTATGAGGTCGAGCTGCGCGAACGGACGCTGTAGAGAGTGCCGCGAGGACATTTCTCCTCCGGCGCGGTGCGCGCGTTAATGCACCGCGCCGCTGGGAAGTGCTCGCGCCCGTCGTGTGGCAGACAGACGCTAGGCCCAAGTTCGAAGCTGACCGACAAGGGGCAGATTCTGGGCGAGGCCGCGCATATTCGTGCGGCCAGTCCGGGGGGCGCTCGGCATGATCAGAGCCAATCCGAAGATGAGCGGCACAGCGTGGAAAATGGCCTTTGGCTCTGCGAACGCTGTGCTGCGCTAGTAGATAAGAATGGCGGAGCCGACTTTTCAGTCGCTGAACTTACGACTTGGAAGATGGCCGCAGAACGAGCCGCTCTGGATCAGTTGCATCGGTTGTCTGACACAATACGAGACAACTGTGTAAGCAGTTTAATATACATAAATATCCCGCGCCTACATCATTTTGTTGCCTTATCCCGCCAAGGAATGTTGCCGACATTTTTCGATGAGGGCATACCGGGCGACGGCTACATAGCGCCAGAATTGCACGCGCTCGAAACTGCGATTGCACGCCTTAGGTTTCCTGCTTTGGATTGGAGCGAAGCAGCGAAAATGTTCGACGATCCTACCGGTCTGATCGTCAGCTTCGAAGGGCAATTCCGTACAAAAAATGGACCCTCGGGGCGTCGCGATCGTCGAGAACGGGATTTGTTTGATCTCAATAAGGCACCCCATATCTATCAGAGGTCCGGAGAGTCTCGCCTTGTTCTACCCTATGATCCTCGGTTCGTGACTACTGCTACTGCTGGTGTCGAGCTGACTTCAGGCCGTTGCAGAGTAGGTGGTTTTGCATCAATAAAGTTGAAGCGCGGCAACGATATTGTGGCGTCACCGCTTATGATTGGTTTGACATCGACGCCTGAGGCGCGAGCGTTCATGGACGCGCTCGCAGCGCACCAGAGATTTTAAGTGAAACACAACGAAACCCCCGAAACCCGCTCCGTCCGCCTGCTGCGCGTGGGGGAACAGGTGCGCCATATCCTGTCCGACATCCTCGCGCGCGGGGAGGTGCATGACGATTTGTTGGCCAAGCATATGGTCAGCGTCACGGAAGTGCGCATGTCGCCTGACCTGCGCCATGCCACCGTCTTCGTGAAGCCGCTGCTCGGCAAGGACGAGGATGCGGTGATCAAGGCGCTGCGCACCAACACCGCCTATCTCCAGCGCGAGGTCGCGGCGCGCGTGAAGCTCAAATATGCGGCGAAACTCAAATTCCTGGCGGACGAGAGCTTTGACGAGGGCAGCCATATCGAACAGCTGTTGCGCGACCCCAAGGTGGCGCGCGATCTGGGCGATGAGGATTGATCTGACGAGGCGGCAGCCTTAGCCTGCGCCTATGACCCATTCGGTTCGCCTGTCCACGCGCGGTCGCGTTACGCTTCCCAAGGCGTTGCGCGACAGGCTGGGCGTGCGGCCCGGCATGAAGCTGGTGTGGGAAGTCTCTGACGGCCAAGCCGTGGCTCGCATCGTCGGCATAGGCAACGAGCCTGATTAGGCGCGCTGGTACATCGCCAGCTGCGCGGGTCGTAGTTGGCCTTGCCGCAATCTCGATTGCGCTGGCCGGCTGTCAAAAGGAGGAGCCGCCAGGGCTCACCGACGCCGACCTGCGGTCCATTTTCGCGATGAATGTGCTCGGCGAAGTCCCGAAGGGTCAGGCGCTCGACAAGCTGTTCACTGACGACCCGAGCATGTGCATCGACCTTCACCGGGGTGGGGCCGCCTTTGCCGACTACCGGGGTTTGCTTAGCGAGTGGGACAAGCTCAAGCTGGACCTGGGTCTCGGTCAATCGCGCAGCGCATGGGAGTCGCCCGGCAAGGATCGAAAGCCGCTCGAACCCATTCTTGCGTATCGCTTGAACCGTGCGGAAGACCGCGCAATTCTGAAGGTTGCGCGAGCCGCCGAGAGCGACATCAAGTCGGCAAGTCGAGAGCAGTGGCCCAAGCACTGCGAGCTACGCAGTTGGTTCGGTAGCCCCGTCTATGAAGGTCGCTTCGCCTTTATCGAGTCAGGTTTTTCATGCGGCGACCTGTGCGGCGAGGGGGCGATTCTGGCGCTGGAATATCGCGAGGGGCGCTGGCGCCTCATCGCGAAGAAAGCTAGCTGGATCGCCTGATGGCCAAGCTCTATTTCTATTACGCCTCGATGAACGCGGGGAAATCGACCACGCTGCTCCAGGCCGATTTCAACTATCGCGAGCGGGGGATGCGGACGTTGCTCTTCACGGCAGCGCTCGACGACCGGTCGGGGGCGGGGCGCATCGCGTCGCGGATCGGGCTGGATACCGCGGCGACGGGCTTTGCAGCCGACACCGATCTGCGCCTGCATGTCGAGCGCGAGATGGATCATGGTCCGGTGCATTGTGTCCTCGTCGATGAGGCCCAGTTTTTGACTGCAGCGCAGGTCGACCAGCTGGCTGCCGTCGCGGATGTGCTCGGCATTCCGGTGCTCGCTTATGGCTTGCGCACCGATTTTCGCGGGAATCTGTTTCCCGGATCGGCGCGGCTGCTGGCGCTGTCCGACGCGCTGGTCGAGATCAAGTCGGTGTGCCGCTGCGGGCGCAAGGCGACGATGAACCTGCGCGTCGATGGTGAGGGGCGCGCGGTCGCCGATGGTGCGCAGACCGAGATTGGCGGCAACGACCGCTATGTCGCGCTGTGTCGCCGACATTTCACCGAAGCACTCGCCGCAGCCGACTGATCCGTCCCGTAACGTAACTGCCGACCCGAACGAATCGGGTGGAGCATCGCGTTTCCTTCCGCCACGGTGGCTGCCGGGGGATGAATGCAGCCGATCATCGAGTCGCTGGCCGTGTGGACTTTGCCTGCGATTGCCGCAGTGCTGCTCCACGATTCGGCACAGCGGATGGCGGCGAGCTGGCTGCCGGCCGAGTCCGACATGCCCGAACCGACACCGAGTCGCCTGCCCCGCTTTCTGCGCGCCGTCGATCCGGTGGGGACGGTGATCGTTCCGATCGCGCTGGCGCTGGCGGGCGCACCGGTATTCGGCTGGCCGCGCTATCGTCCGTTCGCGCTGGGCGAGGATGCGCTGGCGCGGCGGCGGCGGTTGCTGAGCGCACTCGCCGGCCCGGTGGCGAGCTTCGCGGCGGCGCTGGTCGGCGCGATGGCGCTGGGCGCGCTGGTCGCGGCGTCCGGCGGCGCGATGCCGTCCGAGGGACTTGCGTGGCTGGTCACGTCCAACCTGTTCAACTTCGTGCTCGCCAATGCATGTATGACAAGTTTCCACCTGCTCCCCGTCCCGCCCTTCGACATGGGGCGGGCGCTGAGTGCTCTCTTGCCCGTGCCACTGCGCCAGCGGCTGCGCAGCGCCGGACGGCTGGTGGTGCTGGCGGTGATCGCGACGATCGTGGCGATCCCGCTGCTCGACCCGCACGCACGCATCGGCGAGTGGATCGCCGCGCCCATGATCAATGCGATCACGCGGTTCGTGCTGGGACTCGTCAATCTGACGGTCTAGGAGCCGCGCGATGCATGGCTGGATTATCCTCGACAAACCGCTGGGGCTCGGCTCCACCCAGGGGGTGAGCGCGGTCAAGCGCGCGCTGCGCGACAGCGGCTATGGGCCGAAGCTGCGCGACCTGCCCAAGGTCGGGCATGGCGGCACGCTCGATCCGCTGGCGACCGGCGTGCTTCCGATCGCGGTGGGGGAGGCGACCAAGCTTGCCGGGCGGATGCTCGACAGCGACAAGGTGTATGACTTCACGATCCGTTTTGGCGAAGAGACGGATACGCTTGACCTCGAAGGGACGGTCATCGCCGTCTCGACCGCGTACCCAACGCTCGCGCAGGTCGAGGCCGTGCTGCCGCGTTTCACCGGCCCGATCGAACAGCTACCGCCGAACTATTCCGCACTGAAGGTGGACGGTGAGCGGGCCTATGACCTTGCTCGCAAGGGCGAATCATTTGAACTCGCGACCCGTGGCATTACCATCCACGCGCTGTCGGTCACAGGTTGGACTGATAGCGGCGCGGGCGACCTGATGGATGTCACCCTCACCGCCCATGTCTCGAAGGGCACCTATATCCGCAGCCTGGCGCGCGACATCGCGTTGGCGCTTGGCAGCGTCGGCCATGTTACGATGCTCCGGCGGGTCAAGGCGGGGCCATTCACCCTCGAATCCGCGATATCGCTGGACAAACTGGCCGAATCCGGTATGGCGCGCGACCTTGAACACTGCCTCCTGCCGCTGAGGGCGGGGCTGGACGACATCCCGGCTCTACTCCTCGAACCCGGTCAGGCAGGGGCTCTCCGCCAGGGGAAAGTACTGACCGGGATCGCCGCGAATGATGGCCAACACTTTGCGCTGGACGGCGAAACGCCGGTCGCGCTGGTCGCGGTTTCGGACGGAAACGTCCGCGTGGTGCGCGGCTTCAACCTGTAGAATGATGTCGAAGGAAAACACATGACGATCACGACCGAGCGCAAGGCAGAACTGACCAAAGAACATGGCCGCAACGAAGGCGACACGGGCAGCCCCGATTGCGATCCTGACCGAGCGCATCGTCAACCTGACCGCACATTTCAAGGGCCATGCGAAGGACAACCATTCGCGTCGCGGCCTGCTGATGATGGTCAACAAGCGCCGCAGCCTCCTCGACTACCTCCGCAAGACGGACGGGGATCGCTATACCGCCCTTATCGCGAAGCTCGGGCTTCGCAAGTAACCGGAAAGGCGGCCTTCGGGCCGCCTTTTTGCCATTCCGGGCATGTGCCCGGATCCTGGGTCACCGGCAATTCGGCCAGCGACCCGCATCAGGGGTGACGTCACCCCGCACCGCGCAAGCCGGACAGCTTGCACACAGGCCCCGGGCGCATTGGGCGCCCGGTCCAAAGGAAATCAGATGTTCGACAAGAAGACCGTATCGATCGAGTGGGGCGGACAAACCCTGACACTCGAAACCGGGCAGGTTGCCCGTCAGGCCGATGGCGCCGTGATGGCGACGCTCGGCGAAACCGTGGTGCTGTGCGCCGTCACCGCCGCCAAGTCGGTGAAGGAAGGGCAGGATTTCTTCCCGCTCACCGTGCACTATCAGGAAAAATTCTCGGCCGCCGGCCGCATTCCGGGTGGCTTCTTCAAGCGTGAGCGCGGCGCAACCGAAAAGGAGACGCTGACCAGCCGCCTGATCGACCGCCCGATCCGCCCGTTGTTCCCGGAAGGGTTCTACAACGAAATCAACGTGATCTGTCAGGTGCTGTCGTATGACGGCGAGAATGAGCCGGACATCCTCGCGATGGTCGCCGCTTCGGCTGCCCTCACCATTTCGGGCGTACCGTTTATGGGCCCGATCGGCGCCGCGCGCGTCGGCTATGTCGATGGCGAATACGTCCTCAATCCGACCAATGAGCAGGTTGCCGAGGGTGACCTCGACCTGGTCGTCGCCGCCACCGGTAACGCCGTGATGATGGTCGAATCCGAAGCCAAGGAGCTGTCGGAAGAGGTCATGCTGGGCGCCGTCCAGTTCGCGCACAAGGCGTGCAAGCAGGCCGTCAACGCGATCATCGACCTGGCCGAACAGGCCGCGAAGGATCCGTGGGAAATGGCCGAGCAGGCCGATCTGTCGGCTGCCAAGGACAAGCTCAAGAAGCTGATCGGCAAGGACATCGCCGCCGCCTATAAGGTGACCGACAAGTCCAAGCGTTCGGACCTGCTGAACGCGGCGCGCGCCAAGGCGAAGGAGGCGTTCTCCGACGCCACCCCGCAGGACCAGATGGCCGCGATGAAGCTGGTCAAGAAGCTGGAGGCGGAGATCGTCCGCGGCGCCATCCTCAAGGACGGCACCCGCATCGACGGTCGTTCGACCACCCAGATCCGTCCGATCGAGGCGATGGTGCATTTCCTGCCCCGCGCGCATGGTTCGGCACTGTTCACCCGTGGCG
>CAZWZP010000153.1:0-244 GCA_964638925.1 uncultured Stakelama sp. | reverse complement strand
GGGCACCAAGGACGCCGAGCAGATGATCGACGGCCTCGACGGCCTGTCCTACTCGAACTTCATGCTCCATTATAACTTCCCGCCCTATTCGGTCGGTGAAGTTGGCCGCTTCGGCGCGCCGGGCCGTCGCGAAGTCGGCCATGGCAAGCTGGCCTGGCGCGCGCTGCACCCGGTGCTGCCGTCCAAGGAAGACTTCCCCTATACCATCCGCATCCTGTCCGACATTACGGAGAGCAACGGCTCC
>CAZWZP010000152.1:0-7330 GCA_964638925.1 uncultured Stakelama sp. | reverse complement strand
AACCATAGGCTTCTTTATAGCCCTCTCCCCTCCGGGGAGAGGGTTGGGAGAGGGGAAGAGGTCTCACCGAGGCCGCCGCACGCGGCTCACGGCCCCTCTCCCCAACCCTCTCCCCGGAGGGGAGAGGGAGTTTTATCAGTCCGCCCGGCGGACGTAGGTCTGCTCATACACATCGACAACGATACGCGTGCCGCTCGCGATATGCGGCGGGACCATGATGCGCACGCCATTGTCGAGGATCGCGGGCTTGTAGGACGACGATGCCGTCTGGCCCTTCACGACTGCGTCGGCCTCGACGATCGTCGCTTCGATCGTGTCGGGCAGCTGGACGCTGATCGCCTCATCGTCATACAGTTCCATGACGACATCCATGCCGTCCTGCAGGAACGCCGCAGCGTCGCCCAGCAGGTCGCGCGGGAGCGTGGTCTGGTCATAGGTTTCCTTGTCCATGAACACGAGCGAGTCGCCTTCCGGATACAGGAACTGGAAATCCTTGGTGTCGAGGCGGATGCGCTCGACCGTCTCGGCCGAACGGAAGCGGACGTTGTTCTTGCGGCCGTCGCGGAGATTCTTCATCTCCACCTGCATATAGGCGCCGCCCTTGCCCGGCTGGGTGTGCTGGATCTTGACCGCGCGCCAGATGCCGCCTTCATATTCGATGATGTTGCCGGGACGGATGTCCACGCCGCTGATCTTCATGGGGATCGCCTACAGTGCTGAGAAAGACAGGCGGCGGCCCTTAGCGATCTACGCGCGATCCGGCAAGCAGCGGATAGGGATCCACCGGAGTCCCCTGATGCCAGCGCTCGCCCGGCACCATCCGATTGACGCCGAAATGGAGATGGAAATTGTCCGTGCCGGAATTGCCGGTGTCCCCGACATAGCCGAGCACTTCCCCGGCGCGCAGCACCCGGCCCTCCGTGATTCCCGGCGCATAGCCAGCAAGGTGGGCATAGTAATAGATCCACTCGCCATCGGTCGAGCGCTGGTACAGCGCGATCCCGCCGCCGCCATTTGAGTAGAACAGCTTTTCCACCCGCCCGTCCGCTGCGGCGATGACGGGCGTGTTGGCTGGGGCCATGATATCGAGTCCCTGATGCCCGCGCGTTCCGTCGCCGCGCGGCTCGCCCCAGTTGCTGCGCAGTGACGCGCGCGCGACCGCCGCGACGGGAACCAGCAGGCTGGCGTCATGCGCGGCCACGACCATTGGGGCGGCCGCAGGCGGGAGTGGGGGTTCGGGAGGCGGCTGGACGGTGGCGGTGCTCGGCTCGACCACCCGGATCGTCGCCGCGAGGAACGCGACGACCGCCACCGCGCAGCCCCCCGCCACCCACAAGGCGATCCGCAACCCGCTCATTCCTGGAAGATCACCGGCGTCCCCGGCGATACCATCAGCGCCAGCCGCGCCGCGTCCCAATTGGTCAGGCGGATACAGCCATGGCTCTCGCTGCGTCCGATCAGGTGCGGCTCGGGCGTGCCATGGATGCCGTAATGCGGCTTGCTGAGATCAATCCACACGACGCCCACGGGATTGTTGGGACCGGGGGGCAGCAGCGCATCGGGCTTCTTGTCGCTAACATCCCAGAATAATTTTGGGTTGTAGTGGAAGTCGGGATTGGTGGCGACGCCGTTGATCTTCCAGCTGCCGATGGGGAGGGGGTCGCGCTCGCTGCCCGTGGTGACGTTGAACTGCGCCGCGAGCATTCCCTTGGCGTCGAACACGCGCAGCACCTTGTCCGACTTGTCGACGACGATGCGGTTCGCCTTGGGCTGGACCGCGTTGACGTTCAGGTCGATCAGCGTCTTACGCCATTCGGGCTTCAGGTCGGCGGGATAAGCGCGCGACGCGGGGATCGCATTGGGAAATTCAACCGGCACGCCCGGGGCAAGGCGGGTATCAGCGCTGTTCAGCTCGATCAGCACCTGTGGCGTCGTGTGGAACATCTCCGCCAGCTTTTCGAGCGCGCTGCGGTATCCCATCGTCTTGAGCTTCGCCTGCGCCTGCGGATCGCGCGGCCAGGGACGGACGAACGGCCCGGCCAGCATCTCCGGAGTGAGCCGCACGATCCGGGTCGGGCGGAGCGCGCGGTGTTCATGCAACGCCTGCAGCGTGCGCGCGTCGGTCTTGCCCGTCACCGGAATCTGGCGGGTGATCTGGAATGCCTTGAGCGCCGCAGTCAGCCCCTGCCCCTCGCGTCCGTCGAGCGGGCCGGGCGGAAAGCCGAGATGGTCGAGGATTACCTGGACATGCAGGATATCGCGGCTGAGCGCGGGCTTTGCCGGAGCCGCCTTCTCCGCTGGGCCAGTCTGCGCGTGCACCACCGCCACGCCACTCGCCACCAGCGCAACCGCCCCGATCAATCCTGCAACACGCTTATGCACACATGCTCTCCGTCTCGTTACCGGGGGATAACGACTCAGCGCAGCGGCGGTTGCGCGCTCAATAGCGATTGCGGAGCCGCTCGACCGTCGCTGCCGGATGCGCCGTCGCATCCGTGCCGACCTCGACCTCGATCGCGGCGCGGATCGCCTCGATCTCGGTATCGCTGCGATGCTCGATCCCGATGAACTCGTTGCGCGCGGCGTCCATCGCCCGGATCAGCTCGTCGAGCTTGGCCTGCATCGCCGCCGCGTCGCGATTCTGCGAATTCTGAATCAGGAACACCATCAGAAAGGTGACGATGGTGGTCGAGGTATTCACGATCAGCTGCCAGGTGTCGGAATAGCCGAACAATGGCCCGGTGAGCCCCCATGCAACGATCAGCAGCACCGCGACGATGAACGTCACCGGCTGTCCGGCCAGCGCGGCGATGCGACCGGCGACGATCGTGAACACCCGGTCGAGCATCTGTCTGTCCCCTTCGATCAGCGCGCCGCGTTCAGCACGGCATCGAACGCGCGCACCGCTGCGGCCTCGTCCCCATTCCATACCGCACCCGACACCGCGATAAAGTCCGCGCCTGCTGCCACCAAAGGCGCAGCATTGTCCGGAGCGATCCCGCCGATCGCGACGCATGGAATCTCGAACACCGTGGTCCACCACGACAGGATCGCCGGATCGGGCCGGTGCGTGGTCGGCTTGGTCGTGGTGGGGTAAAAGGCGCCGAACGCGACATAATCGGCCCCCGCCTCACCCGCTTCCATCGCGAGGTGGCGGCTGTCGTGACAGGTCACGCCGATCTGCGCCGCCGGGCCGAGCACGCTGCGCGCCTCACGCGGGTCGCCATCGCCCTGCCCCAGATGCACGCCATCCGCACCCAATCGCTTGGCCAGGCTGATGCTGTCATTGACGATGAACGCGACCTCGCGATCCGCACAGATGCGCAGCAGCGGTTCGGCGAGCCGCGCCGCTTCATGCTGATCGACATCCTTGACGCGGAACTGGAACGCCGCGACCGGCCCGGCATCGAGCGCGCGGGCGAGCCGGTCGGGGAAGCCCCCGTCCACATCGAGCGGCGAGATCAGGTAAAGCTGGCACGGCGGCCGTTTGTCATCGCGCTTGAACTGGGCGGCGAATTCGGGGCCGAGCGGCGGCAGGTCGTCATCATCATGCATGTCGCGCTGATAGGACGCGATTCGCCGAACGGGAAGCCCGTCAACGCGTCCCCGCCATTACCTCCGCCTGACGCGTGCCGACCGCGTCCAACTCCATTCGCGTGTTTCGCAACGCCAGCACCAGCGGCTGAAGGCTGTTCAGCGTAACCGGCGTTCGGGCCGCCTGCTTTGCCGCCCCGCGCAGCGCGGACTCATAGCTGCGCGCGACCGAAAAGCTGTCCCGCGACAGTCCGTGGATCGCGTGTGCCTTGGTCAACATCGCCTTTGCGCTGCGACCCTCGGCATCGCTTCCGGTTTCCAGGATAAGCGCCATGGTCGTTGCCTGCGCCGCGTCGATCGCCCCCAGGCCGCGCTTGATTACTCCATCCATGTCGTCGGCGATCCGCAGCAGATCCGCGCCCAACGTCGGATCCTGCTGCCGCCGCATCAGCCGTTCGCCAGACGTCATCATCCGCCCGCCCGACCGGAAGAACAGGCGTTCAAACTCCAGCACATCGCGCGCGGGATCGCCTTGCTCCAGCGTCGCCATCCACACCCCGGCCATCGCCTCCTGCGCGCGGAACAGGGTCGCGGCCGAGCCCAGCATCTGGGCGACCGCCGCTTCGGCCGCATGCGGATCATTGGCGGCGAGCGCCTTGAGCACCGGGGGAAAGGCATCCAGCACCGTATCGATCCGGTTGAGGGTCCGGGTCATTTCGGCATGAACCCCTGTGGGACTCGCTTCCTCGCCCAGCTCAAGGCGTTCAAACGTCGGGATCGGCAGGACCGCCAGCTTGCGCCGGGCCTCCGCAACAGCCGCCCTCGCCTTGCTCAGGACCGGCTGGAATGCACGCTGCGTCTCCGCTCCGTTGCGGGCGCGCGTTGCCGCTTCCCATTGCGGGCTTAGCTCACGGATTTCGTCCAGCGCAGGTTTCAGAATGCCGTCGATCTGCAGCACCCATTCGCCATAGGCGACGAACTCGCGGTGCGTCGCCTCCGCCTCGCCTGCGGGTGCCACTTTGCTATCGCCGCGATCACTGGCCTGCGCACCCGGCACCGACACTCCGGCAAGGAACAGCCCCGCCACCCATGCCTTCCACACGATCTACGCCCCCGAATCGCAACTTCAGGCTGCAACCTGTTGCCTCTGCGCTCAAAGGTCGAGCGGAAAGAGCGCGTGCAGAGCGGAACCGGCTGGCGCTGGGCCACGCAGCGGTTAAATCAGGCGCTATGTTGACTCGTTTTGCTCCTCTCACCCTCCTCCTCGTCACCATGCCCGCCGCCGCGCAAGAGGCGGAGCCGGAGCGCGAGCCGATGCGCACCCGCATCTATCTCGGCCCGCAATTGTCGCCCAAGACGCCCGGTGCAAAGGATCTGTCCTTCGGGCCATTTGTCGAGGTCTCCCGCGCCCGCGGCACCGACCCGTTCGATTTCGAGGCACCCGATGAGAGCTTCGGCTTTCCAGTGATCGAGGCGGGCGGGGTCGAGTTCGGCCCGGCGCTTGGCTTCAAGGGCAAGCGCAAGGCGACCGACATCGGCGTGCCGCTGCACGAAGTCGGGTTCAGCTTCGAGGTCGGCGGCTTCGCCCAGACTTATGTTGCGCGCAACCTGCGCGTGCGTGCCGAAGCGCGTCAGGCGGTTAGCGGACACGACGGTTTGGTGGGCGAGCTGAGCGCCGACTATATCGTCCGCGACGGCGACAATTGGCTGTTCTCGATCGGCCCGCGCGTGATGCTGGCCGACGCCAAATACCATCGCGCCTGGTACGGCATCACGCCGGCCGACAGCGTCGCATCGGGCTTGCCGCAATTCCGTCCCGACGGCGGGGTCGAGGGCGTCGGCCTCGCCGCCGGCTATCTGCGCCAGCTGAACGATCGGATCGGCATCGCCGCCTATGCCCGCTACGACCATCTGGTCGGCGACGCCGCAAGCTCGCCCTATGTCCGCACCGCCGGCTCGCGCAGCCAACCCTCGGTCGGCCTCGCGCTCAGCTATACCTTTGGCGGCGAGTAGACCCCGCGAGACAGTTGCGGTTCAGCAATGAACCTGCAGAACGTGGCGCGATGTTAGCCGGAGGGTAAACATGGTCAGGTCGATGATTCTTGTTGCCGGAATCGCACTCCTCACCACGCCAGTCGCCGAGGCTCAGCGCTTCCGCGAGCGGCTGGCAGAGCGGATGGCCGCACGCGGGGCCGAGGCTCCTGTCGCCGGAATGGTCGAACACAGCTTTGGCACTGACCCGCTGCAAAAGCTCGATTTCTGGGCGGCGAAGGACACGGCCAAGCCTGCACCGATCGTGATCTTTGTCCATGGCGGCGGGTGGAAGCGCGGCGACAAGCGCAACGCCACCGGCGCGGCCAAGGTCACACATTATCTGGCACAAGGCTATGCCGTCGCCTCGGTCAACTACCGCCTCGTCCCGGCGGCGAAGGTCGAGGATCAGGCCGCCGACGTCGCTACCGCTTTCGCCTGGCTGCGCAACAACGCCAAACGCCTGAACATCGACCCGGCGCGGATAGTGTTGATGGGCCATAGCGCGGGCGCACACCTTGTCGCACTGGTCGGCACCGATCCGACCTATTCCCGCGCGGCTGGCTTTGCGCTGTCCGATATTCGCGGCGTGATCCCGCTCGACGGCGCGGCCTATGATGTCGCCGCACAGATGGCGGACGGGCCGGGCATCATGAAGGACACCTATAAGCAGGCGTTCGGGACCGATCCCGTGCGGCAAAAGGCGCTATCCCCCACCCTCCACGCCGCCGGGCCGAACGCCCCCGCCTTCCTGATCCTCCATGTCGACCGCGACGACGGCAAGCGCCAGTCCGAAGCCCTCGGCGCCGCGCTGCGCAAGGCCGGCACCCCGGCCCAGGTGACGCGGATCGAGGGTCGCGGGCTGGTCGGCCATATGGAAATCAATCGCAAGCTGGGGCAAGCCGATTATCCCGCGACGCCGATCGTCGATGCCTGGCTGAATACGCACCTTCAGCCCTGACCCTGTCGCCACCCCGGGCGTGACCCGGGGGCCCGCTTCTTCGACCGGGTCAAGGCAGCTGGGTCCCGGGTCAAGCCCGGGATGACGGAATGAGATCGAGGCGCTATGCCGCGCGCGATGAACCTGTTCCCGCCCGCCTCCTGCTCGCGCCTCGTCGTCAAGATCGGATCGGCGTTGCTCGTCGATCCCGATGGCGGCGTGCGGCGTGACTGGCTTGAGGGGATTGCCGCCGACATCGCCGAACGCGTGCAGGCGGGACAGCAGGTCGCAGTCGTCTCCTCCGGCGCGATCGCGCTCGGAGCGCGCCGCCTCAACCTGCCCAAGGGCGGCCGCGCCAGCCTTGAGGATGCGCAGGCCGCCGCCGCCACCGGCCAGATCGCGCTCAGCCAGGTCTGGGCCGAAGTGCTGGCCGCCAACGGCCTCACCGCCGCACAGATGCTGGTGACGCTCGACGATCTCGAGGATCGCCGCCGCTACCTCAACGCCGCCGCGACGCTCGGGCGGCTGCTCAGCCTCGGCGTGGTGCCGATCATCAACGAAAATGACAGCGTCGCCACCGCCGAAATCCGCTTCGGCGACAATGACCGCCTCGCCGCGCGGGTGGCGCAGGCGGCGGCGGCCGATCTGGTGCTGCTCTTGTCAGACGTCGATGGGCTTTTTGACCGCGACCCGCGTGCCGAGGGGGCGCGGCTCATCCCGCTGGTCGAGGCGGTGACACCTGAGGTGATGGCGATGGCGAGCGGGGCCTCGTCCTCGGGTCTCGGTTCGGGCGGGATGGTGTCGAAGCTGCAAGCCGCGCAGATC
>CAZWZP010000151.1:0-7338 GCA_964638925.1 uncultured Stakelama sp. | reverse complement strand
CGCGGGTGCACGGTCGGCCAGCGGCTCCCGCGCCTGCCGATCCGCAATGACAAAACCGGCCGCACCGGCGCGATCCTCGATGCGGTGGTGACCGATTGCGGCGCGGAGCAGGTCAGCTTCAACTTCACCAAGATCGAGATGCGCTAGCGGCGGGATCGAGCACAACATTGATCATGGCGACGCGGCAGCGCCCGTCGGGTCTGTCGCGTCGCCTTTAGGATTACGCCGCTTCGATTGCCTCGACGCAGCTGCACATGTCGACCGGCATGAACTCGTCCTCGAACGCCAGCGCTGCAGGAGTGTTGCGCACACTTGCAGCCTGGCTTGCCGGCAGATCGAGCGGGGCGAGGTCCAGCTGAGCGAACTCCGCTGCGGTCAGCCACGCGATATCGGTGCCCCAAATGTCCCAGCATTTGTTGATCGGGCCATAGCCGATGCACGCCCGCGCCTGCAGCCGCACGCTGTTGCCGCCACGCGGCTCGATGCAAATCTTGATGTCGCCGACCGCGACCGTGAAGATGGTGTGGCACGCTTTGGTCAACGGATATTCGAACTGCTTTCCTGCGGCGTCGACCTGGAGGAGCACGGAGCCTTTCCGCTCGATCAGGCGCAGGCACGCCCGCACCCCGACGCAGATCTTCTTGTTGATTGGCCAGCCGATACGGACGCACTTCTCGAACTTCAGGCAGCTTTCCCAGATGGTGCCGGTTCCGGCGACTTCGACTTTGCTCATCTCGCATCTCCCATGCCGGGCAGATGATTCCGCCCCAGACAAGGATCGCGCAGACACGCGGCAGGGGCGCGTGACGACGATCACGGCGGCGAGGAATCTCGGTCCATTGGCACGCGCCGGCACCTGCCCTTGCAATTTCAGCGGATTGCGCGCATATAGGCGCTGCTACAGTCGCAAATCGACGGTCTTCGGTGCTTTGCGGCCCCTTCTTCCTTCTTTCCCTGCCTCCGCAGCTCGAGGTCCGCCCACTCGGGGCGCGCCGCTTAAAGAAGGAATACCCAATGAGCATCACCGGAACCGTCAAGTTTTTCAACTCGGACAAGGGCTATGGCTTCATCGCCCCCGACAATGGCGGTGGCGACGCGTTCGTCCACATCTCGGCCGTTGAGCGCGCCGGCATGGCGACGCTGAACCAGGACCAGCGCGTCAGCTACGAGCTGGAGCAGGACAAGCGCGGCAAGATGGCCGCCGTGAACCTGCAGGCCGCTGACTAATCGGCTGCCGGGCGGCGCGCATCCATGCGCGCCGCCCGGCGCTTCGCCCTTTTGTTTCTGGCAGCAACGGAGCCACCCGATGGCAGCCCATACGCTTACCTATCGCGACAACGCCGCAAAGTGCCGCGCCGACGCGGATTCCGCGACGCTCGACAATGTCCGCGACCGCAATCTGCGCGCCGAGGCCGCATGGCTCGCCATGGCCGACCGCCAGGAACGCACCGAAACCGCCCGCGCCGAGCGTGAGGCGAACGTAATACCCAGACAGGATCCCGAGTGAATCTGAATTCTTCGAACACGTATCAGACAGTTACCAGTAATTCGCGGCCGGCCCGCCCGCCGCTCACCTTTCTCGCTCGCCGCACCGCCGACGACCTCCGCGCCGCCGCAATCGCCCGCGCCGCCGTCCTCGAAGTGATCGGTTAGAGTTTTTCGGACAAAGCTGCATCACTCCTGTTCCCCGGCGAAGGCCGGGGCCAGGCGCGATGCGCACAAGGCGGCATCCTGCCACCTGAAACCCACCGCAACTCGACTCCGGCCTGCGCCGGAGCGCGGTTGAAGTCAGCGCGCACTGCTTTCACGCATCGCCGGCCCAAAAGAAAACCGCCGCCCCGGTTGCCCGGGACGGCGGTGTTTCCATTTAGCTTGTCGTTGCGATCAGAAGCCGACGATCAGCGAGCCCATGAAGGTCCGCGGATAGCCGATCTGAACGAACGGGGCGTTCGACGAGGTGATCGTGCCAGCCGAGTTTGCACCGATGCTCGACAGGTTGCCGGAGAAGCCACCGACATAGAGTTCATCAAATGCGTTCATCAGGTTGAACTGGAAGTAGGTCTTTTCGCCAAGACCGGCCCAGTTCAGCTTCACCCGGGCGTGCAGGTCGACCAGCGTGTAGGCCGGGGTCTTTGCCGGATAGATGATCGACGCCGGGGTCGGGCCGGTGCCGGTACGGATCGGCGTATTGTCGTCGAACACATAGCGCGAACCGGTGCGCTTCGCGTTCGCACCGAACGCCACCGGACCGAGGTCGGCGTTGAAGCCGCCACCGAAGGTGTAGGTCGGGGCACCCGCTTCGCGCTTGCCGGCGGTCATCGCAAAGATCTGCGTGCCCGTGGTGGTGGTGGCGAGCAGGACGTTGTCCTGGATCTCCGATTCCAGCAGCGAGCCGAAGGCATAGACGCTGAGCGCCGAGATCGGCTGCCAGCTGATGTTGGCGTCGATGCCGTACTTCTTCACCCGGCCAAGGTTACGATAGACGGTACGCTCCAGCTCGGGATCATAGGCCGAAGCCAGACGATCGGTGTAGTTGGTGTACCAGCCGACGACCTGGGCATGAACCGACGACGAACGGTAACGCAGACCGACGTCGAAGTTATCGGTCTTTTCCGGACGCGGCTGCGCCTGGGCGGCGGTGATCGGGAAGTAGAAGCTGTTGTACAGATTGTCCGTACCCGGCGCCTGCAGACCCTGCGAGAAGTTACCGAAGGCCGAGATGTTCGACGTCAGGTCATAGACCAGGCCGATGTTCGGGAGCGCCTTCTTGTAGTTGAAGATGCGCTGCTGCGGACCCTGGATCGCGAAAGTGCCGACGCCCGGGACAGTCTGCTGCGCCGCGTTCGCCAGATAGGCTGCCTGCGCAGCCGCATCGTCGGTGAAGCACTCGACAAAGCCCGAGGGCGACGAGGTGGCGCAATAGTTGGTCAGGTTGCGGCGCATGAACGGCATACGCACGCCGACATTGACGGTCAGGTCACCGAACTCGCCGCGATATTCACCCGCAATCTGGTGCAGGATCGCGAACGACAGGCGGTCACGCTTCTGCAGGACGCGACCGTTGCGGTCGGTCAGCGGGTTGTTGACCGGGAACGGATCGTTGGTCGCGCCATTTGCCAGCAGGAAGCCGGTCTCGCCGGTCTGGCGGTGACGCGCACGGTCATAGGAGTAAGCGAGACGGACAGTGTTGTCCTCGTTCAGTTCCCAACGCAGCGAGGCGATTACGCCGATACGATGCGTCTGGGTCTGGCTCGGTGCCAGGATGCGGACGGTGTCGAGCAGATCGCCGTCGCCGTTCAGGTCGCGACCGAAGAACGGCGTGCCGCCGATATAGCCGACCTGGCAGCTATAGCCTGCGGTGGTCGGTGCGGTGACGCACTGGTTCGGGGTTGCGGTGCCGCCGGTCGGGTTGACATCGCGGAACCCTTCCTGCGCAACCACGCCGCCGCCGCCATTGGCCTTCACATACTGGTACGAAGGATCGACCGACAGGACGATGCCATCGCTCAGCGTGAAGCGCGACGAACCGCGAATGTTGCCGGTGTTCGACGGGTTGATGCGGCGATCGAATTCCGAACCGCAGGTGTTCGCAACATCGGCAAGGCCCGGGCGCGCCACCTGGTTGGTCAGACAAGGCGCGATCGAATAGAAGCGCTCTTCCTTGGTCTGCGGGAAGCGGTTCGGGGTGGCGCGACCCGCGTCCTCGCGCAGCGCGACCGAACCGAAGAAGTTCTTGCGGTTCACGTCATAAGTGCCGGCGACCGAGATGAAGTCGCCGTTGTCGCCGAGCGGCTGATACAGACGCGCATTATACTGCTGACGGTCGATCTTGCCTTCGCGGTAGAAGGTGGTCGTGCTGGTCAGGTTGCTGGCGGAGATGAACGCGCGCAGGCCCGAGCTGGTCAGGTTGCCCGTGTCGACCATGCCGAACACGCGGAAAAAGCCATATTCGCCGGCCGAACCGACCAGCTTCACGCCGAACTCTTCGCTCGGCACGCGCGTGCGGTAGTTGACGGTCGAACCGGTTGCTGCGGCGGTCGGGCTGTCAACGTCGGTGGTGCCGAGGTTGACGCTGACGCGCTCGATCAGCTCCATGTCGAGCTGCTGGCTGAAGTACAGGGCATAGTTGCCCGAGTCATTGAGCGGGATGCCGTCGACGGTCTGGCTGATGCGATCCGACGAGAAGCCGCGGATCGTCATCGTGCCGCCGGCCGAACCGAACGCATCGTTGTTCTGGAAGCTGACGCCCGGCAGGCGGTTGATCACTTCGTTGATCGACTGGCCGGGAACCGACTGCTGGATCGCCTCGGCGCTCAGCTCGGCCTTCGCCTTGGACGTGTCGGGAACGATGATGCCGGCGACGCCCGACGAGACGCTCGTGCCGGTGATGACGATTTCACCTTCGTCGAAATCGACCGAGCCAGTCGACTGGGCGTGCGCCGCAGCCGGAAACGAAAGCGCAGCAACAGCCGCGCCGATCAGCAGATGGTTTCGCATTATGGTCCCCTTAGGATGGGCTGTTCAAAGCCTACGCGAGCGGTGTCGTTCACCGTCTTGCGTTGCCCCATGGGGACCGTTCTTTGCGGTATTGTTACAGTTGCATCAAGTGGTTTTGTGCGTTGCAAAAAAGCATCACTTTGCGGCGGTGACAATCGCGTTCCACGCCGCCTCGTCGATCACGCGAATCCCTAGATCTGCGGCCTTTTTGAGCTTCGATCCGGCGCTGGGACCGGCGACGATCAGGTCGGTCTTGGCCGATACCGACCCGGAAACGCGCGCACCCAGTGGCTCCGCCTGCGCCTTGGCCGCGTCGCGACTCAGCGTTTCGAGCGATCCGGTGAAGACCACCGTCTTTCCCGACACTTCCGAGTCGCGCGCTTCGACGACGAACGGGGGCGGGGCGACTTCGGCGAGCAGGTCGTCCCACACCGCGCGGTTGTGCGGCTCGTGGAAGACATCGGCGAGCGCATGGCCGACCGCCGCCCCGACATTCTCGATTCCGATATGCTCGGCAATCGCCTTGTCGCGCCGTGCGTTGAACTTGGCATCGGACTCGCCGATGGCCGGGGTGATCGAGTCCCGAAGCGCGATGATCTCGCCCGCCAGTGCGGCGAGGGCGGGGAGGGTGGCGAGGCGCTTCATCAGGTCACGCGCGGTGATGCTGCCGATGTGACGGATGCCCAGCCCGAACAACAGCCGCGCCGCGTCGGGCTCCCGCTTCGCCTCGATCGCGGCGAGCAGATTGTCGACCGACTTCTCTTTCCACCCCTCGCGGCCGAGCAGCGCGTCGCGATGCTGGCCCAGGCGAAAGATATCGGCGGGCTCCTTGATCCAGCCAAGGTCGAGAAACTCGACGATCGTCTTCTCCCCCAGCCCCTCGATATCGAGGGCGCCGCGGCTGACGAAATGCTTGAGCCGCTCCAGCCGCTGCGCCGGGCAGATCAGCCCGCCGGTGCAGCGCACATCGACCTCACCCTCCTCGCGCGTCGCCTCGGACTGGCAGATCGGGCAATGGGTCGGGAAGACGAACGCCGGCCGCTCAACCTCGCGCGTCAGATTTTCGACGATCTGCGGGATCACATCGCCGGCGCGCTGCAGCACCACCCGGTCGCCGGGACGCACACCCAAGCGTTCGATCTCGTCGGCATTGTGCAGCGTCGCGTTGGTCACGACGACGCCGCCCACCGTCACCGGCTCCAGCCGCGCCACGGGAGTCAGTTTGCCCGTGCGCCCCACCTGAATGTCGATCTCGCGCAGCGTTGTCTCGGCGCGCTCGGCGGGGAACTTATGCGCGATCGCCCAGCGCGGCGCGCGCCCGACACTGCCCAGCCGCTCCTGCCAGTCGAGCCGGTCGACCTTGTACACCACGCCGTCGATATCGAACGGCAGGTCGGCACGCAGCGCCTCGATCTTGCGATATTGCGCCAGCGCCGGTTCGACCTGCACGCATGCGACGAACAGCGGGTGGACTGGAAAGCCCCAGCCTTGAATCGCCTTCATCACCGCAAACTGGCTCTCACCCGGCAGCGCGCTGGTCTCGCCCCAGCCATGCGCCAGGAACCGCAGCGGCCGCGCGGCGGTGACGCCCGCATCCTTTTGCCGCAGCGATCCGGCGGCCGCGTTGCGCGGATTGGCGAACTGCCGCGCCTCCTTGCCGATTTCCTCCGCCTCGGCGATCAGCCGCGCGTTGAGCGCCAGGAAATCCTCCTTGGCCATATAGACCTCGCCGCGCACCTCGAACACGTCCGGGGCATCGGCGGGCAGTTCGGTCGGAATGTCGGCGATCGTCAGCGCGTTGGCGGTGACATTCTCCCCCACCTGCCCATCGCCACGTGTCGCCGCGAGCACCAGCTTGCGGTTCTCGTAGCGCAGCGAGCAGGACAGCCCGTCGATCTTCGGCTCGGCGGTCAGCGCGACGCGATCGCCTTCGCCTAGCTTCAGGAACCGCCGCACGCGCACGACGAACTCGATCACCTCATCGTCCGCAAAGGCGTTGTCGAGGCTCATCATCGCCTGCGCATGGCGCACCTTGGCAAGGTGCCCGGCGGGTGCCGCACCGACCAGTTTCGATGGCGAATCCGCGCGCACCAGATGCGGAAACGCCGCCTCGATCGCGGCATTGCGCCGCACCAGCGCGTCATAGGCCGCGTCGCTGATCTCGGGCGAATCTTCGGTGTGGTACAGCGCGTTGTGGTGCGCGATCTGCGCGGCCAGCCGCTCCAGTTCGGCGGCGGCGTCGATGTCGGTAGCGGGGAGCGTGTCCATACGCTCCCCGCTACCGCCCGATCACTTCAGCTTCAACTGGTCCAGCGCGAACGCCAGATATTCCGCCTGTTCCTTGAACCGCTCGAACCGCCCCGACTTGCCGCCATGCCCGGCGGACATGTTGGTGCGGAACAGCAGCGGGTTGGCGTCGGTCTTCTTCGCGCGCAGCCGGGCGACGTACTTGGCCGGCTCATAATATTGCACCTGGCTGTCCCACAGTCCGGTGCCGACAAAGATCGGCGGATAGGCCTTGGCCTCGATCTGGTCATAGGGCGAGTAGCTGAGCATATAGTCATAGCTCGCCTTGTTCTCCGGGTTGCCCCATTCGTCATATTCGCCGGTGGTCAGTGGGATGGTGGGATCGAGCATTGTCGTTACCACATCGACGAACGGCACCAGGTTGACGATCGCGCCATAATCCTGCGGTGCCATGTTGCTGATCGCGCCCATCAGCAGCCCGCCCGCGCTGCCCCCCATCGCGGCGACGCGGCCCTTCTCGATCGCCAGCGCCAGTTTTCCTGATTTCAAGGCCAGCGCCTTTTCGCCGAACAGCTCGCGGCGCCAGCCGTGCAA
>CAZWZP010000150.1:6530-7345 GCA_964638925.1 uncultured Stakelama sp. | reverse complement strand
CCCCTGAGCTTGCTCAGGGGAGGGGGACCGCTCGCGCAGCGAGTGGTGGAGGGGCCGCCGCGGAGACGGCGGAATTTTGCCGAGCTGTTCACGACCGTCTGCGCGGCCGCCCCTCCGTCAGCGCTGCGCGCTGCCACCTCCCCTGCGGGGCAGGGGAGGAATTGTTATTTGGTGTGGGTCGCCGTCCAGATCGCGAACCACTCCAGCCATTTCGACCCGGGATTGGTCGGCGGCAGCGACAGCGCCCCGGAGCCGTGTCCACCGCGTTCGAGCAGATGCGCCTCGACCGGTACCTTGTGGCGACGGGCGGCTTCGAGCAGGGCGATGCTCTGGCCGACCGAGACCGTGCCGTCGTCCATCGCGTGGCACAGGAATAATGGCGGCATCGCCGGGCTGGCGCGGGTGAGGACGTCGAAGCGGGCCGAGGCGGCTCCGGCGGGCGGCGGGCCGCCGAACAGGTTGGGGCCGGAGCGGCTGTTGGGGCCGGCGCTGGAAAATTGGGTGACCGGGTAGATCAGGCCCGCGAAATCGGGGCGGGCGGACAGGCTGTCGGCGGTGTCGCGGGCCTTGTACACCGGATCGGCATGGCCGACGGTCAGCGTGCCGCCGAGATGCCCTCCGGCGGAAAAGCCGAGGATGCCGAGCTTGGCCGGGTCGATGCGGTAATGCGCGGCATTGGCGCGGATCAGGCGCATCGCGCGCTGCGCGTCCTGCAGCGGCACGTCGGTGCGGTTGAACCAGCCCTCACCCGGCAGGCGATAGGCGAGGACGACCACCGTGATGCCGAGCGGGTCGAGGACGCGCGCGCCATTCAC
>CAZWZP010000150.1:5740-6489 GCA_964638925.1 uncultured Stakelama sp. | reverse complement strand
TGCGCCAGCCCGGCGCGGCCATCGGGTCGTTGCGGGCGGAACACGCCGAGATAGGGGTGGCGGATGCCCTTTTCCCAGCGCTGCGGCGTGCCGGGGGGCAGGGGGACCGGTTCCTTCGAGGGCGCGATGCCCGGCGGGGTGCCGGGCGGCAGGGTCGGCCACAGCATCAGCGTTTCGCGCGGCGGCCAGGGCGGCAGCGGGGCAAACACCTTCTGCGCCGATTGCGCGGCGGCGGTGCCGCTGAGGCCGAAGGTGGCCGCGCCGCCGCTGAATGTCCTGCGTCCGATCGTCATGCTCATGTCGCAGTCATAGGGGATTTCAGCAGCTTGGGGCCAGCCCGTGCTTCGCCCTTTGCATCCGGCGCGCGCCTCCCATATGGGGGCCGCATTCCCCCGGGACAGTTGAGGAAGGACAAAGGCGTGAAGGACGTTCTCGTAATCGGCGCAGGCGGCGTTTCGTCGGTCGCGGTGCACAAGATGGCGAAGAATCCCGAGCTGTTCGGCAAGATCACGCTCGCCAGCCGCCGTCAGTTCAAGTGCGATGCGATCGCCGAATCAGTCAAGGAGCGCTTTGGCGTCACGATCGACACCGCGCAGGTCGACGCCGATGACGTCGCCGCGACGTCGAAGCTGATCGAGCAGGTCAAGCCGAACCTGCTGGTCAATTTGGCGCTGCCCTATCAGGACCTGAACCTGATGGACGCGTGCCTGAACACCGGCACCGACTATCTCGACACCGCCAATTATGAG
>CAZWZP010000150.1:5416-5730 GCA_964638925.1 uncultured Stakelama sp. | reverse complement strand
GACTTTGTCCTCCCAGCCGCCTCATGGTGAGCCGAGCCGCGCGATGAGGCGCGGTTCCATTATGGCTGGCAGTGGGAGTATCAGGATCGCTTCAAGAATGCGGGCCTGATGGCGCTGCTCGGTTCGGGCTTCGATCCCGGCGTCACCAGCGTGTTCGCGATGTACATCAAGAAGCATCTGCTCGACACGATCCGCACGCTCGACATTCTGGACTGCAATGGCGGCGATCACGGCCAGCATTTCGCGACCAACTTCAACCCCGAGATCAACATCCGCGAGATCACCGCGCCCGCGCGGCACTGGGAGAACGGCGA
>CAZWZP010000150.1:1590-5364 GCA_964638925.1 uncultured Stakelama sp. | reverse complement strand
GTCGGCGCGAAGAACATGTACCTGATGTACCATGAGGAGCTGGAGAGCCTGGCCAAGTTCATCCCCGAAATGGAGCGTGCGCGCTTCTGGATGACGTTCGGCGAGCAGTATCTGACGCATCTGCGCGTGCTGCAGAATGTCGGCCTGACCTCGATCGAGCCGATCATGTATGAAGGCCGCGAGATCGTGCCGCTGCAGTTCCTGAAGGCCGTGCTGCCCGAGCCGTCGACGCTGGGCACCACGACCAAGGGCAAGACCAATATCGGCGACATCGCGACGGGCATGAAGGACGGGGAAGAGAAGACCTTCTACGTCTATAATGTCTGCGATCATGAGGACGCGTTCGAGGAGACGGGCAATCAGGCGGTGAGCTACACCACCGGCGTTCCGGCGATGATCGGTGCGGCGCTGATGCTGAATGGTCAGTGGCGTGGGGAGGGCGTGTTCAACATGGAGCAGTTCGATCCCGATCCGTTCATGGACATGCTGAACCAGCATGGCCTGCCGTGGCAGGTGCATGAGCTGCCCGAGCCGCTCAAATTTTGACGGCTTGGGCGGGGGCGTCGAAGAAGAGAAGAAGGTTTGATTCACGCTAAGGCGCGAAGGCGCTAAGGTGTTGGAACTTGCCGCGTGAGCGGCCTTTCACACTGGCGTCGCCTTGGGCTGAGCCGGGTGATCAAGGCGCTTCGCGTAGCTTTTCTTCTTCGTGTCTTCGCGCCTTTGCGTGAACAAACTTCTTTCTGCTTTCATGTGAGCAAGAAACCATGACCGAAACCCGTGCAGCGTCGCCCGTGATGTCCACCAAGGCCGGTGATCCGGGCGCGTTTGCCGGGTTCGACCTGTCGCGCGTGCCGTCGCCGTGCTTCGTCGTCGATGCGGCGGCGGTGGAGCGGAACCTTCAGACCATTGCCGATGTGCGCGACCGGGCGGGGGTGAAAATCCTGCTCGCGCTCAAGGCGTTTTCGATGTGGTCGCTGGGCGATCTGGTCGGGAAGTATCTCGACGGGGTCGCGACGTCGGGCCTGTATGAGTCGCGGCTTGCGCGGGACCATTATCATGGTGAGATCGCGACCTATTGCTCGGGCTACAAAAAGTCCGACATGGCGGAGGTCTGCGCGATTTCCGATCATGTGATCTTCAACACGCCGTTCCAGCACGCCGCGATGAAGAGCGAACTGGCGGCGGCGCGGGCGCGGGGCGAGACGTTCGAGGTCGGGCTGCGCCTCAACCCGATGCACAGCGAGGGCGAGGTCCAGAAATACGACCCGGCCCAGCCGCATTCGCGGCTTGGCTTCCCCGCCGACCAGCTGACGGCCGAGCATCTGGAGGGCGTGGACGGCATCCATGTCCATTCGCTGTGCGAACAGGACTTCCCGCCGCTGCGGCGGACGTGGGAGGCGCTGAAGCCGCGGATCGCGCCGTATCTGGGCCAGCTCAAATGGCTCAATTTCGGGGGCGGGCATCATATCACGCGCGCCGATTATCAGCGCGACGATCTGGTCGATTTCCTCAAGCAGGTGCGCGACGAGACGGGACTCGAGGTGATTCTGGAGCCGGGCGAGGCGATTGCGCTTGATACCGGCATCCTGGTCGGCGAGTTCGTCGATGTCTTCACCAACGGGATGCCGATCGGCGTGGTCGATATCTCCGCCACCTGCCACATGCCCGACGTGATCGAGGCGCCCTACCGCCCGGCGATGCTGGGCGAGGAGGGCGATGTGCTGGTGCGGCTGGGCGGGCCATCGTGCCTTGCCGGCGATATTCTGGGCGATTTCCGCTTTCCGGAATGGCCGGTGCCGGGACAGCGCTTTGCGTTCCTCGATCAGGCGCATTATTCGATGGTCAAGACGACGACCTTCAACGGCGTGCCGCTGCCGAGCATCGCGCTGTGGGATAGCCGGAGCGATGATCTGCGGATCGTGAAGAGCTTCGGATACGCGGATTTCGAGGGGCGGTTGTCGTAACCGCCGCCGGTGGTGTGTCGGCGATTGAGCGGGGGCTATCGAATGCTGCGCTGCGGTGATAGGCGGCGCGCATGTTGAATCTTTCCGGAATCACCGTCCGCCTTGGCGGGCGCACGATCATCGACCGTGCGAGCGCGGCGTTGCCGCCAAAGGGGCGCATCGGCCTGATCGGGCGCAACGGCGCGGGCAAATCGACGCTGGTCAAGGTCATTGCCGGGATGATCGACCCGGACGAGGGCAGTGCCGACATGCCGCGCGGCGCGCGCCTGGGCTATGTCGCGCAGGAGGCTCCGGCGGGCAAGGCCACGCCATTCGAGACGGTGCTGGAAGCCGATGTCGAGCGCGCGGCGCTGATGGCCGAGGCCGAGGGGCTGGAAGACCCCGACCGGCTGGGCGAGATTCACGAGCGGCTGGGGGCGATCGACGCTTATACCGCGCCGTCGCGGGCGTCGCGGATTCTGGTCGGTCTGGGATTTGACGAGGAGGCGCAGCATCGCCCGCTCGATAGCTTCTCGGGCGGGTGGCGGATGCGCGTCGCGCTGGCGGCATTGCTGTTCAGCCAGCCCGACCTGTTGCTGCTCGACGAACCGTCGAACCACCTCGACCTTGAAGCGGTGCTGTGGCTTGAGGATTTCCTGATCTCCTACCCCGCGACAATCGTGATCGTCAGCCATGAGCGGGATTTTCTCAACAACGTCGTCGACCATATCCTGCACCTCGAGCGCGGCAAGCTGACGCTCTATCCCGGCGGATATGACGCGTTCGAACGGCAGCGCGCCGAGCGACAGGCGCAGCAGGCGGCCGCGCGCGAAAAGCAGATGGCCGAGCGCGCGAAGCTGCAGGATTTCGTCGCGCGCAACTCGGCCCGCGCATCGACCGCCAAACAGGCGCAGTCGCGCGCCAAGGCGCTGGCGAAGATGCAGCCGATTGCGGCGGTGATGGACGATCCGACGCTGGCGTTCGGCTTTCCCGATCCCGACCAGCTGCGCCCGCCGCTGATTACGCTGGATCATGCCAGTGTCGGCTATGACGGAACGCCGATCCTGTCGCGGCTGAACCTGCGCATCGACCCGGATGACCGCATCGCGCTGCTCGGGCGCAACGGCAACGGCAAGACAACGCTGGCGCGGCTGCTGGCGGCGCAGCTGACCCCGATCGAGGGCGAGAAGGCGGCGTCGGCGAAGATGCGGGTGGGCTATTTCACCCAGTATCAGGTCGAGGAGCTGCACAGCGACGAGACGCCGTTCGACCATATGCAGCGGCTGATGGACGGCGAGAAGCCCGGCGCGGTGCGCGCGCAGCTCGGCCGGTTCGGCTTTGCCGGCGACAAGGCGATGACCAAGGTCGGCAAGCTGTCGGGCGGCGAGCGCGCACGGCTGGCGCTGGCGCTGATCACCCGCGACGCGCCGGACATGCTGATCCTCGACGAGCCGACTAACCATCTGGATGTCGATTCGCGTGAGGCGCTGATCCAGGCGCTCACCGCCTATCAGGGCTGTGTCGTGATCGTCAGCCATGACCGGCATATGATCGAAATGACCGCCGACCGGCTGGTGCTGGTCGATGGCGGGACTGCCAAGCCATTCGACGGGAGCATCGAGGATTACATCGCGTTCGTACTCGCCAAGGAGCCGAAGGCGGAAGGCGCGAAGGGCGGGGTCAACCGCAAGGACGCCCGGCGCGAGGCGGCCGAGGCGCGCGAAAAGGGCAATGCGATGCGCAAGGCGGCCAAGGCGGCGGAGGCGGAGCTGGCCAAGCTGCAGGAAAAGCTGAGCGCGATCGACCGGGCAATGTTCGATCCGTCGAGTGC
>CAZWZP010000150.1:0-1580 GCA_964638925.1 uncultured Stakelama sp. | reverse complement strand
TTCACCAAGCTGACCATGACCGAACTGATGAAGCAGCGCGGTGTGGTGGTGAAGGCGATCGAGGCGGCGGAAGTGACGTGGATGGAGGCGCAGGAGGCGTTGGAGACGCTGGCCGCCTAACTGAACCTCCGTTTGTGCTGAGCCTGTCGAAGCACCTTTCCCGACAGTGCTGGCTGCGGCCCTTCGACAAGCTCAGGGCAAACGGATTAAGGGTTGCCTGTGCCCATCACCGTCGTCCACCACCCGCTCTACGTCGCGCCTGCCCCTGCGCGCAGCCAGTATCAGTGGAACAAGAATGGCCTCGTCCGCGACCTGTTGCGTGGTCTGGGCGAGGCGCTGGAGTGGCATGAGCCCGCGCCGATGCCGCGCGACTGGATCGAGGCGGTGCACGATCCCGATTATGTCGCCGAGGTGATCGAAAGCCGCGTGCCGCGCGAGAAGGAGCGGCGGATCGGCTTTCACGCCTGAGGTGGCGGCGCGGGCGCTGGCGGTGCCGGGTGGCACCTATGCGGCGGCGAAGATTGCGCAGCGCGAGGGCTTTGCCGCGAATACTGCCGGGGGCAGCCATCATGCGCTGCACGCGACCGGTGCCGGGTTCTGCGTGTTCAACGACCTTGCCATCGCCGCGCATCGGCTGGCGGAGGAGGGGGAGCGGGTGCTGATCGTCGATTGCGATGTGCATCAGGGCGATGGCACCGCCGCGCTGACGGCCGGGCGCACCGACATCGCGACCTATTCGATCCATGCCGACAAGAACTTCCCGGTGCGCAAGGCGCGATCGACGCTCGACGTTGCTCTGCCCGATGCGGTGGACGATGCGGGCTACATGGACGCGCTGATCACGACGCTGCCGGGGCTGGTCGATGCGTTCGAGCCGACGATCCTGCTGTATCAGGCCGGGGTAGACCCGTGGGAGGGCGACCGGCTGGGGCGGCTGGCGCTGAGCCTGGAAGGGTTGATCGTGCGCGACTCATGGATCGCGACGTTGGCGCGGCGGCGCGGCCTGCCGCTCGCGAGCGCGTTGGGCGGCGGCTATGGGGTGGATGCGATGGAGGTGTCGGCGCGGCATGTCGCGTCGATCCTGGCGCTGGGCGGGACGATCGCCGCGTCGCAAGCGTGAAAGAAGCGGTTGCAACCGCCCGGCATCGTTCTACCTTCTGTTCAACCACCCCGAGGCGTAGAGGGTGGAGAGACATTGCAGGAAGAGACTGAATGGCCACTGCCGCCCATCAGGTGACCCCCGAAGAGGCTTCCGCCAATCCGCCGCCCGAAGCGGTCGTCGTCCGATTTGCCGGGGACTCCGGCGACGGGATGCAGCTGACCGGGGGGCAATTCACTTTGTCGACCGCGCTGGCGGGCAATGATCTTGCCACCTTCCCCGATTTCCCCGCCGAGATCCGCGCGCCGCAGGGGACGTTGTTCGGGGTCTCCGCCTTCCAGATCAATTTCGGGTCGGCGGCGATCGAGACCGCGGGCGATGCCCCCGATGTGCTGGTCGCGATGAACCCGGCGGCGCTCAAGACCAATGTCGGCGACCTCAAGCCCGGCGGGCTGATCATCGCGGACGAGGGTGAGTTCAA
>CAZWZP010000149.1:2804-7365 GCA_964638925.1 uncultured Stakelama sp. | reverse complement strand
CGGTGCCGTGCGCGGCAGTTCGGCGAGCTGGGCGGCAAAGGGCGGCGGCTTGGCGATGGCACCCGGTGCGACGGTGCTGGCGGGCGCGGGTGCAATCGGCGCGGCCGGCGGCTTGGGATCGCCGGCCGCCACCGCCGCACTCGCGGTTCCGGTAAGCAGAATGATGACAGCAAGGCGGATCGAACGGGTCACGGGCGCAGCAACAGCCAGGCCTGCACCGCGCCGCCGATCAGCGCTGCGGAAAGAAACAGGAAAGCGATCGTGGTGCGCGTGAACCCCGGTTTGACGGCGGCGCGCCTTGCGGCGGCGCGGCGTGACACTGGACCTGCAGCAAAACCGCCGGTCAGCGGCCCGCCGGCTTCGCTGCGGCGGCGTGGTTCGGCGGCGGCCCCGTCGACGACCCGCATCCGCGCTGGCTTTTGATCGTAGCTCATTCAAATCCCAACGGGGGCAGTCCCAAAAGGGGGTTTTCCCTCTATTATAGGAAGACCGGGCCGTGAGCGGTCCCCGCCATACGCCTTTGCCTGCCCCCGTCGTTGAAAGAGACCCCATGCGTCGACCCGCTGCCCGTCTGACTGCCGCCGCCGCCCTGCTGGCCGTGGCTGCGCCCGCCGGAGCTGCTGGCGGGGGCGGGGGTGAGGCTGCTGTCGTCCCGCTCGGCAAATTCCGGGTGCCGATTGTCGATGCCGGGCGTGTTGATGGCGATCTTGAACTTGACCTTGCCATTGCGCCCGCCGAGGGAGTCGATGCTGCGCAACTCGGTGCTGCCCAGCCGGCCCTGCGTGCGGCGGTGCTGTCGGCGCTGCTCGATTTCGCGCAGCTGCGCGCGTCACCGCGCGTCGCAGTAGATGCCGAGGCGCTGGCAACGTTGCTCGACAGCGCCGCCCACGCTGCCGATCCGCTCGCCGGCCATGTCCTGATCCTGGAAGTCCGCACCAGCCCGGCAAGCGGCGCGCCCTGATCGCCTAGATTCCCCGAACCCCGGTCAGCGGCAGCACATCACGCATCACCCGGTCGATCGCGGTGACCAGTGCATCGTCGCCGTCGCGGGTCGCACGGCGAATCAACGCCTCAAGTCCCTCCACGGTGGTGCGGCCGATCCGACGCATGTGATGCGGCGCCGATGCCTCGTCCAGGATGCGCAGCGCGGTGCGCTCGAGCCGCGGGATGGCGCGGTCGATAAAATCTGGGCGGATGTGACGGTCGGCGACGAATACCGTGCCCAGCTTTGCCCCCTCGACACCGCACAATGGCACCGCCGCATAGGCGCGAATCGCCACTGGCCCGACGACGAACGGGTTATCGGCGAATTTCGCGTTTGTGGTGAGGTCGGTCTCGGTCAACGGAATCTGGGTTTCGACGACGCTATTGCACAGTGAGTCCGCAACTGGGATCGAGTCGAGATCAATGCCGGACAGCACCGGAAACCAGCAATAACCGCCGTCGATCACACTGACCCCCGCGATGGGAGCGTTCATCGTGCGGCGCAGGTCTTCGACCAGTTCGTGAAAGCGCGGCGATTCGCGCAGCGCAAGTAAACCCGACGCGAACAACGCCGCGCGGCGCAAAGCTTCTTCGCTCGACAAGGGGACATCGTCCGTGTCGGGGACCGTCACTGCACTCACCCCTCCAGAACCCCGCTTGTTGCAGATTGGTCCTGTCTAAGTGCTTCTGTCAGTATTGTAGAACTACAGTAACCTGTCCCAGGCTCATCTTGGCGCAGCGCGCCCGGCCTTTGCGGGGGTCGTGGCGGGGGTCTTTGGCTGCGCCATCCCACCGCGCGCCAGCGCCATGCCGAGTGCGGCGGCGGCGTCGGGTGACATCGCCTGCATCATCAGCGCGGCGTTGCGGTCGCGCATCCGCTGTGCCACCTGAAACTGCACTTCGGCACTGAGTTTCTCGAATACCGGCGCGGCCTTGGCGGGCTTCATCGACTGGAAGATGCGGGCCAGGTCGCTGTAGCGCTGCTCCTCGGCCGGCGGGGTCGCGCCGGCGGTACCGCCGGCCGGGGCACCCGCCGCCGGTTTGGCTTCGGCTGCAGCCTTGGCCTCTGCCTCGGCCTGTTGGCGCTTCAATCGCAGCCGTGCCGCCTTCAGCGCCTGTTCGCGCAGGTCCAGCGCGCGGCGGCGCTCGGCCTCCTTGCGCTGTGCGTCGTTCAGTTCGCCTTCGATCTGGCTACCGAGACGCGTCTTGGGCACAACGGATTCGCCGACAGTGACTGCCGCTTCAACGCCGTTCGCCACCGCGCCCAATGTGGCGGCGGCGGCGGTGAGGAGGAGCAAGGGAATGCGCATCAGTAGCGCTCCACCGGCTCGGCCCGGCGCGCCGCTGCGGCCGATTCGACCAGCCGTTCGGCGGTGGAATCGGCAATCTCGATCATCATCTTGAGCTCGTCCGCCACCGCCTTGGCGCGCGCGGCGTCATGCGTGCCGCGGGCATATTGGGTCAGCGTGCCCTTGAGCTCGGACAAGACCAGCCGCGCCTGCACCGTGGCTTGGTCGAGCGTCGCAACCACTTGGCCAAGATCATTCTTTTTCAATGCGTTGAGCGCGCGCATCATCCGCAGGCTCTGGATGATCGTTACCGTGCAGAACAGCATCGTCAGCACGTTCGCGATGAGCGAGTAGGTCATGCGCGCTTCTCCTTGGCGATATCGGATACCAGCCGCACCGCGATCTTGTTGGACCGCTGGCCGATCTGGGCGCGGCCGATGGTGACCCCGCCGCATTGCATGTCGAGCGGCTGGTCGGGATCGGCGAACAGCGGGATAGTCTGCCCGACCTTAAAGTCGCGGACGGTGCCGAGCGGCATGTCGCGTTCGCCCAGCAGAACGTCGAGCGTCACATCGACCTTGCGGACTTCGGACGCCATATGAACTTCCCAGATCGTGTCGCGGCCCAGCTTCTCGCCCATGAACCGCTGGTTGAGCAGGTGGCGAACCGGCTCGATCGTCGCATAGGGCAGCAGGATGCTGAAATTCCCGCCGCGCTCGTCCATGCTGACGCGGAAGGTCGCCACCGCGCAGACATTGGTCGTGCCGGCGATCGCCACGAAGCGCGGGCTGCTCTCGACACGCTCCAGCTCGATCGTCGTCGGCGTGATCGGTGCCATGGAGATCGACAGGTCGTTCAGCACATGACCCAGCATCCGCGAGACCAGATCAGTCTCGATCGTGGTGAAGCCGCGGCCGTCGATCATCACCTGATCGCCGCCGCCGCGTCGCCCGCCGAGCAGCGCGTCAACCACGGCGTAGATCAGGCTGGAGTCGACCGAGACCAGGCCGTAATTTTCCCATTCCTCGACGCGGAACACGCCGATCATCGCGGGAAGCATGATGTGGTTGAGATAATCGCCGAAGCGGATCGAGGTCACCTCTTCCAGGCTGACGTCAATTGCATCGGAGGTCAGGTTGCGCATTGAGGTCGCGAAGATCCGGACCATGCGGTCGAACACGACCTCCAGCATCGGCAGCCGCTCGCGGCTGATGACATTGGATTCGATGACCGCGCGCAGCCCCTCCTTGGGCTGGCTGAACCCGCCGACCTGGCCGAACAGCGCGTCGATGCCCGCCTGATCCAGCAGCGCGTCCGCGCCGGGATCGAGCCGCGGCGGCTCGGGCAGTTCGAAATCAGCGAAATCGTCGCTCATTGCTGGACCAGATCCTGAATGAGGACGTCCTTCACCTGATCCGGCCCCAAAATCTGGGTGGCGCGGATCAGCAGCTCTTCCTTCACGCGATAGACTGCGCCCGACCCGTTCAGGTCTTCGGGGCGCAATTCACGCAGGAATGGCTGATAGGCGTCGATGACGAGGGGCAGCTTCTCCTGAAGCTTGACGACGGAACTTGCCGGGCCGGGGACCAGGACGAAATGAATCTTGAGGAACCGCGCCGCGCCGTCCGCGCTGCGCAGGTTCACGACCATCGGTGGCACGTCGAGATAGAGGGCGGACTTGCCGTCCTTCTTCTCGCCGTCCTTGCCCGCTTCCTTGCCGCCATGGTCGCCCTCGGCTGCGGCCTCTTCGGCCCCGGCAGTTTTTGCCGCCGCGTCGTCGGACCCGAGCAGGAACCAGGCGGCACCGCCCCCGCCGCCGCCCAGCACGAGCAGCGCCGCGCCGGCGATGATGAGCAGCTTCTTCTTGCCCATCTTCCCCTTGGCCGGGGCCGCGCCGTCTTTGGTTTCGACGATGATTTCGTCGCTCATTGTCTCTGTCCCAATCTCTTTGCCCATCCGCGACCGGACCGGCGGAATGTTCCTATTATAGAGGGGCGGGTCGGCAACATTTGCCTAGCCGCAAAAAATTGGACGAATTTTTTGAAGGGGCGGTGGCGATGGATATCTCATCCTATGTGCTGCTGAGTCATGAGCAGGCGCTGCGGCGTCGTCTCGACGTGAGCGCGAACAATATGGCCAACATCTCGACGGCCGGGTTCAAGCGCGAGGCACCGGTGTTCCGCGAATATGTGGAGCAGGCGGGCGGCGGCGCGGACGCGCCGGTCAAGACGACGTCGATGGTGCTCGATTACGGCGCAGTGCATGACCAGAGCGCGGGTGCGTTCACC
>CAZWZP010000149.1:325-2794 GCA_964638925.1 uncultured Stakelama sp. | reverse complement strand
AATCCGATCGACGTGATGATCGACGGCCCCGGCTATCTTGCGGTTGAAACGCCCGAGGGTGGCACCGCTTATACGCGCGCGGGCTATCTGCGCGTCGGGGAGGACGGGACGCTCCAGACGGCGGGCGGACTGACCCTGCTCGGCGAAGGCGGTCGTCCGATCGCCATTCCCCCCGAACAGGCGGGCCAGGTCAGCATCGGCCAGGACGGCACGGTCAGCGCGGGCGACGCGCAGGTCGGCCGCATCGCGGTGACGGTGTTCGACGACGAACGCATGGTCGATCCGCGTGGCGACGGCACCTTTGCCGGCACCGGCGGGCGCGAACTGGCAGCCGGCGAGACCAAGCTCAAATCGGGTGGCGTCGAGGGATCGAACGTCCAGGCGATCGTCGAGACCACCAACATGGTCGAGATCCTGCGTGCCTATCAGACCAGCATGAAGATGTCGGAAGCGCTGGGCGACATGCGCAAGTCCGCGATCGACAAGCTTGGCCGCTTCGGCTGACCCCATTTCCACGGAGACTGATCCATGCGTACCCTCTCCATCGCCGGCACCGGAATGCTCGCGCAGCAGACCAATGTCGATGTCATCTCGAACAACATCGCGAACATGAACACGACGGCGTACAAGCGCCAGCGTGCCGAGTTTCAGGACTTGCTCTATCAGCAGGTGACCCGCCCCGGCGGCGCGACCGGCCCCGACACGCGGGTGCCGACGGGCATTCAGATCGGTGCCGGCGTCAAGACCGGCGGCGTCTATCGCATCGCCACGCAAGGCGCGATGACCCAGACCGACAATCGCTATGACGTGGCGATCCAGGGGCGCGGCTATTTCGCGATCACCATGCCCTCGGGCGAGACCGCCTATACCCGCGACGGATCGTTCCAGTTGTCCGATCAGGGCGAACTGGTCAATGCCGACGGCTTTCCGGTGCAGCCGGGGATCACGATTCCCGCCGAGGCGATCGACGTTACCGTGTCGAAAACGGGCGAGGTTCAGGTGATCCTCGCCGGCCAGCCCGAGCCGCAAAATGTCGGCCAGCTCCAGCTCGCGACCTTCATCAACGAAGCCGGGCTCGAGGCGCAGGGCGGCAACCTCTATCTGGAGACCGCCGCATCGGGCCAGCCGACCATCGCCAATCCGGGCGAGGCAGGCTTCGGCGTGCTCCAGCAGGGCTTTGTCGAGGCGTCGAACGTCAATCCGGTGGCTGAAATCACCGCGTTGATTACCGCGCAGCGCGCCTATGAAATGAACAGCCGCGTCGTGAAGACGGCGGACGAGATGCTGGCGACCACCAGCCAGCTGCGTTGATCATGATCTACCGCATCGCCTTCATCGCCGCGGCTTTGGTGCCGGTTCCGGCCCCCGCCCAGACGGTCGCGCCGACCCCGGCTCCCGTACGTGCAGCGCCCGCGCAGCTCGAGGTCGCCGTGCTCGCGCGCCCGGTCCAGCGCGGCGAGATCCTGTCCGCCGACGACTTCGTCTATGAGAAACGCTCGCCCAATATGGGTCGCGGCGCGATCGAGGCGGAGGCGGCCAAGGGCATGGAAGCGGTGCGCCCGCTCTCGCCCGGATCGGTCGTGCGCGTCAGCGACGTGATCGCCCCGCGGCTGGTCCGCCGGGGTGAGCCGGTGCTGATCGCCTACAAGACCGGTGCACTCACCATCACCACCCAGGGCCGCGCCCTCGCCAGCGCCGGGGCGGGCGAACCCGTCCGCGTCGTCACCACCTCCACCCAGCGCACGCTCGACGGCTTCGTCGCGGGCAACGGGCTGGTCCGCATCATTTACTGAGGGAGTAGAAACCCATGAAGAAGATCATTCTCGCCATCACCGCCGCGTCGCTGGTTTCGGGCTGTGGCAGTGTCGAACGCCTCGGCCGCATCGGCAAGGCACCCAAGATGACCGCGCCCGAAGAGATGGCGATGCCCGGCGGCGAGCGCTCGATCGGCAATCCCGGTTACACCGGTGGCACCGTCGCAGCGGCGGTCGCCAATGCTCCCGCAGCCCCCGGCGTGGTCCCGGTTCAGGCACCCGCCGCCTCCGCTTCGCTGTTCCGTGCCGGGGCCGGCGCGTTCCTCAGCGATCAGCGCGCGACCCGGATGGGGGACATCCTGACGATCAAGATCAACATCGCGGACAAGGCTGAGGTCGGCAACAACACCTCGCGCAACCGCAGCGGTTCGGAAAATGCCGGGATCGCGTCGCTGCTCGGCCTGCAAAAGCTGCTGCCCAAGTCGCTCGACCCGACCAACCTCGCCAGCACCAATTCGAAATCGCAGTCGAGCGGCGGCGGCAATATCAGCCGCTCCGAAACGATCAGCATGACCATGTCGGCGATCGTCACCAACGTCTTTCCCAACGGCAATCTCGGCATCCGGGGCCGTCAGGAAGTGCGCGTGAACAACGAATTGCGCGAACTGGTGGTCAGCGGCGTGGTCCGCCCGCAGGATATCGGCCGCGACAATTC
>CAZWZP010000149.1:0-235 GCA_964638925.1 uncultured Stakelama sp. | reverse complement strand
GGGGCCAGCAGATCTACGACGCGCTGTTTCCGTTCTGATCGTGCAGTCAACAGGATTGCCTGTCCCAGCCGGGGGGCCGTGGACGGGCAGCCCCTTTCCCAGCCGGGGGGCCGTGGAAAGGGAAGGGAAGCGCAGAAGCGCCGCCATTCCAAAGAGGGGGAGGGAGAAACCCTCCCCCTTTTTTGTTGCTGTTTAGAACGCGCGCTTCTCAGCTTCCGTCATGCTGAACTTGTTT
>CAZWZP010000148.1:0-7408 GCA_964638925.1 uncultured Stakelama sp. | reverse complement strand
GGGGGACGCGATGCCCCTCGATCGCCGCAATCTCCTCCGGCGTGAACGCGCCCGGGCCTTCCTCGACCAGTGCGCCGAAGGTGCCGTCGCGCTGGTGCCGCCCGGCGCGTCCGGCGATCTGCGCCATTTCGGCGACGGTCAGGCGGCGCTGCCGACGGCCGTCGAACTTGTTGAGGCTGGCAAAGGCGACATGATGGACGTCGAGGTTGAGGCCCATGCCGATCGCGTCGGTGGCGACGAGGTAGTCGACGTCGCCGGACTGGAACAGGCCGACCTGGGCATTGCGGGTGCGGGGGCTGAGCGCGCCCATCACCACCGCTGCGCCGCCGCGCAACCGCCGCAGCGCTTCGGCGACGGCGTATACCTCTTCGGCGCTGAACGCGACGATGGCGGAGCGTTTGGGCAGGCGCGAGAGCTTCTTCGCCCCGGCATAGCTGAGCGTCGAGAAACGCGGGCGGGTGACGATCTCCGCCTCGGGCACCAGTTTGCGCAGCACCGGGCGCAGGCTGTCCGACCCCAGGATCATCGTTTCGTCGCGGCCGCGCGCGCGCAGGATGCGGTCGGTGAAGACATGGCCGCGTTCCGGGTCGGCGCCGAGTTGGCCCTCATCGAGTGCGACGAAGCTGACCTCCCGATCCAGCGGCATCGATTCGGCGGTACACAGGAACCAGCGCGCGCCGGGCGGGACGATGCGCTCCTCGCCGGTGACGAGCGCCACTTCCTTCGGCCCCTTGAGCGCAACCAGCCGGTCATAGACTTCGCGCGCCAGCAGGCGCAGCGGGAAGCCAATGATGCCGCTCGAATGCGCGGCCATCCGCTCGATCGCCAGATGCGTCTTGCCGGTATTGGTCGGGCCGAGCACTGCGGTGACCGGGCTGTTGGAGAAAAGACTCATCGCCGACCAAGATCGTCCCGACTCGACGGCAGCGCAAGCGGCCTGGCATCAGGTTCCGAAGCGATTTTGGTTAACATCACGCCCCGTCCCCGCACCAGCACGACTCGCCGCAAGTCCGGACGTGCCGCAACCTGCTTAATTTGACTTTAGCATATACTATCCACAACCGTTCGGGCTGTAGCCGGGGGAACGGCGTTTCGTTCAAACGATTTTGGGTGGGGGCAGCGCGCCTTGTTTCTGCGCAGCGATCATGGGTTGGAACAATCGGGCGGCGCGGCGGCGCTGTCGTTCGGGCGCGGCGTCGATGTGCGCAAGCCCGGAATGATCGAGCGATTCCGCGAACGTTATCCCGATTTCGAGCTGATCCCCGATCTGGGATCGCGCATCGGCAGCCGTGAATGGTTTCGCGGCGCCGCGACCTGCGGCGGGCTGTGCGCATTCGTGATCCTGCTTTCGCCGGGGTTTGAGCGCCCAATCTATGGCGGCGTCCCATCGGCCCATGCGGCGAGCGCTGATTTGATGCGGGCCCAGTCGATCGCGCCGCTCGACAAGGGCGGGGTCACCGGCACGCGGCTTGCCGCCAACCGGCTCGTCACGCCCCTGACCGACACGCCCGAACGCCCGATCATCCAGCACAATGTGACGCTGGGTTCGGGAAGCGGGTTGCAGGCTGCGCTCGCCCGCTCGGGGGTCGGCAAGAATGAGGCGGCACAGGCCGCCGATCTGATCGCCGGCGTGATGGCGTTGGGTGACCTCAAGTCCGGCACCCAGCTTGACCTGACGCTCGGCCGCCGCGTCGACAAATCTGCCCCGCGCCCGCTGGAAAAGCTCGCCTTCCGCGCGCGCTTCGATCTCAGCCTCGAGCTGGTGCGCACGTCCGATGGGCTCGCGCTCAACGAAATCCCCATCGCGGTCGACCATACCCCGCTGCGGATTCGCGGCCGCGTGGGCGAGAGCCTGTATCGCTCGGCGCGCGCCGCCGGTGCGCCGTCGCGCGCGGTCGAGGCCTATATCCGGTCGATCGCGACGCGCGTGCCGATTGGCCGGGTTGGATCGGACGCGGAGTTCGATATCATCGTCGAACAGGCGCGCGCCGCGACCGGCGAGGTGCAGCTCGGCAACCTCCTCTATGCCGGCTTGAATGGCGGCGGGTCGGGCAAGGTGCAGCTGCTGCGCTGGGAAGAGGATGGCAAGGTCAGCTGGTATGACGGTGCCGGCAAGGGCGAGCGCAAGGGCCAGATGGCGATGCCTGCATCGGGGCGGATCAGCTCGGGCTTCGGCCTGCGGCGTCATCCGGTGCTGGGCTTCAGCCGGATGCACAAGGGGATGGACATTGCCGCCCCTTATGGCGCGCCGATCCGCGCAGCGAATGACGGCGTGGTCGCGTTCGCCGGGCGCAATGGCGGTTATGGCAATTTCGTGCGGCTCAACCATAGCGGCGGCATGGGCACCGGTTACGGTCATATGAGCCGGATCGCGGTGCGCGGCGGCCAGCGGGTCAGCCGGGGTCAGGTGATCGGCTATGTCGGATCGACCGGCATCTCGACCGGGCCGCATCTGCACTATGAACTGTATCGCAATGGCGCCGCGATCAACCCGCGCTCGGTGAGCTTCTCGGTCGTGCAGCAATTGGGCGGCAACGATCTGCGCGCATTCAAGTCGAAGCTGGCGCAGCTGCTCGCGGTGCCGGTTGGGGGCACGCGCAACAAGCCGGCCCAGACCGACGCCGCCGAGTGATCGGTCGCCGCGCGCTGATTGCCGGAGCGGCGTTTGCGTGCGCCGCGCCCGCCTTTGCCAAGCGCCGCACGGAAATCTGGAAATTCGATTCGCTCAAGCGCATCGGCGGCCTGACGCCGCGCGTGATCGGCGCGCCGCAGCTGATCGACAGCCCGCTGGGCGAGGCGGTGCTGTTCGACGGGGTGCACGACCAGCTGCTGATCCCGCGCCATCCGCTCGCGGACACGCCGCGTTTCACCTTCGAGGCACTGTTCCGGCCCGATGGCGGGGCGTTCGAGCAGCGCTGGTTCCATCTGGAGAGCGGCGATGGCTCGGCTGCGACGGCGAAGGACGGGCAGCGGATGTTGTTCGAAATCCGCACCGAGGGAGCCGAATGGTGGCTCGACACCTTCCTGCTTGGCCCCGGCTATCGCGCGCCGCTGATCGATGCCGCCAAGCGCTGGCCGGTCGGGCGCTGGCACCATGTCGCGCAAAGCTATGACGGGCGGGTCTATCGCGCCTTCGTCAACGGGGTGGAGCAGGCAAGTGCCGAACTGGCCTTTGTGCCCCAGGCGCCGGGGGTGGCGTCGGTGGGGATGCGGATGAACGCGGTGAGCCCGTTCAAGGGCGCGGTGCGGAGCGCGGCGTTTACGCGGGGCGAGGCGCTAGGTCCGCGCGACTACGTCCTCAAACTTCCCAAACCCCGTTTGCCCTGAGCCTGTCGAAGGGCGGTTCCCAACATCTGTGAGGCTTCGTGCTTCGACAAGCTCAGCACAAACGGCGGTTGGATTGCGGCGGCCCTAGCGCCCCTGCGCGCGCCAGCGGCGGATCGTGCGGTCGAGGATCTGCTCTTCCCCGCCCATATGCCGCCACAGTTCGGAGAAGATCGGGTCGCCCGATGCGGGACGCTTCGCCTCTTCCAGCGAGTCGAACGCGACTCGAACCGGCGTCGCGACGCCTTCGCCGACCATGATGCACTCGCGGTTGCGCAGCGCGGGGATCGCGTCGAGGAAGCCGCGCGCGCCTTCGGGCATCGCCGCGCGGACGAATGCCTGATCGCGGTCGTTGTTGAGGCGCATCGAAATGATCGTACCGCATTGCGACAGCACGCCTTCGGCCAGATCCGAGGGCCGCTGGGTGATCAGGCCAAGCGACACGCCATATTTACGGCCTTCCTTGGCGATCCGGCTGAGGATGCGGCCGACCGATGACCCGTCGGCATTGCGCTCATTGGGGACGTAGCGGTGCGCTTCTTCGCAGACCAGCAGGATCGGGCGCTGCGCCTCGCCGCGCGACCAGATCGCATAGTCGAACACCATCCGGCTGAGCACCGCGACGACGACGCTGGTGATCTCGCTCGGCACGCCCGACACGTCGATGATCGAGATCGGTTTGCCGTCGCCGGGCAGGCGGAAGATGCGCGCGATGAAGCTCGCCATCGTGTCCGACACCAGCATCCCGCTGAACATGAAGGCGTAGCGCGGGTCGGCCTTGATCTCGTCGATCTTGCCCCGAAGCCGTAGATAAGGCGCGGCGTCGGTTGCCTTGTCCATCTTGCCCATTTCGAGCTGGATGATCTGGGTCAGGTCCGACAGCAGATAGGGGATCGGCGCGTCGACGGTCAGCTTGCCGAATTCGGCGGCGAGCCGGTTCTTCTGCTTGGCCATCAGGATGCAGCGCGCGAGGATGTCGGCATCGACCTGGCGATCCGATCCTTCGGAGGTGACGAACACCTCGCAATGCTCCTCGAAGTTCATCAGCCAATAGGGCATGGCGAGGTTCGACACGTCGAACAGCGCGCCATTGGTCTTGAACGCCGCCGAATATTCGCCGTGCGGGTCGATCATCACGACATGGCCCTGCGGCGCGAGTTCGCAGATGCGGTGGAGGATCAAAGCGGCGGCGGTCGATTTGCCGGTACCGGTCGATCCGAGCAGCGCGAAATGCTTGCCCAGCATCGAATCGATATACAAAGCGGCACGGATGTCCTTGGTCGGATAGACATTGCCGACCTCGATATGCGCGCGGTCATCGGCGGCGTAGATTTGCTTGAGGTCGGCGGTGGATACCGGGAAGACCGGCGTGCCGGGGACCGGGTAGCGGGTGACGCCGCGGCGGAAGCTGTAGAGCTTGCCGGTCAGCTTCTCTTCATCCCCTTCGCCCAGGAAATCGACCTGTGCGACAACTGCGCCGCTGCGTTCGTCGAGCCGCAGCGCGCGGACATTGGCGATCAGCCAGCTGCTGCCCGCGCGCAATTTGATCTGGCTGCCGACCGTGCCGGCACCTGCGACCGCCGGATCGGCGCTGGTGGCCAGTGTTTCGAGCGCGGCCATGTCGAATACGACCTCGCTCGACGCGCCACCGATGGCCGACACCGCGCCGATGCCGTGCGCCGCTGCGGCATCCGACATGTCGCTGGCCTCGGAGGCTGGACGGATACGGTCGAATCGCTGTCCGCCCATGTCTTCACTCATCACGCGGTGCTGCTCCCCTGCAAAACAGGGTGTTTCTACTGAGTGTGAGTAAAGAAGTGGTTGGTAGAGCGATCAGAATCTGCGCCAGATTGCGCCCGCAGCCCAGCCAAAGCCGATCGACAGCAGCACTGCAGCGATGCCGTAGAGAATCGAATGATTTTCCGCCGCACGCGCGACCCAGCGTTCGAAGCCGGATTTGCGGATGTCGATCTCGCGCACTGCCGCCGCCAGCACGCGGCCGTCGCGGATCAGGAAGGTTTCGGCGGTGAAGCGTCCGACGGGGACGCGCGCCGGGATCTGGATGCGGCCGCGATAGAGGACATTGTCGGTGATCTCGACGGTGCCGGGGGCCTCGTAATAGAGACCCGCGCGGCGCTTGAGGTCGACAAGGCCCGCGTCGAAGCGCGACTGGACCGCCGGTGCATCGCCCGATGCGGGGGACAGCTGGAGGCTATCGAGCCCGAGCTCGTAAATGGCGCGGGTGCGCGCATCGACGATCCGGTCGATCGGGCGCGACGAGGCAATCGCATAAAAGGACGGGGCCGAGCGATAGCGGGTGCGGTCGGCATTGACCCAAATGCCCGCAACCCGCTGCTTCTCGCGCACCAGCACCGATTCGGTCGGCCCCTTGACCACCACGACGATGTCGGTGGGCGGATCGCCGGGGCGCGGGGCGGTGTTGCCCGGCTGAACGATCGCGCCGAACAGCAGCAGCTCCGCGCCGGTGAAGGAGTAGATGATCTCGATCTCGCGCTGCGACACATCGGGGACGAGCGTCGGCTTGGCCTGTCCGAGCAGCAGGGGGGCGGCGAGTGCGAGGAGGAGTGGGCCCCACTTCATCCCGGTTCCACCGAGTAGATTTCGTCGGGCCGCCAGGCGAGCCCTGCCACCATCTGCAGCGCGACGAGCAGCACCATGACCCCGAGCGCGAGGCGCAGATATTCGGGCCGCGCCCGCGCGGCAAAGCGCGCGCCAAGCTGTGCCCCGACCACCGAGCCGAGCAGCAGCAGCGCCGCCAGCACGATATCGACCGCCTTGGTCGTCACCGAATGCACCATCGTTGCCGATGCGCTGACGAACAAAATCTGGAACAGCGAGGTGCCGACCACCACCTGCGCCGGCATCCCGAGCAGGTACAGCATCGCCGGGATCAGGATGAATCCGCCACCGACGCCGAGCAGCATCGTCAGGATTCCGGTCGCAAAGCCGAGCAGCAGCGGTGCGAGCGGCGAGATGTAGAGGCCCGAGCGGTAGAAGCGCCAGCGCAAGGGGAGCGCGGCGACCATCGGATGATGCCGCCGCCGTCGGGGCCGCGGTGCGTTGCCGGCGCGCGCGGAGCGGATCGCGCCCAGCGATTCCGACAGCATCAGCCAGCCGATCGAGCCGAGCATCACGACATAGAGCAGGGCGATCACCGTATCGATTTGCCCGCTCGCCTGGAGCAGGCGGAACAGCAACGCCCCCGCGCCCGATCCGAGCACGCCGCCGCCGATCAGCACATAGGCCATGTGCAAATCGACGCCGTTGCGGCGGAAATGCGCGAATACGCCGGAGACGCTGGCACCGGTCACCTGGCTCGCCGCCGATGCCGCGGCGACCGTGGGCGGGATGCCATAGACGATCAGCAGCGGCGTCGTGAGAAACCCGCCACCGACCCCGAACATCCCCGACAGCAAGCCGACGCCCAGCCCCAGCAACACGATGACGAGCGCATTGACCGAAAGACTGGCGATGGGGAGATACAGGTCCATGAGGATGTCCTGCCTAGCCCCTCACGCCGCACTGCGGAAGGCCGCGCGGCCTAGAAATCCGCGCCGAGCGTCAGCGCTGGCCCTGATCCGGGCCGCGCATTGCCAGCAACCCGCTCGCGCCAGTCCAGCGCGATGCGCAGGGTTTGCCCGGATAGCGGTAGCGTGGTGACCGCAGTGGGGCCGATATCCAGGCGTGCCGCCTCACGCTGTGCCGCGCCCCATGCTCCAGTCCCCAGCGCAAGGCGTGCATTGCCCGCAGCGGCGACCTCGCGCGTCACGCGCAGCGCGCCGTCGGCGAACGGCTCGATCCGCGCGCGCTTGACCGCGCCGGCCTGACCATAGGCGTCGAGTTCGAAGGCGAAGGGCAGGTCGATCCCGGTGACGCCAGCGACGACTGCGGCGGCAGGGCCGGATTTACCCCCGTCGAGCGCGATCCGCTGTTCGGCGAGAAAGCTCATCGGCGCGCGCCACGGTCGCCATTCGGCCCCAAGCGCCAGCTCGCGCCCGCTGCCCGACAGCGGCGCGCTGGCGCGGGCGTAGAGCGTGAGCCCCCCGCGCCGGTCGAGTGTGCG
>CAZWZP010000147.1:6166-7428 GCA_964638925.1 uncultured Stakelama sp. | reverse complement strand
AGCGCCAGCGCGAGGCGATGGTCGGCCTGCTCCAGCGCCGCCTCGTTCGCGCGCAATTCCTCCCCCGCCATCGCGCGCAGCTCGGCATCGGCATCGCGCGTCATCGCCGCCAGGCTCACCGCCTCGGCGCGCAGCCGCCGCACCTCACCCGCCGCCGCCGCGACCGGCTCCAGCTCGGCATATTCCTTCGACACCGCGACGAAGCGCTCCGACGGCAGGTCGCCGGTCGCCATCATCGCCGACAACTCATCCCGCCGCGCCTCGATCTGCGCGATGCGTTCGGGGGAGATGCGGGTCATCGTTTACGCTTCAACAGCGAAATGACGCGGGTCTCCGCGTTATCATCAAAGACAAAGTTTGCCTCGACGGCTTCCTTTAAGCGGGCGCGGACAGGTGCCGCTTCATGCCAAAGATTTTGAAGTCGAAATGACCCGATAGCTGAAGCGTCCGCACTTGCATCGACACTAACAACTCGGGCGGCGCTGAGGTCGCGCTTCGCCTTCTCGAATTGCTTTTTAGCAGATCCCTTAAACGCCATATTCGCTTCGATGCCGCCTGATCGAGCGAGAGCGAGTAGTTCGCTGGTGAGGAGGCGCGATTCGTCGTTCGCAGCGATGAACAGCAGCTCGGGCACGCGAATGGGCGGGGGATCGAGCAACATCCCCAATCGCTCGATCCCGGCGGCCCAGCCCACGCCAGCCGTCTCCGGTCCACCCAGATTGCCGATCAGCCCGTCATAGCGCCCACCGGCCAGCACAGTCCCCTGCGCCCCCAACCGGTCGGTGACGAATTCGAACGCGGTGTGGCGGTAATAGTCGAGCCCGCGCACCAGCCGCGCGTTGCGCGTCCAGGCGACGCCCGCCGCATCCAGCCCGCTGGTCACCGCGTCAAAGAACGCCCGCGCCTCGTCGGTCAGATACGCGTCGATATCCGGCGCCGAATCCGCAATCGGCCGGTCGCGCGGGTCCTTCGAATCCAGAATCCGCATCGGATTCTTCTCGAGCCGCGTCAGGCTGTCTTCGGACAACTCCCCGCGATGCGCCTCGAAATGCGCGACCAGCGCCGCGCGCCATGCCTCACGCGTCTCGGCATCGCCCAGCGTGTTGAGCTGCAGCGTCACGCCCTCGGCGATCCCCAGCTCCTTGAGCAGCTGGTCCGCCATCGTCAGCAGCTCGACATCCGCCTGCGGTTCCGCCGCCCCAATGATCTCGGCGTCGATCTGGTGGAACTGGCGATAGCGCCCCTTTTGCGGGCGTTCGTAG
>CAZWZP010000147.1:4513-6156 GCA_964638925.1 uncultured Stakelama sp. | reverse complement strand
CGAACAGATCAACAATGCGGTCGTAGCGGAACACCGGCCCGTGCGTGGTCAGCTTGAGCGGCGCGAACTGCTGCCACCCCTCGGTAATATACGCCCGGCAAATCCCCGCCGTGAACTCCGGCCGCAGCGTCAGCAGCTCGTCGCCACGGTCGGGGAAGGTGTACATTTCCTTCGACACCACGTCCGACGTCTCGCCCATGCTGCGCGCGAACACCCCGGTGGATTCGAACACCGGCACCTGAACCTGCTGGAAACAGTAAAGCCGCCGCACATGCTCGAACGCCTCGACCACGCGGGCGAAGCGGCGCTGTTCGTCGCCAAAGATGTCCTGCGTGCCACGCACGCGGCGGGGAGTTTCGATCCGTGCCATTTGCGGTGGGTCTTTATGGTCTGGGCGTCGATAAGGAAAGATTGTTCACGCTAAGACGCAAAGACGCGAAGCAGGTTGTTTCACGCGGAGGCGCGGAGACGCGGAGATTCAATCCTTGCCGCGCCAGCGGCCCTCCAGCCGCCAGGTCACCGCAAGCCGAAACTGCACGATGATTCCGGCGCTTCGCGCTGTCCCGAACCTCCTCCGCGCCTCCGCGCCTCCGCGTGAACAAAACTTCTTCTGAATCTTCGCGCCTTCGCTCCTTAGCGTGGACCAAAAATCCGCCCCCTCCCCCAACCCGACCCTTTCGACTATAGCCCCGCCGATGAACGCCCCCCCAAAGACCTATCACGTCAAATCCTTCGGCTGTCAGATGAACGTCTATGACGGCGAGCGCATGGCCGAGCTGATGGCGGCGCAGGGCATGACCGCAGCGGCAGACGCCGACAGCGCCGATCTCGTCGTCCTCAACACCTGTCACATCCGCGAAAAGGCGACCGAGAAGGTCTATTCGGACATCGGCCGGTTGCGGAAGAACGCCCGCCTCGCCGACCGCGCCAATCCGATGATCGCCGTCGCCGGCTGCGTCGCACAGGCCGAGGGCGAGGAGATTGCGAACCGCGCCAAGGTCGACATCGTCGTCGGCCCGCAAGCCTATCACAACCTCCCCGACCTCGTCGCCCAGGCCTCGGCACAGGGCCGCGCGATCGACACCGACATGCCCGCCATCGCCAAGTTCGGCGCGCTCCCCGCCCGCCGCAAGACCGGCCCGACCGCGTTCCTGACGGTGCAGGAAGGGTGCGACAAATTCTGCACCTATTGCGTCGTCCCCTATACGCGCGGCGCCGAGGTCAGTCGGCCGTTCGATGCGATCGTCGATGAGGCCAAGTCGCTGGTCGATGCCGGCGCGCGCGAGATCACGCTGCTCGGCCAGAACGTCAATGCATGGGACGATGATGCCGGGACCGGCCTGCATGGCCTGATCGCCGCGCTCGACAAGATTCCGGGGCTGGCGCGCATCCGCTATACCACCAGCCATCCCAACGACATGAAGGAAGGGCTGATCCGCGCCCATGCGGAGGTCGAGAAGCTGATGCCCTTCCTCCATCTGCCGGTGCAGGCGGGCAATGACCGCATCCTCAAAGCCATGAACCGCAGCCACAGCCGCGATTCGTACCTGCGCATCCTCGATCGTGTCCGCGCCGCGCGGCCCGACATCGCGCTGTCGGGCGACTTCCTCGTCGGCGTCCCCGGCGAGACGGCAGAGGAGTTC
>CAZWZP010000147.1:310-4489 GCA_964638925.1 uncultured Stakelama sp. | reverse complement strand
TATGCCCAGTGTTTCAGCTTCAAATACTCACCCCGCCCCGGCACCCCGGCGGCGGAAATGGACGGCGCAGTCCCGGAGGAGGTGATGGACGACCGCCTCCAGCGCCTGCAGGCCGCACTCAACCGCGATCAGGCCGCCTTCAACGCCGCCAGCGTCGGCAAAACCTGCGACGTGCTGATCGAACGCAAGGGCAAGCTGCCTGGGCAAATGCTCGGCAAATCGCCCTGGCTGCAATCGGTCCATCTGATGACCGATGCGGCGATCGGCGATCTGGTGACGGTACGGATCGACAGTGCCGGACCGAACTCGCTGGCGGGTGTGGCGGTATAGCGGGAACACGGTCTGGGAGCCGTTCGTGCTGAGCCTGTCGAAGCACGGTCAAGCAGGGCAACGCCTGTCGGGCTGCGGCCCTTCGACAAGCTCAGGGCAAACGGAGGATTGTGCGACTCTCGAGCACACCCATCTGGACAGCCTCCACCCACTCCGCCACCTTCCCCCGATGCACCTGACCCCGACCGCGCGCCTGTTCGCGCTCGCCACCCCGTTCCTCCTCGCCACCACCGCGCTCGCACAGCAGGCCAAGGACCCCGGCCCCAACGCCCCGGTGTCCTACGAGCTCAGCTTCGAAAACGCCGCGCATCGCGAGGCGCGGATCGCGGTCACCTATCGCGACCTGAAATCCGGGCCGGTCGAGTTCCGCATGGCGCGCTCCTCCCCCGGTCGCTACGCGATCCATGAATTCGCCAAGAACGTCTATTCGGTCTCGGCCAAGGACAGCGCGGGCCGCGACCTCAGGATCGACCGCAGCGACCCGTATAGCTGGCGGGTCAGCGGGCATGATGGCACCGTCACCTTCGCCTACACCCTCTATGGCGACCGCGGCGACGGCACCTACACCCAGATCGACCAGACCCACGCGCATCTCAACATGCCCGCGACCCTGATCTGGGCCGCCGGTTATGACGACCGCCCGATCCGCGTCACCTTCCGCCCCGCCGACCCCAAATGGAAGATCGCGACGCAGCTTGCACCGGTGAGCGGCAGCGCCACGACCTTCTGGGCGCCGCATCTCCAGTATCTGCTCGACAGCCCGACCGAGCTGTCCGACCATCATGTGCGCACATGGACGATCACTTCGGGCGGCAAGACCCAGACGATCCGCCTCGCCGTCCACAGCGCCGACACGCCCGAAACCATCGACGCCTATGCCGAAAAGGCCAAGAAGGTCGTCGCCGAGCAGATCCGCATCTTCGGCACCGCGCCCGAATTCGATTTCGGCACTTATACCTTCATCGCCGATTACGTCCCCCAGATCAGCGGCGACGGGATGGAACATCGCAATTCGACGATTATAAGCCAGCCGCGCACGCTGGCCGACGCCAATTTCGCGCAGCTGGGCACGCTCAGCCACGAGTTCATCCACGCCTGGAATGTCGAGCGGCTGCGCCCGGCTGAGCTAGAGCCGTTCGACTTTACCCAGGCCAATCCCACGCCGTCCCTGTGGTTCGCGGAAGGCTTCACCCAATATTACGGCCCGCTGGCGATCCGCCGCGCGGGCGAAATGCCGCTCGACGCTTATGTCGCCAGCCTTGGCGGCACGCTCGACTTCATCGTCAACAACTCCGCCCGCCGCTACGGCTCGCCACAGGAAATGAGCCTGCGCGCGCCGTTCGTCGACGCCGCCACGTCGATTGACACGGTGAATGAGCGGATCTTCGCGTCCTATTACCCCTATGGCGCGGTGATCGCGCTCGCGCTGGACCTGACACTGCGCCAGCGCTTCGACAGCGATCTCGACGCCTATATGCGCCATCTGTGGCAGCGGCACGGGGCAGCGCAGGGCAATTTCGCGCCGGTCAAACCCTATACCCCCACCGATCTCGAAGCGGGTCTTGCCGAGCTGACCCGCGACCCGGCCTTTGCCAAGGCGTTCTTCGACGCGCATATCCGGGGCAGCGCCCTGCCCGATTTCGCGCCCCTGCTCGCCCAGGCCGGCCTCGTGCTGCGCCCGGCCGAGGCCAGCCGCGCATGGATCGGCGCGAGCAACGTCACCGGCGGCGGCGACGAACCCGTTAGCCTTGCCGAAATCCCGGTTCCGGGCAGTCCGCTCTACGCCGCCGGGCTAACGCGCGGCGACACCATCACCGCGCTCGACGGCAAGCCGATCGTCACCCCGGCCGATTTCCGCGCCGGACTCGCCGCGTTGAAGCCGGGCCAGCGTGCGGCCATCACCTTCGCGACGCGCGCTGGCCCGGGCAGCGCGACGATCACCCCGATCGCCGACCCGAAGCTGACGATCGTCACGCTGGAAAAGACCGGCGGCAAGCTGACAGATGCACAGCGTGCCTTCCGCCGCGCCTGGCTCGGCACCGACTGAACCACCACTGTTGCCCGGCTGCGTCACCCCCGGTGCCAATCGGCATCGGGGACGCATTTCCGCTGTCCTACGCGCCCCGCCTCTGCCATCCTCGCCGCACGACATGCGAAACGGAACCTCCGCGCTGCACACCGGTTCGGCCCATGATGGCCCGCTGTCGCCCCACCACGCGCATTTCTGTCAGATTTGTCCGCCAATGCTGACGCTGAACGATGCGCGACATCGTGACCTTCGAGCCACCGAAAGGACCGCATGAGCCGCAAGCCCGTCCCCGCCCAGCATGGTCAGCGCGCCCGCGTCGAGGTCAATTTCGACCGCCCCCAGCTGCTCCCGCAATTGTTCGGCGAATATGACAGCAACATCCTCGCGCTGGAGGAGCGGCTCGGCGTCTATATCCATGCGCGCGGCCAGCGCGTGGTGATCGAGGGGAGTGCAGAGGCGGTCGCCCATGCCCGCGAAGTGCTGATCGAGCTGCACAGCCGCGTGATCCGCGGCGAGGCGATCGACACCGGGCTGATCGATGCGGTGATCGCGATGGCGACCGAACCGATGCTGACCGGTATCGTCCGCGCCGAGAATGACGAGGGCACTGCGCCCCCCATCATGATCCGCACGCGCAACAAGACGATCGTCCCGCGCTCGCTGACCCAGACGACCTATATGCGTGCCTTGGTGTCGAACGACATCATCTTCGCGCTCGGCCCGGCAGGCACCGGCAAGACCTATCTCGCCGTCGCGCAGGCGGTGGCACAGCTGATCACCGGATCGGTCAAGCGCCTGATCCTCTCGCGCCCCGCGGTCGAGGCGGGCGAGCGGCTGGGCTTCCTGCCCGGCGACATGAAGGACAAGGTCGATCCTTATCTGCGCCCGCTCTACGACGCGCTCTACGATTGCCTGCCGGCCGAACAGGTCGAGCGGCGCATCGCGTCGGGCGAGATCGAGATCGCCCCGATCGCCTTCATGCGCGGCCGCACCCTCGCCGATGCCTTCGTCATCCTCGACGAGGCGCAGAATACCACGCCGATGCAGATGAAGATGTTCCTCACCCGCTTTGGCCAGAACAGCCGCATGGTGGTGTGCGGCGACCCCAAGCAAACCGACCTGCCCGGCGGCCCGTCCGCCAGCGGCCTCAACGACGCGGTCAACAAGCTCGAGGGGATCGACGGCATGGCGTTCGTCCGTTTCGGCATCGGCGACGTCGTCCGCCACCCGATCGTGGGGCGGATCGTCGAAGCGTATGAGGGCGGGGACCAGGGCTGATGCTTGATGTCGCCGTCCAGGCCGAACCCGGCTGGCCCGAACTCGACTGGGATGCGCTCGGCATAAAGGCTGCCACCGCTGCGGTCGACCAGACGCCCTATGGTTATCTGGCAACGAGCGACGCGGTAATCGAGGTCGCCGTGCGCATGACCGACGATGCCGAGGTGCATCAGCTCAATGCGCAGTACCGGCAGAAGGACAAGCCGACCAACGTCCTCTCTTTCCCGATGATCGAGCCCGACCTGATCGAATCGCTGACCCAGAATAGCGACGATGGCGAGGTGATCCTGGGCGATATCATCCTCGCTTATGGCGTCTGCGCCCGCGAGGCCGAGGAAAAGGGCATTTCGGTCGAACAACATGCCACGCACCTGATTGTCCACGGGGTGCTGCATTTGCTAGGTTATGACCATCAGGGGGATTCCGAAGCCGAGGCGATGGAGTCCATGGAGCGCGCCGCGCTTGCAACCTTGGGGATCCCTGACCCCTATCTGATACGCGAGGATTGAACTCCAAGATGGCGGACGGCCCCAGTAGCAACG
>CAZWZP010000147.1:0-253 GCA_964638925.1 uncultured Stakelama sp. | reverse complement strand
CTCTTTGCTTTTTGGCGACGAGCACAGTGAAACGCTGCGCGAACGCATCGAGGACGCGATCGACGAGGCGGAAGACGGCAAGGACCGCAAATCGGCCAAGGGCGACCTCTCCCCGCTGGAGCGCAAGATGCTCCGCAACCTCCTCCATTTCGGTGAGCGCGACGCAGGCGATGTCGGCGTGCCGCGCGCCGACATCATCGCTGTCGACGAAGCGACCAGCTTTGCCGAACTGGTCCAGATCTTTGCCGAGGCG
>CAZWZP010000146.1:0-7437 GCA_964638925.1 uncultured Stakelama sp. | reverse complement strand
CCGACAGCGGCGCCGCGCTCGCCGCCGACACGGTCGGGCGGCTGGTCGGGCTGGTGGTCGAGGCCGGGGCCGCGCCCCAGCCCGACAGCCTCGGTCGCGCGCACCTCACCCGCTTTGCCGAAGCGGCGATGGATGCCACTGATGGCTGGTACAGCGTGCGCGCGATCAACCGTCAGGCGCGTGCGATCGGCGCGGTCAGCCGCGACCGATTGTCCGCCGACATGATCCGCCTGCTCGATGCGCCCTATCCGACGCGCGGCAGCGCGCTCGATCGCGCCGGGTCGCTGCAGCGGCGCTATTCGGCGCTTGCCGGTCTCTCGTCCGAACATATGGCCCGCACCGACGCCTGGCGCTTCCACGATCTCGGCCGCCGGGTCGAGCGCGCCGCGGCAACCGTCTCCGCCCTGCTCGCGCTGGGCGATCCGCAGGCGACCAGCGACGACCTGTCTGCTCTGCTCGACCTTGCCGACAGCCAGATCAGCTATCGCCAGCGCTATCTGACCGGCATCGCCCGCGTGCCCGTCATCGACCTGATCGCGCTCGACCCCGGCAATCCGCGTGCCATCGCGTTTCAGGTCGCGGCGATCGCGGCGCATCTCGAAGCGCTCCCGCGCCTGTCCGACGACGGCCTGGCCGAGCCGCAACAGGCGCTGGCGCGCGAACTCGCCGCCATGGTCGCGACGGCGCAGGCCGCCAGTTTCGGGCGCGATCAGCTGTTCGCGATCGACAACAAGCTCGCTGCCCTGTCGAACGCCATTGCCCGCCGCTATTTCCTCCACGGTTCGGAACCGCTGCGCGCCGCCGGGCTGGTCGTCGGCTGATGCGCTACGCCATCCGCCATGTCACCCGGTTCGACTATGCCGAGCCGGTCGGGTTCGCCCGCTGCAACCTGCGCCTCAAGCCGATCCACTGGTCGGGACAGGAATTGCACGACTACAGCCTGACGATCCTGCCCGGCGGCGTCACCGCCCCCGCGCGGGCCGAGGCAGGCCTCGCCAATGTCGTGCGGCTGGTGGTGACGGAGGCGGTGCGCAGCCTGACGATCGAGAGCCGCTGCACCATCACCGTCGATCGCCCCGTGCCGATGCCCGCGCCCGACGATCCCACACTGGCGCAGGTCGCAGCCGAAGCGCGCGCCAGCCGCGATGCCGGGCCGGCCAGCCCGGCCTCCTATCTCTTCCCCTCGCCGCTGATCCCGCTCGACCGCGACATTGCCGAATGGTGCGCGCAGGAACTGGATCCGGGCCGCGGCGCGCTCGAAGCCGCCATCGCGCTCGCCTGTCGCATCCAGAATGAATTCGCCTTCGATCCCACCGCGACGCTGGTGGACACACCCCCGCGAGAGGCGTTTCTTAAGCGCGGCGGGGTGTGTCAGGATTTTGCACAGATCATGATCTCCGGCCTGCGCGCTGCGGGCCTCCCCGCCGCCTATGCCTCGGGCTATCTGCGCACGCTCCCCCCGCCCGGCCAGCCGCGCCTCGTCGGCGCCGACGCCACCCATGCCTGGGTGCTGTTGTGGTGCGGGCCGGAGCGCGGCTGGGTCGGGGTCGATCCGACCAATGGCATCTGGATGGCGAGCGACCATGTCATCATCGCGATCGGCCGCGATTACACCGACATCGCCCCGATCGACGGCATCGTGCTGGGTTCGGGCGCGCAGGACATGCACGTGTCGGTGGACGTCGAGCCGCTCGATTAACCTGTCCGACTTGCATCCGCGCTCCGCCATGCCGATGTAGCGGGGCAATACACGATCATCAGAATGACCGGGGAAACACGTGGCCGATCCGTATTCGACATTGGGAGTCTCGCGCGGGGCCAGCGAGGACGAGATCAAGAAAGCGTATCGCAAGCTCGCGAAAGAGCTGCATCCTGACCGCAACCAGGACAATCCCAAGGCCGCGGAGAAGTTCGGCACAGTGACGCAGGCCTATGACCTGCTGATGGACAAGGACAAGCGCGCGCGCTTCGACCGGGGTGAGATTGACGGCGACGGCAACCCGACCTCGCCGTTCGGCGCGGGGTTCGCGGGCGCGCGCAGCGGTCCGCAGGGCGGCTTTCGTCCCGGCGGCGCGCAGTTCGACTTCGGCGGCGGCGGCGATGCCGGGTTCGAGGATATCCTTGAGGGCATTTTCGGCGGCCGCGCCGGCGGGCAGCCGGGCGGCTTTTCCAGCGGCTTCGGCCGCCGTCCCCCGCCGGCCAAGGGCGCGAACATCGCCTATCGCCTGCGCGTCCCGTTCGAGGACGCCGCCGCGCTCAAGCCACAGCGGATCCAGCTGCGCGACGGATCGACCATCGACCTGAAACTGCCCAAGGGTGTCGAGACCGGCACCCAGATGCGGCTTGCGGGCAAGGGCGATGCCGGGCCGGGCGGCAATGGCGATGCGATCGTCACGATCGATGTCGAACCGCACCGCTTCTTCACCCGCGACGGCGACCATATCCGCCTCGACCTGCCGATCACGCTCAAGGAGGCGGTCGCGGGCGCGGCGGTGCGCGTGCCGACGCCCGAAGGGCCGGTGAACCTCAAGGTTCCGGCGGGGTCCAGCTCGGGCAAGACGCTGCGGCTCAAGGATCGCGGCTTTCACGGCAAGACCGCGCGCGGCGACCTGCTCGTCACGCTGATGATCGAAATCCCCGGCGCCGACCCGAAGCTGGCCGAGTTCGTCGCCGACTGGACCGATCAGGGGAACCCGCGCGCGCGGCTGGGCGTCTGAACGGATAGCGTGACCGAACCAATCTCCCCCGAATCGCCCGAGGCGCGGCGGCGTGGCTTTCACAAAAGGCTGTCGGACCTTGGCGTGACCGATCGGATGATCGAGGTCACGAAGCGCGTCGTGGTGGGTGCCTTCAACGATGGCTTCACCCATGCCGGCAACCTCGCTTATCTCAGCCTCGTCACCTTGTTCCCCTTCTTCATCGTCGCGGCGGCGATCGCGCGGCTGGTCGGGCGCACCGGGGACGGGCTTCAGGCGGTCGGCGCGTTCCTGCAGACGGTGCCGCCAGAGGTCGCCAATCTGCTGCGTCCCGCGATTATCGAGGTGCTGGAGGGGCGTTCGGGCTCGCTACTGTGGCTTGGCGCGCTGGTCGGGCTGTGGACCACATCGGGGTTCATCGAAACGATCCGATCGATCCTGCGCCAGGCCTATGGCATCCCTTCGGTCACGCCGTTCTGGCGGCTGAAGCTGGCGGCGATCGGGATGGTCATCGCCTCGGTCATTCTCGCGATGATGGCATTCAGCTTCCAGGTCATCCTGACCGGTGTCGAACAGTTTATCTGGCGCTTCATCCCGGTCGCATCGGGTACGGCCCAGCTTCTGTCGTTCACGCGCATTGCCCCGGCGCTCGCGCTGTTCGGCGCGATGTACATCCTGTTCTACACGCTGACCCCGTCGCGTTACCGCAAGTCGGGCTGCCCCAAATGGCCCGGGCCAGCGTTCGTCACCGCGTGGTGGATGGGGTGCACAGCAGCCTTGCCTGCGGTCATCGGCACCTTTGGCGGCTATGGCCTGACCTATGGCAGCTTGGCCGGTGTGATGGTCGCGCTCATCTTCTTCTTTCTCATCGGCTTTGGCGTCGTTATCGGCGCCGAGCTCAACGCCGCACTGGCAGAAACGCCCGATAACGGGTTAGAGAAGCCGCTAGAGGGACCGGAGGGTAAGACGTGACCGGATTGATGCAGGGAAAACGCGGGCTCATCATGGGGCTCGCCAATGATCGTTCGCTCGCCTGGGGCATCGCCAAGAAGCTGCGCGAACAGGGCGCGGAACTGGCGTTCAGCTATCAGGGCGAAGCGCTGGAGCGCCGCGTGCGCCCGCTCGCGAGCGAACTGGGCAGCGATTTCCTGATCGAGTGCGATGTCAGCGACATGGCCGAACTCGACAAAACGTTCGAGACGCTGGCCGAGCGCTGGCCGACGATCGACTTCGTCGTGCACGCGATCGGCTTTTCGGACAAGAACGAGCTGCGCGGCGGCTATGTCGACACCAGCCTCGATAATTTCCTGATGACGATGAACATCAGCGTCTATTCGTTCGTCGCAGTGGCCAAGCGCGCACAGGCGATGATGCCGAACGGCGGCTCGCTGCTGACGCTCAGCTATTATGGCGCGGAAAAGGTGATCCCGCACTATAACGTCATGGGCGTGGCCAAGGCGGCGCTGGAGACGAGCGTCCAGTATCTCGCGGTCGACCTTGGCCGCGACAATATCCGCGTCAACGCGATCAGCGCCGGGCCGATCAAGACGCTCGCCGCATCGGGCATCGGCGACTTCCGCCTGATCCTCAAGTGGAACGAACTGAACGCGCCGCTCAAGCGCAACGTGACGATCGAGGATGTCGGCGGGGCCGGCCTCTACCTCCTCTCCGACCTCGCCTCGGGCGTGACCGGAGAGACGCACCATGTCGACGCCGGCTATCACGTCATCGGCATGAAGGCCGAAGACGCCCCGGATATCGCGCTGGTGTAAACTCCCTCTCCCCCGCGGGGGAGAGGGAAGGGGCCCGCGCCGAAGGCGTGGGAAGGGTGAGGGTCAGTGGGAAGAACGCGCTTCTCCAGTGACGACGGCAGCGTAGTCCGCGCGCGCGAGCTACGCCGCAACCGCACCCCTGCTGAAGCAGCGCTATGGACCGTCCTCCGCAATCGCGGACTCGACGGCCACAAATTCCGCTTTCAGCAGCGGCTCGGTCTGTATTTTGGCGACTTCGTATGCCAGAGCGCGCGACTGGTCGTGGAAGTGGATGGCGACACGCACTACACCGCAGCGGAAACGGCGGTTGATGTCCGCCGCGCTGCCTATCTGGCCCAAGAAGGATATCGGGTTGTGCGGTTCACCAACCATGAAGTGATGACCAACCTCGACGGCGTCGCCGACGCGATCCGATCGGCACTGACCCTCACCCTCCCACCGCCTGCGGCGGCGGGCCCCTCCCTCTCCCCCGAGGGGGAGAGGGGTTTATGATCGCCATCCGCCCCGCCACCGGCGGCGATGTCGCCGCGATCGACGCGCTGCTTCGGCGCAGCTTTCCGGCAGCGGATGAGGCGTTGCTGGTCCAGCGACTGTGCATCGATGGCGACATGGTGCTGACTCTGGTCGCGGATGACGAGGAGACCGGCGCGCTCGCGGGCATGGTCGCGTTCAGTCGCATGGCGGTGGCGGTCAACGATGTGCCGCTCGCTGCGGTCGCGCTTGCACCGGTCGCGGTCGAGGCGGCGTATCGCCAGCAGGGCGTGGCCGAAGCGCTGATCGCCGCCGGGCACCGGCATCTGGGCGACGCGGGCTATCTGCTCAGCTTCGTGCTCGGCGATCCGGCTTATTATGGCCGTTTCGGCTATGCCGCCGACCTCGCGCGCGGGTTCGACTCACCCTACGCCGGCGAGTATCTGATGGCGTTGGCTTTGCAGGATGGAAAGCTGCCGTGCGGCGTGCGCGGGGTCGCCAGCCATGCCGGTGCATTCACGGCGCTCGGAGAACAGGCAGAGGCATAGCGGGCATTGCCCGACCCCGCGCCCTTCTTGCTTCCAAATCGCGGTGCAATCGGCAAGGGATGACGCCATGAGCTTCAACACCTTCGGTCGCGTCCTGCGCTTCACCACCTTTGGCGAAAGCCATGGCCCCGCAATCGGCGCTGTGGTCGATGGCTGCCCGCCGCGCCTCGATCTCAGCGAAGCCGATATCCAGCCCTTCCTCGACAAGCGCCGCCCCGGCCAGTCGCGCTTCACCACGCAGCGGCAGGAACCGGATCAGGTGCGCATCCTCTCCGGCGTGTTCGAGGGGCGGACGACCGGCACGCCGATCGGCCTGTTGATCGACAATGTCGACCAGCGCTCAAAGGATTATTCGGAGGTCGCGAGCGCCTATCGCCCCGGCCATGCCGACTATGCCTATGACGCCAAATACTGCTTTCGCGACTATCGCGGCGGCGGGCGGTCCTCGGCCCGCGAGACCGCAATGCGCGTCGCGGCGGGCGCGGTGGCGCGCAAGGTGATTCCGGAGGTGACGATCACCGCCTGGGTCGAGGCGATCGGCGGCGACGCGGTCGACTATGCGAAGTTCGATGCTGCCGAGATCGGCAACAACCCGTTCTTCTGCCCCGACCCCGATGCGGCGGCGCGCTGGGAACAGCTGGTGGACGATGCGCGCAAGGCGGGCTCGTCGCTCGGCGCGGTGATCGCGTGCGAGGCGACCGGCGTTCCTGCCGGCTGGGGCGCGCCGCTCTATGCCAAGCTCGACAGCGAACTGGCTGCTGCGATGATGAGCATCAATGCGGTCAAGGGTGTCGAGATCGGCGATGGCTTCGCAGCGGCGGCGCTGTCGGGGGAAGCCAATGCCGACGCCATGCGGCCGGGCGCGAACGGCCCCGAATTCCTCGCCAACCATGCCGGCGGCATTGCGGGCGGCATCTCGACCGGTCAGCCAGTGCGCGTGCGCGTCGCATTCAAGCCGACCAGCTCGATCCTGACCCCGGTCGAAACGATCAACCGCGACGGCGCGGCGACCGAAATCCGTACCAAGGGCCGCCACGACCCCTGCGTCGGCATTCGCGGCGTGCCGGTGGTCGAGGCGATGATGGCGCTGGTGCTGGCCGACCAGAAGCTGCTCCACCGCGCGCAGTGTGGCTGATCGGCCCGCCGCTCTGGCAGCGCGGCTGAGGGGCGAACCGGGCGTTATCGCCGATGGGCCGAGGAACCGGCTTGCGACTTCTCCTCGATAGCGCGCGTTCAATCCGCGCCGTGTAACCAGGAGTATCCCATGCGCCACAAGACGCTGTTCAGCCTCATCGCCCTGTGCGGGTCGTCCGCCGCCATCGCCGCGATCGGCACGCCGCAGATCGAACCGCCGCTGCAGAACGACATGACCAACGAAGCGGTGCCCGACGACACGACCGCGCCCGACACGCTGTCCAACCGCACCGATGTGGAGCCGAGCGCGCAGCCGACCGACCCGACGCAGGACGGAAGCGACACCGCGCCCGAGCCGAATTCGACCTTTTACTAACGGATTTCATCCCCGGACGCGGCCAAACCGCGTCCGGGTTATTTCAGTCCGCGAACGGATCGCGCACCAGGATCGTGTCTTCACGCTCCGGGCTGGTCGATACCAGCGCGACCGGGCATCCGATCAGCTCTTCGATCCGCCGGATATATTTGATCGCCTGCGCCGGCAGTTGCGCCCAGCTGCGCGCACCCGCCGTCGATTCGCTCCAGCCCTCAATCTCCTCATAGACCGCGACGGCGCGCGCCTGATCCTGCGGGCTGGGGGGCAGATAGTCGTAATGCTTGTCGCCGACGGTGTAGCCTGTGCAGATCTTCAGCGTCTCCATCCCGTCAAGAATGTCGAGCTTGGTCAGCGCGATGCCGGTGACGCCGCTCAACGCGACCGACTGGCGCACCAGCACCGCGTCGAACCAGCCGCAGCGGCGCTTGCGGCCGGTGACG
>CAZWZP010000145.1:891-7467 GCA_964638925.1 uncultured Stakelama sp. | reverse complement strand
AGCTCGGCGGCGAGCGCCTGCATCGCGGTGACGGCGGGGTGGCTGGCGAGCGGCTTGGCAGTCGCGAACAGCGCCTCATCCTCGACCCGGCAGAAATATTCGCCTTCGAACAATTCGGGGGGGAGGACGACCTGCGCGCCCTTCCCCGCCGCCTCACGCACGAGGTTGGTGACGTTGGCGATGTTCTGCGCCGTGTCGGTGGTGAAGGCGAGCTGGAGCGCGGCGACGGTGATCTGGGTCATGTGCGGGTATTTAGGGGGTCAGTTCGGTTGGTGGAACCACCTTCTCTTCCGTCATGCTGAACTTGTTTCAGCATCCACCCTTCCAAAGGCGACTGAGGTGCGGGTGGCGCGGTGGATGCTGAAACAAGTTCAGCATGACGGTGGGTGTGGGGTTGGCGGGTTGCCTATCGCTCTCGTCGTCCCGGGCTTGACCCGGGACGGGGCTGTTCTTTCGCTACGGTGCAGAAGAAGCCTTGGCCCGGCTCAAGGCCGGGCTGACGGATCGGGGGCGAAGGGTGGCTGGTCGCCGACCACGATGCCGATCTTCGCGCTCAGATGGATTGGTAGTGCCTGCGCCAACATATGCATCTTATCTTCGGGCACATCGAACACGAGCCCGCTGAGGCCATCTTCGTCTCGTTCGATGCGAGACGGTGGGAAGCCTCGCGTCGCAAGATGTGCAATCGCGGCAGCTTCATTCTCTGCTGCCACGCTGAAGCGCGACATCGTCACTTCGGAATCTGCTGCGAGATGCAGTGGAAGCTCCCACCCCCCGTCAGGATATGGTCGGCGCGCAGGCCCACTGCCTCGCGGCCCGGGAACAGCGCGCCGATGGTCTCGACCGCCTTGCGGTCGTTGGGTTGGCCGTACACCGGGACCACCACAGCGGCGTTGCCGATGTAGAAATTCATATAGCTTGCCGGGACGACCTCATCGCCATGGATGACGCGGCCGGGTGAGGGGATGGGCACGACTTCGACCCCGAAGGCTTCGGCGCGGCGGCGGGCGTCGGCGTAGACCAGCCAGTTGGGGTCGTTTTCCTCCGGCACGGGAATCGCCAGCCGGTTTTCGCCGACGAAGCGGGCGAGGTTGTCGACATGTCCGTCGGTGTGGTCGTGCGCGAGACCGTTGCCGAGCCACAGGACGCGGTCGAAGCCGAGATCGTCACGCAGTCGCCGCTCCGCCTCACCCTGTGACAGGCCGGGGTTGCGGTTGCGGTTGAGCAGGCATTGTTCGGTGGTGACGACCAGCCCGGTGCCGTCCCAGTCGATCGAGCCGCCTTCCAGAATCCAGTCATGCTCGACCGTGTCGATCCGCTTCTTCGCGGCGAGGCGGCGGCCAATATCCTCGTCGCCATCATATTCATATTTCCCGCCCCAACCGTTGAAGCCGAAGGCGTGGCCGATCCCGGCGCTATCGACGATGACGCCGGTGTCGCGCAGCCAGATGTCGCCGAACGGGGCGATCACCACCTTGGCCGTATCGCCGACCAGCAGCGACGCCGCAGCGGCGGCTTCGTCATCCGCCGCGACCAGCAGCACCTGCTCCCCTGCCCCGCCGGAATGGACCGCGCGGGCGAAGGCGGCGACCTCCGCCCGGGCGGCGCCGAGCGAGTCCCACAGATCGGGATGGCTGGGGAAACCGATCCAGACGGCCTTGTGCGGCGCCCATTCGGGGGGAAGGTGCGTAGTCACGGTGTTACTTGGCTCCTGCGCGGGATTTGTCGCGGGCGGCGCGGAATTCGTCGCCCTCGACCCAGTTGGGCCATGCCGCGCTCATCGCGAGCATCCGGCCGACGGCGTAATAGATCTGGAGATCCTGTTCCGCCCCCGCCCAGTTCCACGCCGGGTCATATTCGTCCTTCGGGCCGTGGTAGCGGTTCTTCTCATAATCCGCCGCAGCGGCCTTGCCCGCTTCCTTGCCACCCTCAACCAGATCGTCGCCCGCGTCGAAATAGAGCATCGGCACGCCGTGCTTCGCCAGCATGAAATGGTCGGAGCGGTAGTAGAAGCCCTTTTCCGGGGTCGGTTCGGCATTGGCCATGCGGCCCTGTTTGGCGAGCGCGGCCTTGAGATAGGTGTCGAGCTCCGACTTGCCCATGCCGACGACGACGACATTCCTGGCCGGGGGCGTCAGGTTCATCGCGTCAATGTTCACGCCACCCACGGTCTTGGCGAGCGGATAGACCGGGTTGTCGCCATAATATTTGGAACCGAGCAGACCCGATTCCTCGGCAGTGACGGCGAGGAAGACGAGGCTGCGGTCGGGGGCGCCGGCGTCCTTGTTCGCCTTGGCGATCGCGATCAGCGCGGCGGTGCCGGTGGCGTTGTCGACCGCACCGTTGCAGATGTCATCGCCATCGGGGGCGGCTTCGCAGCGGCCGAGATGGTCCCAGTGCGCGGTGTAGAGGACGTATTCGTCGGGCCGCTTGGCACCGGGGAGGATGCCGATGACGTTCTTCGAGGCATGTTTGCGGATCGTGTTGTCGAAGCTGAGCGATGCCTTGACGTCGCCGAGCGGCACGGCCTTGAAGCCCTTTACCTTGGCGGCGGCGGAGAGCTTGTCGAAATCCTGTCCCGCACTGGCGAACAGCGCCTTGGCCTTGTCGAGCTGAATCCAGCCATTGGCGGCGGTCTGGTCGGCATGGCCGTTGGCGGCGTCGGCGACCTGCTGCTCGCCGGTCCAGCTCGACTGGACGACGTTCCAGCCATAGGCGGCGGGCTGGGTGTCGTGGACGATCAGCGCGGCGGCGGCACCCTGACGCGCGGCCTCCTCGTATTTGTAGGTCCAGCGGCCATAATAGGTCATTGCCTGCCCGCCGAAATCCCCCTGAAGCCCCGCCGTCTCCCAGTCGGGATCGTTGACGAGGATGACAACGGTCTTCCCCTTCACGTCCACGCCGGCATAGTCGTTCCAGCCCTTTTCCGGCGCGTTGATGCCATAGCCGACGAACACGACCGGGCTGTCCTTGACCGCGATCTTCGGGGTCACGCGATAGGTGCCGGCGACGAATTCGGGGCCGTACTTCAGGCTCATTGTCTGCGTGCCGCCGGTGAAGGTCAGCGGGGAGACATTCTGCGCGGTGATCGCGACCAACGGCACGTCCTGGAACCAGCTGCCTTCATTGCCGGGCTGAAGCCCCGCTTTCTGGAACTGCTCGACGAGATAGGCGAGCGTCTTGGCCTCACCCGGGGTGCCGGGGGCGCGGCCCTCGAATGCGTCGGAGGAGAGCGTTCTGGTCGCTTCCTTCATGAGGTCCATCGGCATGGTGGGGAGCGCGACGTCCGGCACCGCGGCGGTGTCGGAAGCGGTCGAGCAGGCGGCCAGGCCCAGCAGGGCGAGCAGCGCAAGGCGCATGGGGCATCTCTCCAAAGATGTGATGCCGCGACTATTGGCAGGGGGCGGCAATGGGGGCAAGCGGCGGGTACCGCGTGGTCTCCGCCGTGCTACGGGCCTTTGCAGCTTTTGTCACAACTTGGCTTGCCCATTGGCCGAACCGACAATAGCCTTTGCCGACAAGGGGGTATCATGCGATTTTCTATCATTCTCGCCGCGCTTGCCGTGGCCGCGGCTCCGGCTGCCGCGCAGAGTTTCGACGCCGCAAAGGCGTTCGGCGCGCGCGAATCGATCGCGCAGGTCAGCCTGTCGCCCGACGGGACACGCATTGTCTATGTCTCGCCCCATGCAGGCCGTGGGTCGGCAATCTATGTCGCCAAGCTCGACGGCTCCGCCCCACCGGTGCGCGTCGGCGTGACCGACGGCAAACCCGATCGCATCGGCTATTGCCGCTGGGCGAGCAATACGCGGCTGCTGTGCAGCACCTGGGGCATCATCGCCAATCCGCTGCTGATCACCGTATCTCGGCTGGTCGCGATGGACGCCGATGGCAAGAATGTCGGCGTGATCGAGCAGCCTGGAACCGGACGCGAACTGCTGGGCAGCACCAGCTTTGGCGGGTCCGTGATCGACTGGAACCCCGGCACCGATGGCAGCGTGTTGATGATGCGCGGCTATGTTCCCGAATATGATACCGGCACGCGCCTGGCGCAGACCAAGCGCGGCGTGGGCGTCGACCTGATCGACGTGACCACGATGAAGGTACGCAATGTCGAACGCCCGGCTGAAGACGCGACCCGCTACATCACCGACGGCCGGGGCAATGTCCGCATCATTGCGCGGATCGTGGCACGCGACGGTTATTCGACCGGACCGCAGCTCTATTCCTTTCGCCGCAAGGACAAGCAGCAATGGGAAGCGCTGAGCCGGATTGACATGACCAACCAGACCGATCCGGCATTTGTGCCCCAGGCGGTCGATCCGGTGCTGGACGTTGCCTATGGCTTCAAGCGCCATCAAGGGCGGCTGGCGGTATTCAGCAAGGCGCTGGACGGAAGCGGGACCGAGACATTGGTCTATGCCCATCCCGCGGTCGATGTCGATGGACTGGTTCGGATCGGCCGCAACCGCCGCGTGGTCGGGGTGAGCTACGCGACCGACAAGACGCATGTCCATTATTTCGACAAGGACGTGGCCGCGCTGCGCACGATGCTGGGCCGCGCGCTGCCCAAGCTGCCCATGCTCGACATCGTCGATTCGAGCGAGGACGAGAAGCGGATGCTGGTCTGGGCGGGCAGTGACACCGATCCGGGCCGCTATTTCCTCTTCGACCGCACGACCCAGCAGCTGTCCGAAATCATGCTGACCCGGCCAGAGCTGGAAAATGTGGCATTGGGGACGATGCGCTCGGTCAGCTACCGCGCCGCCGACGGGACGATGATTCCGGCTTATCTGACCCTGCCGCCGGGGAGCAGTGGGAAGAACATTCCCGCGATCGTCCTGCCGCATGGCGGGCCGGGCGCACGCGACTATTGGGGCTTTGACTGGCTGTCACAATTTTACGCGAGCCAGGGCTTTGCGGTGCTGCAACCCAATTTCCGCGGATCGGCGGGCTATGGCGACGCCTGGTTCCAGCGCAACGGGTTCCAGGACTGGCGGATCGCGATCGGCGACGTCAGCGATGCCGGGCGCTGGCTGGTGAAACAGGGCATCGCCAACCCGGCGGAGCTCAATATCCTTGGCTGGTCCTATGGCGGCTATGCGGCGTTGCAATCGGCAGCGGTCGATCCCGATCTGTTCAAGCGCGTGGTCGCGATCGCCCCAGTGACGGATCTGGAAAAGCTCAAATCGGACAATGAGGGCTATTCGAGCTTTGTCGTGGTCTCGCGCTTCGTCGGCACGGGGCCGCACGTCATCGAGGGGTCGCCCGCACGTCAGGCCGGCAAGATCAAGGCACCGGTGCTGATGTTCCATGGCGACAAGGATCTGAATGTCGCGATCGGCCAGGCGCGGCTGATGCAGGACAAGTTGAAGGCCGCAGGCGGCACTAGCGAACTGGTCGAATATCCGGGGCTCGACCATTATCTGGAGGACAGCACTGTGCGCGAACAGATGCTGCGCAAGACCGCTGCGTTTCTGAAAGCGCCAGTGAAGTAGTCGATGGAGGGCAGGGGCGGCTTTGACCGGTCGCCCTTGCCCTTTGGCTAACCGGTCGCGGCACCCGGCACGGGATCGGTCCGGGTCAGCGCTGCGGACAGCAGTGCAGTCGAAACGCCGGCGATGAACAGGTGCAGCCCGTGAAGCGGGACCATCACAATCCCGCCTTCCATCAAACCCCAACATTCGCCGGTGCAGCGCTGCGCAGGCAGCCCCGTAACCCAGATCGCCAGCAGCCATGGCAGCATCAGCATGAGTCGCACCAACGGCGGCGCGAGGGAGATCGGAACACGCCATAGCCATGCGGCAATGCGCGCGGGCGCGAGCGACGCCGTTAATCCCGCCCATAGGATCGTGACCCAGGGAAGCCCGCGATCCAGGCCAGGTGCGAGCCGAATCGAAAGGACATAGATGCCAAGCGCCACCGCGATGACGACGGCCAGCACCACGCCTCCGCGCACGCCGAGCCACAACGCGCTACGCCAGCGCCCCGGCCGCGCCGTACCGAGGCCGTAACCGGTGAGCACCATCACGAAGAATGCGTGTACATAGATGAAGAGCGCGACGACACTCCACAGACTGATTGCCCCTGTTTCCTCGGGCAGTTGAGGCAAGAGGGTCATTGCGACAAGGATCTGGACGCCCAGGCAGACCAGCGCGAGAGGCAAGCCAGCGACAATCATGGTCGGCAACAACGCGAGGCTGCGTGACGTCGCGGACGAGAGGGTCATGGCAGCCATATACCTGACTATGCCCGCGCAGATCGTTCGAGCAACCTCAACGAAAAAGGGCGGCCCCGAAGGACCGCCCTATTCTGTTTCGTCGTGATGACGTCGATCAGCGCGAATAGAACTCGACGACCAGGTTCGGTTCCATCTTCACCGGATAGGGCACTTCGTCGAGTGCCGGCACACGGGTAAAGGTGATCTTCGACGCGCCGTCCGGAGCGATGTAATCGGGGATGTCACGCTCGGCCAGGCTCTGCGCTTCCATCACCAGCGCCATCTCGCGCGCCTTGCTGCCCAGCTCGACGGTTTCGCCGACCTTGATACGGCGCGAACCGATGTTGCACTTCTCGCCA
>CAZWZP010000145.1:0-825 GCA_964638925.1 uncultured Stakelama sp. | reverse complement strand
GGCGCGATAGACGATCATGTCGAGGCGCTGTTCGAGCAGGCCGATCAGGTTCTGACCGGTATCGCCCTTCATCTTCGACGCGTCTTCATAGGCGCGCTTGAACTGCTTCTCGGTCACATCGCCATAATAGCCTTTGAGCTTCTGCTTGGCGCGCAGCTGGATGCCGAAGTCCGACATCTTGCCCTTGCGGCGCTGACCGTGCTGACCGGGGCCATATTCGCGCTTGTTGACGGGCGACTTGGGACGACCCCAGATGTTCTCGCCCATCCGGCGATCGAGCTTGTACTTGGCGCTGGAGCGCTTCGACATGTAAAATTCCTACCAATTGCTACGACGTTGACCCGGCAGCGGACTGCCTGATCGCGATTCCGGTATCGCCTGTGCATAGACACAGGGTCGCCGCTTCACCGGAGTGCGGGACCAATTGCGAAGGCGGGCGCTTAGCTGCAGCGCCGTGGTGAGTCAATCCGGGTTCGGCCGGCGCCGCTCGCGGCGTTCCTCGACGATGCCGGTCGGATCTTCGAGCGCGCGCCACTGCGCGGCGGTCTTGCAGATTTTGCGCACGCCCATGCGGCTGCCGGTTTCCTCGTCGACGCGACAGATTTTGGGCTCTTTGGTCGGCTTGGGCGCTGGCACCTTGGGTTCATCGGCGACCGAGGCGACAAAAAGGGCAAGGGCGAAAGCGCCGAACATGGCAAACTCCTGCTACAGATATCAATGCCTTGTAACTTGATCGTGTCAGCCTGCAAGCCGTCAGCTACGACTGCGCTTCTTCCCCTCCAGCGCCGCCAGCACGCCGCGCATCGTGCGCAGCCCCTGTTCGGT
>CAZWZP010000144.1:7268-7524 GCA_964638925.1 uncultured Stakelama sp. | reverse complement strand
AAGACCGGGCGGCGTGCGCCGGGGGCGCTGGACGATGTGCCGCCCTATCATGTGCGGCAGATGGCGGCCTATGTCGCGGCGCTGGAGGTGATCTTTCCGGGGCGGGAGGTGGTCGCGGGGCTGCTCTATACGGCGGGGCCGGTGCTGTTCGAACTGCCTGCCGATCTGGTCGCGGCGCACAAGCCGGGCTTCGCGACCGGGGAGCAAAGCTTGGCACTCGATGCTTGAGACGCGCGGCTGCTGACCCTAGTTAGGC
>CAZWZP010000144.1:4523-7252 GCA_964638925.1 uncultured Stakelama sp. | reverse complement strand
GAAGGCCGTTACCGACGAGAGCTTTGCAACCGACGTGCTGCAGTCCGACAAGCCCGTGCTGGTCGATTTCTGGGCGGAGTGGTGCGGCCCGTGCAAGATCATCGGCCCGAGCCTGGAAGAGCTGGCCGAGGAACTGGCCGACAAGGTCACGATCACCAAGCTCAACATCGAGGAAAATCCCGACACGCCGGGTAGCCTTGGCATCCGCGGCATTCCGACGCTGTTCGTCTACAAAGACGGGCAGAAGGTCGCGCAGCAGGTGGGGATTGCGGAGATCAACACCAAGTCCAAGCTGAAGGCGTGGATCGAGAGCGTGGTTTGACGCGATGTTCTCCTGCGAAGGCAGGAGCCCAGAGTTACGCGCGCTTCCCTTTGAAACCCTGGGCTCCTCCTTTCGCAGGAGCACGGGGAATTAACTCCGATAGTCCGCGTTGATCGAGATGTAGCCGTGGGTCAGGTCGCAGGTCCACACCGTAGCGCGGCCCTCGCCAAGGCCCAGATCGACGCCGATTTCGATGTCCTGGCCCTTCAAATGCGCGGCGACGGGAGTTTCGTCATAGCCTTCGACCGCGAGGCCGCCTGACGCGACCTGCACCCCGCCGAAGGTGATGGCGAGCGTGTCGCGGTCGGCGGGTTCGCCGGCCTTGCCGACGGCCATGACGATGCGGCCCCAATTGGCGTCCTCGCCGGCGATAGCGGTTTTGACCAGCGGCGAATTGGCGATGCTGAGCGCGATGCGGTGGGCGCTGGCGTCGCTTTCGGCGCCTTCGACATCGATGCGGATGAACTTCGACGCGCCCTCGCCGTCGCGGACGACGAGATGGGCGAGTTGGAGGCACAGATCGGCGAGCGCGGCGCGGAAGGCGTCGGCGCCGTCGCTGTCGTCATCGGTGAGCGGCTCGTTGCCCGCCGCGCCGGTGGCGAAGGCGAGCACGGTGTCGCTGGTCGAGGTGTCGCTGTCGACCGTGATGCAGGAGAAGCTCTTGCGGTTGGCGTCGGACAGGGCGCGCTGGAGGAAGGCGGGATCGACGGCGGCGTCGGTGAATACGTAACCGAGCATCGTGGCCATGTCGGGGGCGATCATCCCGCTGCCCTTGATGATCCCGACCAGATTGACGGTGCAGCCATCGACGATGGCGGAGGTCGCCGCGCCCTTGGCGAAGGTGTCAGTGGTGCCGATGGTGTTGGCGGCGTCTTCCCAGCCGCACGGTTCGGCGGTGAACGCGGCGTCGAGCCCGGCTTCGGCCTTGTCGATCGGGAGCGGCACGCCGATCACGCCGGTGGAGGAGACGAATATGTCGGAGGGCTGGCAGTGCAGATGCCCCGCGACCCGCGCGGCAATGGCCTCGACTGCGGCGCGGCCGCGATTGCCGGTGAAGGCGTTGCTGTTCCCGGCATTGACCACCAGCGCGCGGGCTTTGCCGAGCGGGAGCGCGTCGCGGCACCATTCGACTTCGGGCGAGGGGCATTTGCTGGTGGTGGTGACGCCTGCGACCGCCGTGCCCTCGTCCAGCGTCACGAAGGTCAGGTCGCAGCGGTCCCATTGCTTGTAGTGCGCGCGGGCGACGCGGAGCGTGACGCCGGGGATGGCGGGGAGGGCAGGGAAGGCGGCGGGTGCGAGCGGGGAACGGGTCATGATCGCGACCTAGCCCCGGCTCGCGCGCGGATCAAAGCGATTCGCGCGACGTGCGACACGCGTTGTGAGTTTGTAGAGTGTTGATCTAGAGCAATAATCCAATTGTTCTTGACGCAGGCGAAATGAGCCGCTTCCCTGGTTCCACAGGGAAACTTTGGGAGATGGGTCATGAGCGGACTGAACTGGATCGGCGGACTGGTTGTTGCGGGCGCGGCATTTGTCGCGGTGCCGGAGGCAAAGGCGAATACGCAGCGCAATTGCGCGGTGGATAGCGTGGCGGTGATCGATGCGCGGATGCACATCAAATGCGCGCCGATCCCAGGGATCGGCCATACTCAGGCGATCTATTACTTCGCCATGAACCTGAGCGAAGGCCCGGCCAAGGTGCAGAGCCTGATCGCACTCGCCATCGCCGCGAAACAGCAGGGCAAGCCGATGGTGCTGTGGTTCGACATGGAGGATTACAAGAGCGTGCCGGGCTGTGCGGGGAATAATTGCCGCAAGCTGCGCGGCGCGGCGATGGAGTAGCCTCATGCAATTCCTCCCCCAGCTTGCTGGGGGAGGGGGACCGCCGCCGCAGGCGGTGGTGGAGGGGCGGCTGCGCAGACAGCCGTTGGCAGCTCGGCAAAACTCCGCCCTCTGCGGGGCGGCCCTTCCGTCAGCGCTGCGCGCTGCCACCTCCCCCAGCGGGCAGGGGGAGGAATTTCAAAACACTCAGCCCAGCGCCCCTGCCGCGCTGAGCACCGCACGGACGCTGGCGGTGGCGACGTCTTCGTCGATGCCGACGCCCCACACGGTCTGGCCGTCGGGGGTGCGGCATTCGACATAGGCGGCGGCCTGGGCGGTCGAGCCATGGCCGATCGCATGTTCGACATAGCCGGCGCCGAACTCGCGGATCGCGGCGACGACGCTGGAGATCAGGCCGTTGCCGCGTCCGCTGACCGATTGCGCGACGCCATCCACCTCGATCGACCCCGCGAAGATGCGTTCGCCATTGGCGGCGCGGGTTTCGTCATAGGCGCCGAGCGTGAAGCGCTGCGGCGTCTCAAGGCGGTAGGCGCTCTGGAAGGTCGTCCAGATATCCTGCGCGTTG
>CAZWZP010000144.1:0-4502 GCA_964638925.1 uncultured Stakelama sp. | reverse complement strand
GTTTCGTCGGCCATGCGCTGGACGTGGCGGCTGAAATCGGCCTGGAGGCGCTTGGGGAGTTTCAGCCCCTTGTCCTGCTCCAGCACCCAGGCGACGCCGCCCTTGCCCGACTGCGAATTGACGCGGATCACCGCTTCATAGCTGCGGCCGAGATCGGCGGGGTCGATCGGGAGATAGGGGACTTCCCAGAAATCGTCGTTGCGCGCCTCCTGCGCCTCGAAGCCCTTCTTGATCGCGTCCTGATGGCTGCCGGAAAAGGCGGTAAAGACGAGATCGCCGGCATAGGGCGTGCGCGGGTGGACCGGGATGTTGGTGCAATATTCGACGGTCTTCACCACTTCGTCGATATCGTCGAAGGCGAGGCCGGGATCGACACCCTGCGTGTACAGGTTCATCGCGACGGTCACGAGGTCGCAATTGCCGGTGCGCTCGCCATTGCCGAGCAGGCAGCCTTCGACCCGGTCGGCGCCTGCCATCAGGCCAAGCTCCGCCGCTGCGACGCCGGTGCCGCGATCATTGTGGGTGTGGAGCGAGATGACGACGCTGTCGCGATTGGGGATGTGGCGACAGAAATATTCGATCTGGTCGGCATAGATGTTGGGCGTCGCCGCCTCGACCGTCGCGGGGAGGTTGAGGATCAGCGGGCGGTCGGGGGTGGGCTGGAGGACCTCCATCACCGCCGCGCCGACTTCGATCGAGAAATCGAGTTCGGCGGTCGAGAAGGTTTCGGGCGAATATTGGAAATGCCAGTCGGTGTCGGGCTGGGCGGCCGCACCATCACGCAGCATCCGCGCGGCGTCGATGGCGATGCCCTTCACCTGCGCGCGGTCCATGCCGAACACGATCCGCCGCCACGCCGGGCTGACGGCGTTATAGACATGGACGATGGCCTGTTTTGCGCCGCGCAGGCTGGCGAAGCTGGTCTCGATCAGGTCGCGACGCGCCTGGGTGAGCACCTGAACCGTCACGTCGTCGGGAATGCGGCCGTCGCGGACCAGGCCGGAGATGAAGTCGAACTCGGTCGCGCCGGCGCTGGGGAAGCCGACTTCGATTTCCTTGATCCCGACGCGGCAGATCAGGTCGAAGAAGCGGGTCTTTTTCTCCGCGTCCATCGGGTCGATCAGCGCCTGATTGCCGTCGCGCAGGTCGGTGGAGAGCCAGCGCGGTGCTTTGGTGATCGTGCGGCTCGGCCATTGGCGATCCGGCAGATCGACCTGAGGGAAGGGGCGGTATTTGACGCTGGGGTCGCGCAACATGGGAGTTCTCGCTTCGAAACGGACGGTCGGGGAGGGAATGCTCTGCCCTTAGGCCGTGCGCGCAGGCCATGCCCGCGCGAATCCACGCCCTAAGGGCGGGTAAGTCGAAGCAGGAGAAGGCTGCGGTCGTGCAACATTATGCGCGCCGCTTAGCGCGGACGCGCAACAAATGTCCAGTACGTAATCCTTCGGGTAAGCCCGCTTCGGGCGATATCATTCTATAAGATTTGAATGGCATAGGATGCCCCGGGGGCGAACAGGACGAAAAAATGCTTCAAATCATGTACATCAGCAGTGCCGCCAACTGCGTCCCGATCGACGTTGCACAGATTTTGAAGGTGTCGCGGCGCAATAATGCGCGTGATGGAATCACCGGCTTTCTTTATGCCGATGGGCGGCGGTTCCTGCAGGTGCTGGAAGGGCCGGCCGACGCGGTCGAGCGGGCGTTTGCGCGGATCGGCAGTGATGCGCGCCACCGCGCGGTCGTGACGCTGTCGCGGCGTGAGATCGAGGCACGTGAGTTTGGTGAATGGGCGATGGCGCACCGGATGCCGGGGGGCGACTCCGACGCGCTGATGGCGCAGATCGCCGAACGGATCGAGGCCGCGTCGCCGAATGTTCGCGCCACCTTTGAAGGCTTTGCGAAGATCCGGCGCGCGGCCTGAGAGCTTACTTCTGAAACGCGGCGGCGATGGTCAGTTCGACCTCGTCGCTGACCAACGGCACGGCATAGCCGAGACCGAAATCGCTGCGCTTGATCGTCGCCTCAGCCTCAAACCCGACATTTTCCTTGCCGCCCATCTGCGCCGGTGCCTTGCCCGCGCCGTAGAAATCGACGTCGAGCGTCACCGGCTTGGTGACGCCGTTGAGGGTGAGGTTACCAGAGACCTTCGCCGCTTCGCCGCTCGCGTCGATCACGACGCTGGTCGAGACGAACTTGGCGTCGGCGGGCGCCGAACCGAAGAAGTCGGGCTTGCCGCCATCCTTGCCGTCGCGCAGCAGGTGGGCGGTGAAGCCGGGGACGCCGGTCACCATCTTCGACACGGGGATCGTCACATCGACCTTCGAAGCGGCGGGATTCTTGGGGTCGAGCTGCATCGTGCCGGTGACCTGGCCGAACAGGCCCCACAGCGGCGAGAAGCCGAAATGGTTGACCTCCCACTTTACCAGCGTGTGGTTGGCGTCGACGGTGTAGGTGCCGCCGGTGATCGCGGCCTTGTCCTTCGACCCCGGCATCTGCTGGGCGACGATGGGGGTGGCGATGGCGGTCGCGGCGAGCAGGGTGGCGAGGACGATGCGCATGGGTTCGGTCTCCGGATTGCGTGACGGGGGCGCCACGACAATGCGCGACGCCCCCGACTTGTTCAAATGGCGAAACGGGAACGCAGGGTTTCCGCAAACGCGATCAAAGTTGCGGAAGGATCAGATATTTCTCGCCCGTTGCGCGGCGGTTGTAGGCGGCGATGGTCGCGGGTTGGACCGCGTCCTCCAGGCTGATGCGGTTGCTGTAGCTGCTGGCGAAAGTGGTGCGGATTTCGGCGGCGACCTTGGCGCGCATCCGCATCACTTCCTCCATTCCCGCCTTCATCAGATAGGGGGTGAGCAGCCAGCCGCCGACGCCCCAGATCATACCGAAACCGCGATTCAGCTCCGTCGGGGCGGTGCTGAGGCCGCCATAGATATAGACCTGTTTCATCGTCGAAGAGCCATAGGGGCCGTTCGCCGGGTTGGTGCGGACGGCGGCGGCCTCCATTGCGGTCAGGATTTGACTGGCGAGCTTGCCGCCGCCGATCGCGTCGAAGGCGAGGAAGGCCTGGGTCTCGGCGATCGCTTCGGTGAGCTGCGCCATGAAGTCGGGCGCGCTGCTGTCGACGACATGGGTCGCGCCAAGATCGCGGAGCAGCAGCGCCTGGGTCTGGCTGCGCACGATGTTCACCAGCGGCACGCCTTCGGACAGGGTCAGCTTGACCAGCATCTGGCCAAGGTTCGACGCGGCGGCGGTGTGGACCAGGCCTTTATAGCCCTCACGCCGCATCGTCCCGACCATGCCGAGCGCGGTCATCGGGTTGACGAAGGACGAGGCGGCTTCCTCGGCGGCGATGCCGTCGGGGAACACAAGGCAGTCGCGCGCGCGAAGCAGGCGATATTGGGTGTAGAAGCCGCCGCCGGCCGCCGCGACGGTCTTGCCTATCAGTGCCTGTGCCGCGGGATCGTCTCCGGCGGCGACAACCGTACCGGCGCCTTCATTGCCGATCGGGAGCGGCTTGCCCGCGCGCACCGCGACATGGCGACGCAGTGCCTCCGGGATTTCGGCACGTGCGCCATAGCCGAGCGGAGTGAAGCTGTTGGAATCGGCGACGCTGAGCATCACGGCAAGGTCGGACGGGTTGATCGGCGTCGTCTCGACCCGGATCAGTACCTCGTCGCCGCTGGGCTGGGGAACCGGCACGTCGCGCAGCGTGAGTTCGAGCCCGCCATCCTCGGTGACGGTCGAGAACATCTGCTTGGCCTGGGCCGGGATCGTGTCGGTCATGGCATCCTCCTTATGATCTTTGGAACGGGCATACCGTGAATTCGAAAGCGGGATCAATGGGGCGCAGGAAATCGTTGCAAGCTGCATCGTGCCCCCTCGCATCGGCGCGCACTTTACGTTAAGGTGAACCTCATGACCCGTGCAGCGATTCCGTTTGAAGTTCCGATCCCGGTCGATCCCGCCGACATCGACTTCATGGGACACGTCAATAACGCCAGCTACCTCAAATGGGTGCAGGAGGCGGTGTTGGCGCATTGGCAGAAGCTGGCGCCCGCCGAAGAGGTGGCGAAGCATCTGTGGGTCGCGCTCAAGCACGAGATCACCTATCGCAAGCCCGCCTTCCTGAATGACGAGGTTGTCGCGACGGTGCTGCTGGAGAAGGTGCAGGGTGTTAGCGCCTTTTACGAAACGGTCATCCGCCGGGGCGACACGGTGCTGGCCGAGGTCAAGTCACGCTGGTGCTGCGTCGATGCAGAGACGCTGCGCCCGGCGCGGATCGCGGAGCATATTGTCGAGCATTTCTTTGGGAAGCGTGAGGGCTGAGCGCGCTTAGGCTGAATCGACCTCCAGTAGCCGACCCTCTTGATCCTCCCCCGCCAGGGGGAGGTGGCACGCGCAAGCGTGACGGAGGGGGAGGAAGGGTATCGGCTTGAGCCTAGAGGACACAGCCGTCCTCCCCCTCCGTCGCCTTCGGCGCCACCTCCCCCTGGCGG
>CAZWZP010000143.1:0-7529 GCA_964638925.1 uncultured Stakelama sp. | reverse complement strand
CAGGTCGCGCCGGCCGGGACGGTCTGGCGGATCGAGCTGGGGCCGGAGCCGAGCACGCCGCGCGCTGCTTCGGCCTCCGCCGCCTCGACCTCGGCAAGCAGCGCGGGGTCGGCTCCGGCGAGGGTGCGGGCCTCCGCCCGCATCTGTGCGCCGGTGACGGCATGAGGACGATCTTCGCCACGAACGGGTAGCGCGCAGAGGGTCAGCGCGATGGCGATCAGGCGGAGCGCGGTGCGCATCGGATCAGGCCGCGCTGGCGGGACTGGGACCGGTCCACACCGGCGCGCCGACGCAGAAGCGGACTTGCGGCGCGGGGGTGGCGGACAGGCCGATGCCGTTGCCTTTATAGCCGACGACCCAGCTTTCGGCGGCATAGCAAGTGCCGCGCGCGGGGCGGGCATAGCCATATTGGACGGCGTCGATCTCGGCGAGCATCGCGGGGTCGCTGCGGGCGAGCAGCCGGGCTTCGGCATAGAGCGCGGCGGCGGTGGTTGCGCCAGGGGCGAAGACGCTGCGGGGAAGGGTCGAGAGAAGCTTGGCGGCTTCGAGCATCGCCAGCGGGTCCTGCGCGGCGCGGGCATAGCTGGCGAGTTCGCCCGACAGCGCGATGTTGCGGGCGGCGTCGATATCGGTGGTGGCGGGGTCGACGATGTGGACGATCTTGGTCATCTGGGCCTCCTGTTGGTGTGAGGCCAGGATGCCGCCGGGGTCAGCCGTCCGCCACTGACGCTTTCGGTCGCGCGGCAAGGAAGCGGCGATAGACCCAGCCGATCGCGATCAGCGCGATACCGAGCCCGAGGAACGACAGGATGCGGAGCAACCCGTCGAGCGCAGCGGCGTCGATCAGGAACACCTTCAGCGTGACAAAGGTCAGCAGGCCGAGCCCGGCGAGGCGCTGGTCGCGGCTGCCCGAGCGGATGCCCAGCGTCAGCCCGGCAAGGGCGAGGAGGAGGAGGGCGATCGAGTAGCCGTAATTTTCTCCGGTGCCGATCGGGCCGGTGATGATGGAGCCATGCGCGGCTTGGCGGACGGCGGCGAGGGTGGCGAGGAGGGCGGCGGCGATGGCGGCGCGGGTCGCCAGCGGCTGGGGCAGGAAGCGGGTGATCCAGAAGCCCGCCAGCGCGAAATGCAGCGCGAGCGGGAAGAGGCTGATCTGCTGTGCCACAAAGACGGGATTGAGGACGAGCAGGTCGAACCAGAGCAGGCGCGCCAGCGCGAGCGCGAACAGCGGCAGCGCGATCGCGGGCAGGCGGGTGCGCAGCGCCACGGCGGCGGCGAACAGTGCATGGGTGATCAGCACGCGCTCGACGAAGCCAAGCGTTTCGAAGCGCGCCTCGCTGGTGATGGCGAGCGGAAGCTTGGCGAGGTGATAGAGCAGGAGCAGCGCGACGCTGAGACCGATGGCGAGCGTGGCTTTGCGCAGTCGGCCGAACTGCCGCGAATCGGTGCCGAGCAGCGCGATCGTGGCAATCAGCGGGACGAGCGCGCGCAATGCGTCGGCGAGGTCGGGCAGGAACCGGTATAGGACGGGTTCGCCCGCAAATGACTGGGCGAACAGGACGAGGTAATCGGCCAGCGGTTCGGCTGCGGCGACCAGGATGGCGGCCGCTCCGAGCGCGGGCAGGGTCAGGAGCGCGCGATCTCCGGTCCGGCGCGCCCACAGGCCGAGGCCGAGCGTGGCGAGTGCGAAGACGGTACCGAGCCAAGCCACCGGAACCAGCTGGCCGGTGGCGGTGGCGAACAGGATCGCTGCAGTGAGTGCGCCGCCGATCAGGCCGGGGTCGTGGGCGCCGGTGGCGCTGCGGCGGCGCCAACTGACCAGTGCCGCGAGCGCGGCGGCGGCGAGTTCGAGGGCTGCCCAGTACCAGTCAGCGAGACGCGTCGGCTCAAACAGGTTGGTGAGCAGCACCGGTCCGGCAATGCCGCCGAGCGCGATGACCGCCCAGCTGCGCGACCGGTCGAGCAGGGCGAGGCCGGCTCCGGCGAACAGCAGGGCTAGGACCGGCGCTGCGATGAAGGTCGCGCCGTGGTCGGGCGCGACAAGTGCGGCTGCGAGCAGGACCAGCGAGAGGCCGAGCGCAGCGAGCGCGCCGGGCAGATGGCGTTCGTCGCGCCAGGCGAGGATCAGCGTCGCTGCGGCGAGGATCAGGTAGAAGCTCCAGGCGAAGCCGTCGAAGGTCAGCGCGGGGGCGAAGATCAGCAGCTGGACGAGCCCGGCGACAAGCGGGGCGGTGCGCAAGGCTGCGCTGGTGATCCCGGCACGTGGGAGGGCAAGTGTGGCGGCCAGAGCGAGCGCGATGACAAATGCGGCGGGCGCGGTGAGGCGGGTTGGCTCGAGCGCGACGAGCAGGAAATTGACCCAACCGAAGCCGACGGCTGTCGCAGCCAGCGCGAGCCAGCCCCAGCCGCGGTGAATCGCGAGGCCGAACAATGCCGCAGTGAACAGGCCGAGATAGGCGAGCAGCGGGCCGATCCCGGCGGCGTCATAGCCAGCGACGAGTGGGGCGATGAAGCCTCCGGCGAGTGCCAGCACGGCGGTGGGCGGGCCGTGGCGCAGCGCGAGGAACAGGCCGAGCGCGGTGACGGCGATCATCAGCACGAAGGCCGGGAGCGGGCCGATCAGGTGGTAGAGTGCGGCGGCGATGTAGAGCGTCGCATAGCTGCTGGCGATGCCCGCGCCAGCCAGCGCCTGGGCGATGCGGGGGTCTTCGGCGAGCGCGGGGATGCGGCGGGCGGCTTCGCTTGCGCCGATAAGGATGACGGCGAAGAGCGCGGCGAGGATGGTGCGGACTGCTGGGGTGAGCAGGCCGATTTCGACAGCATAGCGGACGAGGAAGAAGCCCGCGACGACCAAGGCGACCGCGCCGATCCAGACGGGCAGACGCGCGCCGATCAGCGATTCGAGGCTGGGGCGGTCGGGCTCCGGTTCGGGCGTGGGGGCTGGCGGCGGTGGTGGCGGGGCTTCGACGCGTTTGACCGGCGGGGTGATGGCGGCGGGGGTGGCGCGCGGCGGTGCGACCTCAGCGACGGGAGCGGGTTCGGCCGCGCGGGTGGGCTGCGGCTGTGGGCGGGGGGCGCTTTCGAGCCACTCGATCCGCCGCGTTAGCGCACGCAACCGCTGGCCCTGCGCCATCGCGACGATGCCGAGCGCCACTACGGCGAGGAACAAGATACCGTCCATCGCGGACCTTGTGGCAGCTTGGCCGCACGCGCGCCAGTGCGGGTTTGCGGGTGGCAAGGCGAACTGCGGTTGCGTGCGCGCGGGGCTGGCGTAGAGGTGGCGACATGGAATTGCACTTCACCAAATGTCACGGGTCGGGGAATGATTTCACCCTGATCAACGCCTGCGATCTTGAGCTTGATGACGCGAGTTGGGGGCGGATTGCTCGGACGTTGAGCGACCGGGCCGGGCCGGTTGGGGCGGATGGGATTTTATTGCTGACTGCGGGCGATGATTCTTCGGATTTCGGGATGCGGGTCGTGAACGCAGATGGGTCGGAACCGGAGACCTGTCTGAATGGGCTGCGGTGTGTGGCGCGCGCGGGGTTTGAGGCATTGGGCATCGATGCGGCGCGGGTGCGGTTGAAGACCAGCGGGGCGCAGGTGGCGCGGGAGGCGGAGTTGGCTCCAGGCGTTTACACCGTGCGCGAGACGGTGGGGCCGGTGGCGACCGATCCGACGGCGGTTGGCATTCGCGTCGCGGGGCCGGTGATCGACGCGGTGGTGCCGGGGGTGCCGAGCGGGCGCGCGTTCACCGCGCTGGCAATGCCCAACCCGCATCTGATCGCGTTTGTCGAGCGGGTCGATGTCGCTGAGCTGGTCGCGCTGGGCGAGTGGTGCGAGGCGGGGCCGGAGTTGCTGGTCGATCGCGCCAATGTGAGCTTTGTCGAGGTGCGCGGCGCGGACCTGTTCGTGCAGACGTTCGAGCGCGGTGTCGGGCTGACCAATGCCTGTGGCAGCGCGATGGCGGCGTCGGCGCATGCCGCGGGGCTGACCGGGCGGCTGCCGTTCGGGGAATGGCTGACGGTGTTCAACCCCGGCGGCCGCGTGCGCGCGCGCGCAGAGGGGGGGGCGGGTGGTGACATGGTGACGATCGCGGGCAATGCGACGTTCGAGTGGGATGGGGTGGTTGAGGTAGATCCGGCGACTGGCGTGGCGGGGGCGGTGCGCGTGGTGCGGCGGCGGGGGGATGAGGTGGCGGCGTGGGCGGCGGCGCGGGGGTAGTTGTTTGCTGCTCCCTTTGCCGAGGGTGCGTTTTGGACCTATTGCTCAAGCGGGCTGACGGGCGACCCACGATGCGCGGACTGCTGCTGATTCTGGTTTGCGCCGCTGCCATTGGCGGGTGTGAGAAACCCAAGCCGCCATTCTCTCAGGATCGGTTTTTGGCAGCGAAGGCGAAGTGCCGTGCGCCGGATGCGTTCATCATCGACGCAGTGCCCAATACGATTGGTTTTCGGGGCACTTCGGACGATCATGTCGATCAGGCAAAATGCTTCAAGGCTGAGTTGGCCGGGACGAACGTGGAAACCGTCGTCATAGGGTCGCAGTTGCATGAGGAGCCGTGAGGACGCGGGGCGAGTGACCGCGCGGGCGGCGACGCGATGACGATCGCGGGCAATGCGACGTTTGAGTGGGATGGGGTGATCGAAGTCGACTCGGCGACCGGCGTGGCGGGGGAGTTGCACGTTGTGCGACGGCGGGAGGATGAGGTTGCGGCTTGGGCGGCGCGCGGGGCGCGCGCCTTACCGTGACAAGCTGACCGCTTCAGGCATTACAGGCCGCGATGCGATTGTGTCCATTCGCGCGGGTTCCAACGAACGCTGCGGCAGCCGACAGGCGGACATTCATACCGATTGTCGTTCGTTTGAACGAGCGCCAGAAGCAGCTTTCCCGAAAGCAGATGGTCGCGTGCTGCGCATTCAATGATGTCGAGGACTTGGTGCGCCGTCTGGGGGCTTTTGGACGTGAAGTGATGGAAGTTCAGGAATACCAGACAGCTGCGGCCCGACGGCCCGAATGGAAAGTGCCTCATTCCATCCTCAAGCGCGTTCAGGTTTCCGGTCCAGCCGCCATAGCCAAACTGATCCTCCCACTTCAGCGCTTTTGACATTTGCGTTTGGAAGCCCGGAGCCTTGCCGCCGAACACGATCTCGCTTTGCTCGTACCCGATCTCTGCAAGCTGCGATCTGGTTTCAGCGAGTATCTGCTGGCTCCGGAACAGATTGATGGCTCCATTCTGGAGCAGGGGCCAGTCTGGCCGTTGATAATCGGCGTCGGTCAGGAACATTAGGCACGGATAGGGGGCAGGCCGACTGCAATCTACTCGTTTGTTCAGGGGCGGCGATGCCCTTTCGGCGCGTTGCGCCGATCTACCCCTCTCCCAACCTTCGCTAGGCGGCGGAGCCGCCAAGCTGCGGTATCCCTCTCCCCTATCAAGGGGAGAGGGCAGAAGGGGCATTCAAGCCCTCGTGGGGCTGAGCAGCAGGTGGGTTTGGTGTTTCAGCCCTTCGGCTTGGCCGGCTTCTTTGCCCTTTCCGGCGGCTTGCCGTCGATCTTGACCAGCGAGGCGAGGCGGCATTCGCCTTCGCGGGGGACGATGATGCTGGAAAAGCGGTCGATGCCGCCGACGCCGCCCGCGGGCTTGAACGCGATCTGCCACGCCCAGGGGAGTTCGAGGCACGGGGCGAAGAAGGTGCCGCGATACCATTGCCGCCCGGCGCGCAGGTAGATCGCGTCGCGGCCGTCGGCGCGGAAATCGCGGATCATCGAGGGGAAGGGGATGCGTGCCTCCTGCGCGACCGGGGCGACGGGTGCGGCTTCCTGTGCGGTGGCGGGTAGGGCGGTGGCGAGCAGGGCCAGCGGGGCGAGCAGGGCGGGGCGGTGGGTCATGCTGGCAGCATGGCACAGGCGCGATGAACCGGCGATGAGTGAATGCGCGAACCAAATAGGAACAAAGTGCTTGACATCGTCACGCTGATCTGGCACATAACAGGAACGCTGAGGAATTGCGAGTCGCGGCGATCGGGTCGCTGAGCGCAGTCTTCGGGCAATTGGAAATCGAGTGAAGTCGGGCCGGGGCGGGGACGCCTGTCGGCCCGATTTGCGTTTGGGGAGACGTGGGATGGCGAATGGGCAGGACGGCGCGCCGGACCAGCGGGACATCTTGGCCGGCAAATGGGCGCGTGCGCGATGGAGCAAGGCGATGCGCACCGAGTTCCTCGACCACCTCGCTGCGACCTGCAATGTCATTGAGTCGGCGGCGGCAGCGGGCGTGACGCCTTCCGCAGTGTATCAGATCCGACGGCGCGATCCTGGCTTCGCGGCGAAATGGGAAGAGGCGCTCGCGCTTGGCTACCAAATGCTCGAGACGCGCATGGTCGGCCATGTCCTGTCCGGCCAGCGCTGGGGCGATTCGCTCACGACGGGCGATGGAGCGTTGGCGGCAATCGACTTTGAGGCCGGGCTGCGGTTGCTGTCGCAACATCGCAATGGGCAGGTGAAGCCGCACAAGGGACGACAAGCCAGCTATGCGACGCGCGACGAGACTGACGCCGTGCTTCTGAAGCGGCTGAAGGTGATCGAGACGCGGCGTGCGCGCGAGGCCGAATGGGCGGCGCGTGTCGAAGCGGGCAAGGCGGGGCTGCTGATGCATGATGCGGGGGGCGGCGATCCGATCCCGGCAGGCGATGCGGTGATCGATCATGCGCCGCAACGGGAGGCGGCGTGCGATGGCGAATAATGCAGAGATCGACGCTTTCATCGATCGTCTGATTGCGCTGCCTGATCGTGAACGCGGCCACGCGGTGCGTGGGATGACGGCGCCGATGCGGCGCGAGTTTCTCGCCCGCTGGAAGCTGTGGGCGCATGGCGGGCAGTTGGTGCCGCCGGGCGACTGGCGGGTGTGGCTGATCCGGGCCGGGCGTGGCTTTGGCAAGACGCGGGCGGGGAGCGAATGGGTCAACCAGCTGGCGGTGGATGAGCCGGAGGGGCGGTTTGCGCTGGTCGGGGCGAGCCTGGACGAAGTGCGGCGGGTGATGATCGAGGGGCAATCGGGGCTGATCGCGACGGCGCGGTCGGACCGTCAGCCGGTGTGGAAGGCGAGTGCGCGCGAGCTGCACTGGCCGTCGGGCGCGGTCGGCTTTGCCTATTCGGCGGAATCGCCCGAGGGGCTGCGCGGGCCGGAGCATCACGCCGCCTGGGCCGATGAGCTGGGCAAATGGGGGCGCCGGGGGGATGCGGCGTGGGACAATCTGGTTATGGGATTGCGGCTGGGTGAGCGGCCGCGCGTGCTGGTGACGACGACGCCGCGCCCGACGCGGCTGATGCGGCGGGTGATGGCACTGCCGAGCTGTGTCGAGACGCGCGGGGCGACGCGGGACAATCCGCATCTGCCCGCCAGCTTCGTCGCGGCGATGGAGGCCGAATATGGCGGGACGCGGCTGGGGCGGCAGGAGCTGGACGGCGAATTGCTGAGCGATGTGCCGGGGGCGCTGTGGACGCGCGACATGTTCCGGCGCTTCGACGGCGGC
>CAZWZP010000142.1:6888-7561 GCA_964638925.1 uncultured Stakelama sp. | reverse complement strand
AAGCTCCTCGCGGTTCTGGCCGAGTCCCAGGCGCCGAGGGTGAAAACCGCGGTTTAACCGCGGCGCGAACGCTGGTAACGCCCCGGCCTGTTAATCTCAGGGTCATCAAATCGGCGGAATGTCCGCCGACCCCGGCGGGCGCAATGAGCGGCAATCTTTTCAAATCCCTGGCGACCGTCTCGGGGCTGACGCTTCTCAGCCGCGTGATGGGGTTTGCGCGCCAGGTGCTGGTCGCCGGCGTCATCGGCGCCGGCGGCAATCCGGTCGCTGACGCGTTCTGGGCTGCGTTCCGCCTGCCGAACATGTTCCGCCGCCTGTTCGCGGAGGGCGCCTTCCAGGCGGCGTTCGTGCCGCTTTTTTCCGGAAAGCTCGTCGGCGAAGACAAGGCGGCGGCGAAGCAGTTCGCGGAAGAGGTGATGGCCTTCCTCCTCTTCGTGCTCCTCGCGCTGACGGTCATCGTCGAGATCTTCGCCCCGGCGGCGGTCTATGTGATCGCATCGGGCTTTGCGAAGGACGCAGAGAAGTTCGAACTGACGACGCTCTACCTGCGCATCATGTTTCCCTATCTCGCCTGCATGTCGCTCGTCGGCCTGTTGTCGGGCGTCCTCAATTCGCTCGACAAATTCATGGCCTACGCCGGCGCGCCGCTCATCCTCAATTTCTGCCAGATCGC
>CAZWZP010000142.1:326-6759 GCA_964638925.1 uncultured Stakelama sp. | reverse complement strand
AACTGCGCGTTCCGCGCCTGACGCCGGGCGTGAAACGCCTCATCGTGCTCGGCGGTCCGGGATTTCTCTCCGCCGGCGCGACGCAGATCAACATCATCGTCGGCACCAATATCGCCTCGCAGCAGCCGGGCGCCGTCTCATGGCTGATGAACGCCGATCAGCTCTACCAGCTTCCGCTCGCCGTCATCGGCACCGCGCTCGGCGTCGTCCTGTTGCCGATGCTGTCGCGACGCGTGAAGGAAGGCGATGAAGCGGGCGCCATGCACGCCATCAACCGCTCGATCGAGCTCTCCTCGGCGCTCGTCCTGCCGGCGGCGGCGGCGTTCGCGGTGATGTCGGGTCCGCTCATCGACGCGCTCTTCCGCGGTTTTGCGACCGACGCGCTGTCGGTTTTCGGCGGCCGCACGTCGGCGTTCACCGGGGACGACGTCAAATGGACGGCGTGGGCGCTCGCGATTTATGGCTGGGGATTGCCGGCTTTCGTCTGGCAACGGATCTTCGCGCCCGCCTTCTTCGCGCGCGAGGACACCCGCGCGCCGATGAATTATGCGCTTATCTCGATCGTCGTGAACATCGTGCTCGCGCTCGCGCTTTTCCCCGTCTTCGGCTTTCTCGCGGTCGCCTTCGCGACCGTGTTCGCCGCCTGGCTGCAGGTCTTCCAGCTCGCTTTCGCCCTTTGGCGGCGCGGCCAGTTCAAGCCCGATGAGCGGCTCAAGGAACGCTTCCCGCGCATCGTGCTGGCGACGCTCGCGCTCGCCGGCGCCGTCGTCCTTGCGCTTCACCACAAGGCCTTTCTTGCAGGGCTGTTGTTCGGCCGGGAATGGATCGTCGTCTTCCTCATCGCCGCCCTCGGCGTCATCCTTTATGGCGCGGTTCTCCTCGGCCTTGGCGGGGTCAAACTCAGCGATTACAAGGCCTACGCGCGCAATCGCGAGCGTTTCTGAGGATTGGGGCATGACCGGCTACAAAGGGCCCGAACGGGTGTTCTCGGGCATACAGCCTTCGGGCGGCATGCATCTTGGCAATTATCTCGGGGCGATCCGGAAATTCGTCGACCTCCAGGGCTCGCATGACTGCATCTATTGCGTCGTCGATCTCCATGCGATCACCGTCTGGCAGGACCCGAAAAAGCTCCGGGCGCAGACCTTTCACATCGCCGCCTCGATGCTGGCGGCCGGGGTCGACCCCAAACGCGCGATCGTCTTCAACCAGTCGGCTGTGCCCCAGCATGCCGAGCTCGCCTGGATCTTCAACTGCGTCGCGCGCCTCGGCTGGCTCGACCGGATGACGCAGTTCAAGGACAAGGCCGGGAAGGACAAGGAACGCGCCTCGATCGGCCTTTACACCTATCCCGTGCTGCAGGCCGCCGACATTCTCGTCTACAAGGCGACGCATGTGCCGGTCGGCGAGGATCAGAAGCAGCATCTCGAGCTGGCGCGCGACATCGCCGCCAAGTTCAACCTCGATTACAAGACCCACCTGCTGCTCGAACCCGAACCGCTGATCAGCAAGGCCGCCCCGCGCATCATGTCGCTGCGCGATGCGACGCAGAAAATGTCCAAGTCGAACCCGTCCGAAGCGGCGCGGATCAACCTCGTCGATGATGACAACGCGATCGCGCAGAAATTCCGCGAGGCCAAGACCGACCCGGAGCCGATGGGCGACACCTGGGACTCGCTCAAGGACCGGCCCGAGGCCAAGAACCTCGTCACCATCTTCGCCGCCCTCGCCGACCGCACGCCCGAGGATGTGGTGGCCGAATATGCCGGGCAAGGGTTCGGCAGCTTCAAGCCCGCCCTCGCCGACCTCGCCGTCGCCAAACTCGGCCCGATCCGCGACGAGATGGTCCGCCTGATCGCCGACAAAAGCGCGGTCGACGCCGAACTGCGCAAGGGCGCCGAACGCGCCGCCACCCTCGCCGCACCGCTGCTGCGCGATGTGCAGCAGGCGATGGGGCTACGCATCGGCTGACAGGGATTGTCGCTGGCGCCCATGCGCGGCGATGATAGGTTGTCGGGGATGCGCGCGCTCATTCCCCTGCTGCTCTTCGCCAGCCCGGCGTTGGCCGCCGAGCGCGCGCCGGTGCCGAAAGCCGCAGCAAAGGTTCCGGCCGCGCTCGACGCGTGTCTGCAGAAGGCGGAACCCGTCGACCGCTGCGTCGATCTGCAGCTTGCGCGCGCCCGGGCGTTGCTGGCCAGCGACCCGGAGGCGGCGCTCAAGTTGGCGGAAACCGCAAGTCGCGCGTTGGACGCCGCGAGCGAGGTCGTCGATGACCGGATCGGACGGATCAAATACCGCCGCGACCGCCCCCCGATCACTCCCGCAGAAGCGGCGGCGGTCAGCCGCGACGAAGAAATCCTGCGCCGCTACTGGGTCGAGATTGCGAGGGTCAACGAACTGATGGGCGACGCGGCACTCGCTGCGGGCAGGATCTACCGCAATCCGGCGCAGGCCTATGGGCGCGCCGCGGCGATCCTTAAGGAGCGCGCCCGGAGTGAGGCGGAGATCCGGTTCCGGCTGCGCGCGCAAGGAAAAGCTGCCGCCATTTTCACCGACTCACCCTCGCCCGACGAAGGCGAAGCGCCCGCGCGCGAAGCCTATGCGGAGGCGCTGAAGGCGTTTGGCCCCACCGACCCGCTCACCCTGTCGCTGGCGCTGATCCGTGCTGACTCGCTGACGCAGCTCGGGCGCTTCGGCGAGGCGGAGCCGATGTATCGCGACATCCGCGCGCGCCTGACCGATCCCGCCGCGCGGTTTGACGCCGATGCCCGCTATCTGCGCCTGCTCGTCCGGCTCGACCGGCGGCAGGAGGCGGAAGCGCTGGGCCGCGACCTGCTCACCCGCCTCGCCGTCACGCGCGCCGATCCGCTAAGCGCTGCGCGGGTCTATCTTGACCTGTCGGCGGTGGTGATGCCCGAGGACGGGCTGGCGCTTGCCCGCAACGCGCTCGCGCTGCGGAGCGAACGACTCGGCGTGAAGCATGTCGATACCGCCCGCGCGCAATTGGCGGTCGCCGGCCTGCTCGAAGCGTTCAACAAACACGCCGAGGCCGAGCCGCTGCGCCGCGACGCGGTCTTCACGCTGCAGGGCAAGCTGTTCATGCAGCACCCCGAAACCGCGAGCGCCTGGCTGCGCTATGGTGAGAACCTGCTGACCCAGGACAAGGTCAAGGAGGCGGTAGCAGCGTTGCGGTCGGCCGAATTTTCGGTGCGCGATTCGGTCGGCGTGACCCACCCGCAATATGGCCGCGTATTGCTGTTCACCGGTATCGCCCAGCTGCGACAGACCGATATGGAGGGGCTGGCGACGATCGAAAGGGCGCTGCCGATCATCCGGGCCGGTCTTGCGCGCACGCATATCGACCGGCTCCATGCGGAATTCAGCTATGGGATGCTCAAGCTGATCCTGGGCGACCCCGCCACCGCGCGCATCCAGTTTCGCGCGGTGGGCCAGGCAGGACTGGATCGCGCTTCGGAATGGCGCGACTTCGGGGCGGCCGCGCAAGATGAAATTCGGCGTTTCCGGGAGGTCTATGCGCTTCAGGTTCGCGCCGCGTGGCAACTGGCGGAGAAGAAACCCTAAAACCGCGTCTCCGCATAGATCCGCGTCACATCGCCCTGCCACTCGCCATGATAGCGGTCGAGCAGCAGTTCCGCGGGCACCTTACCGCTCCGCACAATCTCGCGCAGCGGGTCGAGGAAGCCGTTCTCGCTGTCCCCCGCCGAATTGAGCCGCGCTCGGGCGGTCAGGCCAGCGCCGGCAATGTCGATCACCTGCCCCGCAATATCGCGCAGCGTGCCGCCACCGGGCAGCGGCGCATCGAGACCCAGCCGGGGCACGCTGTCGCGCAGCGCCTGCCGCCCGGCCATGTCCCAATCCTTGACCAGATCCCACGCGGCATCGAGCGCGCCCTGGTCATAAAGCAGCCCAACCCAGAGCGCGGGCAGCGCACAGATCCGCCCCCACGGCCCGCCATCGGCGCCGCGCATTTCGAGGAAGGTCTTCAATCGCACTTCGGGGAAGGCGGTCGACAGATGGTCGGCCCAATCGTCGATCGTCGGCTTCTCGCCCGGCAGCACCGACAATTCGCCCTTGAGGAAGTCGCGGAAGCTCAACCCCGCCGCGTCGATGTAGCGACCCTCGCGATAGACAAAGTACATCGGCACATCGAGCGCATAGTCGGCATAGCGCTCATAGCCGAACCCGTCTTCGAACACGAATGGCAGCATCCCGGTCCGCGCCGGATCGGTGTCCGACCAGATATGCGAACGGTACGACAGCATCCCGTTCGGCTTGCCCTCGGTAAACGGCGAATTGGCGAACAACGCGGTCGCCAGCGGTTGCAGCGCAAGCCCGACGCGGAATTTCTGCGCCATATCGGCTTCGCTGGCATAATCGAGATTCACCTGAATCGTGCAGGTGCGCAGCATCATGTCGAGGCCGAGCGACCCGACGCGCGGCATATGGTTCAGCATGATGCCATAGCGGCCCTTGGGCATGATCGGCAGCTCGGCGCGCGTCTTGTCCGGCCACATGCCAAGGCCGAGGAAGCCGATGCCGAGCTTCTCGCCGACTGCCTTCACCTGCTCCAGATGGCGGCCCGTCTCGGCGCACGTCTGATGCAGATTGTCGAGCGGTGCCCCGGACAGCTCCAGCTGCCCCGCAGGCTCCAGGCTGACATTGCCGTCCGGCCCGGCCAGCGCAATCACGTTGCCGCCCTCTTCGACCGGCGACCAACCAAACTGGGTCAGTTCGGCGAGCAGGTCGCGGATCCCGCCCGGCTCGTCATAGCTGGGCGCGTGATTGTCCGCAGTGGCATAGACGAACTTTTCATGCTCGGTGCCGATGCGCCAGCGCTCGGTCGGCTTCTCGCCCCCGGCGAAATAATCGAGGAGCGCCTGACGGCTCTCGATGACAGGCGCGTTGCTGTTTGAAACCGTCTTTGTGCTCATCGCGCGCATTTAGGCGCGCGAAACGATCTGCGAAAGGGGGGATGAAACACCCAAATCGGGATGGGAAATGCGGGGGTTGGAGCGTGTGCTGTCCCCCGCTTCTCATCATGGCGGTATCGACCCGTCCCCGGCTCTCGTGGCGGCCGCGCACCAACCGCAGTTGTCGGTACAAGGGACGGTGGCGCTAAAGGTCCACAATTGGGTCAGAAGCGAGCATCGCACGACGTTCGTTTACGCTAACGAGCCGCCGTGCTTCCATCTGACCTAACGGTCATGGGCAAAGGGGAACGTAAAGTGCTCGGAACGTGGCATGACATACTGGAAAGATTGGTTGCCGCGTGCGCACCGATCGGATTCGAGCTAACGAGCGACACAGATTTCCAAGCCACGCTTAGAAAGGAAGGGCGGAGCGCGATTAGGCTAAGCGGTGACCCTGCGAGTTACCCAGCGTTTAGCCTAGACATTTTTCCCGACCACGAAAACGCTAACGACAACGGATATAGTGCCTGGCTTCTAATGCAGGTCTTTTCTGACGAAATTGGTTCGGCGCACAGCGAACCTAATGTTGATAATCAGTTATGGTTTTTAGAAAATTTTGGCTCTCGGATTTTGCAAGATCCCGCTTTTTACCGAGAACGATATTCCTTTCTTGAGTCGACGCCTTCTCTTTAAATACCGCTACGGGGCAGGAAGCTGTTTTCGGCGACAGGCCTAATCCGCCCGCACCTCACCTAGCGCGGACCATCACGGCGCTGGTTTAGCACTCACCAATCCCCCACCGCTCCCATCCACAAACTCACCGCCGCCGCCGCCGCAGTCTCCGCGCGCAAAATCCGCGGGCCAAGCGAAATCCCAAACGCACCCGGCACCGCCCGGATCGCGTCGCGCTCCTCGGCGTCGAAGCCGCCCTCAGGCCCCACCAGGATCGCCGCCGGGCCGGGATGCGCCTTCATCGCCTCCAGCGCGGGCGCGCCGCCGGTCTCGTCGGCGAAGAACAGCGTGCGCCCCGCCGGCCAGTCGCGCAACATCGCCGCCAGCTTCACCGGCTCGACCAGTTCGGGCAGCGCGGTGCGGCCGCATTGCTCCGCCGCCTCGACCATATGCGCGCGCAGCCGGTCGAGGTTGAGCTTGTCCACCACCGCGCGCCGGGTCAGCACCGGCGCGAGCCGCGCGACGCCCAGCTCGCACGCCTTTTCCACCACCCAGTCGATCCGCCCCTTCTTGATCGGCGCGGCGCACAGCCACAGGTCGGGTACCGCCTCACGCTCGCGCAGCTTCTCGCGCACGTCCAGCACCACGTCGCGCTTGCGCACCTCGCTCGCGACGCCCAGCCATTCGCCGGTCGCGTCGTCGAACAATTTCACCGGGTCGCCGACCTTCAACCGCATCACGCTGGCAAGATAATGGCCCTGCTGCCCGTCGATGCGGCGGTGCTCGCCCTGCGTCAGCGCGGGTTCGACGAACAGGCGCGGGGTGGATTG
>CAZWZP010000142.1:0-235 GCA_964638925.1 uncultured Stakelama sp. | reverse complement strand
GTCCTACAAGCGGCCCCTTGTGGCAGCAGAGGGCATGACCGAAACGGCCCCCGCCCCCAGCCTGACACCGCGCCTGACACCGCGCATACAACCCGCATTTTTTGTCCGCTTTGTCCGCTTTGTTGTCAGGTTCACCCATGACTGATCCGGCGCAGACCGTCCCCGATACCGAGCATCGCGGCCTGATGGCGCTGCTGCCCGCCGCCGCGCGGCCCTATGCCCTGCTCGCCCGGTT
>CAZWZP010000141.1:0-7647 GCA_964638925.1 uncultured Stakelama sp. | reverse complement strand
CGCCCCCTCGAACTGCGCCAGCAACGCCTTGTTGGCGACATCCCGGTCGAAATCCGCCGCGCGATCCGGCCCCAGCCGCCGCCCGCGTTCCTTGGCGAACGCGTCGAGGTCCATCCACGCTTCACGTGAACCCTCGCCAAAGCCGACCGCACCCAGCCGGTTATATTTTCCATTCAGGATGAACGCCGTATCTTCCGCCTCGCGCTTGACGCGATAGGCGACCTCGAACTGCCCCTCCTGGCTGCGCATCGCCGCGCCATAGGCGGCGATCTGGCGGCCCAACGCTTCCTCGGCATCGCGGGTGGCGATCCCGCCCAGCACGTCTTTGACCGCCTCGCCATATTCGGCAACCAGTCCGTCGAGATGCCCGGCGGCATAGGCGCTCTTGGGATTGGTGCGCAGCTCGGCGCGGCGCTGGTCGAACGCCGCGTTGATTTCCGCCAGCCGCTTCGATCGCTCCAGCGTCTCCTGCGCCGCGCGACGCTCATATTCCAGCTGCTCGATGCGATCGTCAGTCTTGTTCGACGCCTGCGCCGCACCATACAGCGCCCCGCCGACTTCCTGCATCCCCTCGGCCACGCCTGACCGAAATGCCGCCGGGTCGCGGTTGGGTGCCGCGACCACATCGGGCCGCCCGCTCGCAAAGAACCGATCCTGCGCCATCAGCCGCCCTTCACCCGCATCTTGGGCACCGTGCGCGTACCGCCACCGGTCGGCGTCCAGCCCGCGCGCGTCGCGTCACGATTGCGGCCCCGCTCGCGCATATCGCTCGCCCCCTTGATCGCGGTCGCCCCGGCGCTGAAGATCGACCCGATCAGCGCCGCCTTGCCCGCCGCGCGCTTGTCCTGGGCTTGCTGGTACAGCGCATCGGCCTCCCCCGCCGCGCGGGTGCGGATGCCGTAAATCTCCAGCTCGCGCTGATAGGCATTTTCCTCGATCAGGTCGCTTGCGGTCCCGCTGCCCATGCCGACGCCGCTGCCCGCCATCGACGCGATCATGTCGCCGGTCATGCGCCGTTCCTCGCGCATGACTTGCAGCCCTTCCTGCTCCCCGGCCAGGATGCCGCGCCGCGCATTCTCCTCATCCGCCGCGGCCTGCGCGCGCGCGCCGCGATTGGCCTCGATGCCGCCCATGACCTGACCGGCCACCATCATCGCCAGCGCGATCGGTTCAAGTCCGCTCACGGTCGCCCTCCCATCGGTAAATCCATGCGTCGGACCCGTCCGCATAATAATCGGCCAGCCGCGCCTCGGCGACGAAGCCCAGCCGCTTGATCCACTTGTGACCCGCTGCGTGGCCGTCGCGCACCACCGCGTCGATCCGCCGCTGCGGCAGGCTCGCCAGCCAGCGCCGCGCCCGCCGCTCGATCCCCAGCATGGCCGGTCCCGCCACCGGGCTGAACGCGCCCCAGATCGTCGCGAGGTTCGCATGGCTCACCACCGCCCCGCCGCAGAACACCAGTCGTTCCCCCATATTCCCATTCACGTGAAACACCGTGAAACAGGGCCAGCCCGCGCCCTTGCGCTGCTTGCCGATCATCCACCGTTGCCCCTCGCTCAACTGCGCCAGATCGGGCTGCGCCGTCTGTACGCGCAGCGCCGCCAGATGCTCGGGCTGGAATGGCGCGACCCGGATCATCGCTCGCTCACCTCCATCGTCGGCACGATGGCCAGGATGGTCGATGCGGCGGGCAAATAGCGGTCGATCGTCACCTGCCCGAACCGGTCCCAATCGCCGCATTGCTCCTGGATCAATATGCCGGTGTCGGGCGCAAAGCCGCTATCGGTCACGCTATCGGTGCGCAGCTGCTCGATCGGCTGCACCGGCCCGGTGCCCACGTTGATTTTCAGCCCGCGCGCCTTCAGCACGTTGAGCGTGACGCGGCTCGCCCGCTTCATCTTGCCCATCGCGCTCCCGCTGTCGCTCCCCCCCTCGAACGGCAACGACACGAACTTGGCGGGGAAGGGCAGTCCCCCGATCACCCGGCTTGCCTCGGTCTGGATCGTGAACATGCCCGCGCCATCGACCACGATATCGGCATAGTGCGCGTCATCGGCCTGCACATGGATCGTCTTGCCCGCCAGCCACGGATAGGGGCCGAATTCGGTGGCGGGCTCGCCCTCATAGATCGCGCACAGATCGGTCATTGCCGGGTCGATGTCGTCGCCTTCGTCGCGAAACTGGTCCATCCGCGCGACGTGCCATGCGCCGTCCAGCGTCACCGCCGCCCAGATTTGCGCATTCTCGCCCTCGGGATCGCTGATCGAACAGATCGACTGCACCGCCAGCCCGGCCGCCACCGGGCGCTGCGCCCATCCCAGCACTTCCTCATTCGGGATGTAGCAGGCGGCGGCCATGCTCCCGTCCTCCCGTCGCGCCCAGGACAGCGACAACGGGTCTTTCTGCGATGCCAGCTCCAGGATGCGGCTCGCGCCGATATGGCGGGCATAGCGGGTCAGGTCGATCGACCCCTGCCGGTTGCGGTTCGCGTCGTAACTCGCTTCGATCACGCGGCGGCGGTTCTTGCCGATATACAGGAACCGGCCGTCCAGCTCGATCGGCTTGCCGACGATCGCGCCCTCGTTGTTCTGGCGGTCGATGCGGACATTGCCGGGGCCGACGCCCTGCGCCGCGTTCGACCCGCCGACTGCGAACATGCCCGACGCGGTGTTGACCAGCAATTTCTCGTCGGCGATCAGCGACAGCACCTTGTTGGGGTTCGGCACCTCGATCGTGAACGCCATGTCCGCGCTGATTTCGCCCAGCTCGTTATAGGCGCTGAAGTCGGTCAGGTCGCCCGCCACGCTGGCATAGATCATGCTGTCCTTGGCCAGGCACAGCCGCTCATTCCACACCACGCCGCACTCGGGATGCCCGCGCGTGTCGCTGAACGCGCCGAACCGCCAGCGCCACGTCCCATATTGATAGGTGACGGCCTCCTCGGGCGGGAGCCACTCGCCATCCTCCCAATAGCCGCCGTCCCATGTCTGACTGGTCGATGCGGTGAACGGCAACCGGCGCAGCACCGTGGCATCGACATGCGTGGCGTCGGTGAACTCGGTGATGCGCAGCACGCCGAACCGGTCGTGCAGATATTCCAGCTGTACACCGCCGGCATTGTTGCCCGCGATATCGGTGCCCCGCCCGATGCCGTCCCACTCGACCCCCTCGCCATGCACCGGGGCCAGGCTCCCGGTGCGCCCGCTGCCCCCGACCACGGCATAGACGCGCTCGCCCCATGTCAGCAGCTGGCCGTTGGTGACGGTAATCCCCGGCTCCCACGCCGTGATATCGCCAAAGTCCCCGGCTTCCAGCTGGAACAGCCCGCCCACATCCCCGGCCGCAAAGATCGCCTTGGTCGCGGTCAGCACCACATCGCCCTGCACGCCGCTGGCACTCACCACCGCCGTCTTGTCCGCGTTGCGCGCGTCGAACGGCCCATTTTCCAGCACCAGCGGGTCGAGCTCGAACTCATCGGCGGACACGCGGGTCAGCAGCTGCGTCTGCACGTCCCGATGGAACAGATACAGCACGTCATAGCTTTGCTCGTAGGACAGCGCACGGATCTGATCGAGCGTATAGGGCAACGCCAGCTCGACCGGATCATCCTCGCCATCGACGATCTGCACATCGTTGGTAAAGAACCGCGCCACGCCCGCGCGCATCTCGACCACATAGCCCTGGGTGACGTTATACTCGAACGGCACCAGCCGGCACGGCCCACCGGCGGCGGCAACGCGGATCAGGCCCGGCATCGCCTCGATCCCGCCCTCCTGCAACGGCGCATAGCCGATCAGTGTGTCGCACGCGATGTCATAGAGGTTGAGGTCCACCCGCGCGCGCAGCCGCCGCGAAATCTCCCCCGCGTTGAAATTGGTCTTTGCCGGGGTGACGCGCGCCACGGGTCAGACGCCATAGGGGCGGTTGCGGCGATCCAGCCATCCGCCGGAAAACGCCACCCGCCCGCGCCGCTGCGCCCCGGTCTCCAGCCCATCGACCCGCTTGGCCTTGCCGATCGCGCGCTCCGCCCGATCCAGCAACCGATCCTTGATCCCCTCGCTTTGCGTCACACCCTCGGCCATCGACGCGGCCAGGCGGAACGTCATCGCGCTGGCGAACAGCGGCGGCCACTTCGCAGGGGTATCGACATAGGCGATGTAGCGAATGTTGAGCGGTGCCACGGCGTCGGACAGCAGGAAATCGCCCTCGCGCTCGCACAGCGCATAGTCGGGCGTACCGACCGCATGGGGCAACCAGCGCACACAATCGGCGGGCAGCTGGAACTTGCGCAGATAGCCGAACTCGGGCGCGGCCCCGGCGGCATTCAGCGGCGCGCGCCGGAGCGCGAAATTCCACGGATGCAGCGCCAGCAGCTCGCGCAGCACATCGGGCCACAGCGTCCGCGCCGCCAGCGCAATATTCGTTGGATCGTCGATCGAGGTGATGCGCGTGACGCTGCCAAGCTCCGCCAGCGCCGCATTCACGATCCGGGTCGGGGTGGGCGGCGTGCTCAACGCGCTTATCCTCTTTTGGGTGGGAAACGGCGCGCCGGGATGGAACTCCCACTCCGATTATCCCTGCCGGAATAACCCCGGCGCGCCGTCGGAACGGGGGACCACCGGCCCCCCGCGCCTTATCGGTGGCTCGCCTTGATCGTGGTGACGATCCGGCCCGATGCGGGCCACGCGCCGCTCGGCGTGATGTAGATGTCGGTATCGACCGTCAGCGGCACGCCCTGCGTCGCGGGCAGGATTTGCCGGACGGAGGTGGTGTTGTTCGGACCCGCCGCTGCCGCCGAATAGACGGCGGCGCTGGCCGCCGTACCCAGCGACAGGTTGATACCCGACAGGTTCGCGCCCGACGCGATGAAAAACTGCGGGTCAAGCACACTGCCCTTGCGGACACGCGCGACATGCAGCGGGTTGGTCGTGCCCCCGGCGGCATCGCCGTCGGCGGCCAGATCGAACACCTTGGTGTAGTTGCGTACCCCGGCGTCATGCATCTTGCCATCGGCCAGCTCGCCGGGCTCGGTCGGATCATAATTGCCATAGCTGTTCGCCATTGCTCTTTCCTCGGTTCATTCAGCCGGTTGAGCGGGGCTGGACCGCAAACAGGGAGAGGGGGTGAGCGCTACGCGCTCACCCCGGCTTGGGATCAGGAGACGGGAACGGTCTCGATGTACCAGGCGGCGGCTTCGTCGGTGCGGACCACCGCGCTTTCCGCCTCGACATAGACCTGGGTCGAATACTGCTTGGTGGCCAGCGGCTCGACCTTGCCGAAGAACTCGACCCACACCTCGCGGTGCAGCTTCGACGGGATGATGATCGGCAGGCGGTTGTAGCTGCCCGGCTTGAACAGGCTGTAACTCTCGGGATAGGCCACCGCCGAACCGAGGTTCGCCTGCACGAAGCGAAAGCCCATCCACGGCTTCAGCTCACCATTGACCAGCGGCTTCGACGCGTTGAAGTCGAAGCTCTTATACTCGTTGATTGCGAACAGGTTCGACACGGCGTCGGCATCGACCAGGATGATCGGCTGCTCGGCCTGAATGTCGATATTGGCCTTTTCCAGCTGGCGGCGCGCCTCGATCAGCTTCGCCAGCGTCAGGCCGCTCGACCCACCGAAATCATAGGCGATCTTGTTGCCGCTGGTGAACGGGATTTCGGTGGTGCCGCTCTTGGCACCTTCCCACGCGCTGCCCCAAAAGCCCTTCAGCACCTGATCGTCGTGATATTTGCGCGCGGCCGCCGCCGCCGCCATCACCGCAGGCGACTGCACGCCGACCATCGTTTCATTCTGCTCGTCGCGGTCGATCAGGATCGCGTCGTTGTAGCTGCCGGGCTTCTTGACCCAGCGGCGCTTGGCCTCAAGGTCCGAATAGTTGGTGTCGCCGTTCGCGGTCGTTTTCTGCTTGAGCGTCATCTGACCGAAGCGATCTTCGATCTTGACCTCGCTCTTGCCCGCGCCATCCCCGGCGCGACCGATCAGCGGATAGAGGATGCCGGGCCGCTGCTGCAGCTCCATCGTCACATTGTTGCGAAACTCGATATCTTCGAGCGAGTCTTCCCACTTTGCCATCTTGGCCTCCAATCGAAAACAAGGGTTGCTTTCGACGGGGAGGCGAAGCGGTCAGGCTCCGGGCCGTCTGCGGGGATCACGCACCCCATATCGCGCGGCTGCTTTCGCCGTGTGCATCCGGGGCCGCTGACGCGGGGAGGCCGGAACGTCGAGGGGCGGTCGCTTCAGGTCAAGTTGGAGCCCGCCCCTCTATTTGCCTCCATCCACCGTCCCCGATTTTTTGGTCAAGGGGTATTTTCAGTCGCCCTTGGCCACCCGCTCCATCAGCGCGCGCCGCTGCTTGCTCTCGCGGGAATTCGGATCGGCAAGCGCCTTGCGGAAATTCTCATCGGTGTTGCGGTTCTGCCGGTCGAGTTCGGCCTGCGCCGCCTTGGCCGACATCGCGCCGCCGGTAATCTCGATCAGCTTGCCGTCCACCTTGGCCAGTTCGCCCGTCTGCTCGGCCAGCTTCATCAGCGCCTGCACCGCCTTGCCCGCGCCGCCCAGCTGCTCCAGCGCGGGCACCAGTTCATCGACCTCGATCCCCATGCCGGTCAGCATATTGCCGACCGCATCCAGCCGCTGGTTATAGGCGGGTGTGCCGATATCCAGTTCAATCGCGGTCAGTTCGTTCTTGCCCGCCTGCACCGCCGCGCTTTTCTGGTCGGCGATCCACTGGTTCCAGTCTTGCGCCAGCCCCTCGGCGATCACCGGCGGCACCCCGCGCTCGAAGAATTTGGACCGAAAGAAATCGGCGGTATCGGTCGGTTGCCCGTCCGGCACCGGGATCGTGTAATCCTCCGCCTTCGCCGGGCGCATCTTGGCGACGAAATCCTGATAGGCCGCGCGATCGGCCTCGCTTTCCAGCTTGGCGGGCGGCACCGGGATGCGTCCCCGCGCCCAGCTTTGCGTTTCCAGATGCGCCTTGGCCATGTCCTCGATCGACCCATAGCGCGCCAGCGTCTCGTTGCCCTTCAATTCGTCGGGCAGGAACTTCGACTGCCAGCTATCCGCCACCGGCGCTGGTGCCGGGGCGGGCGTCGGTGCCGGGTGCGGCGATGGCGTCGGGGTTGGCGCGGGCGTAGGCGTCGGTGCCGGTGCCGGCGTCGGTGTCGGCGTTGCAGCGGCAATCGCGGCGGTTGCTTCACTCATTGGGGTTCCCTCCTCAGTTTCCCGGCCAGGTCGCGCAGTCGCGACCCGTCCAAATCCATTCGCGCGATGACATGCAGCGTCATCGTCCTGCGCCCCGCACGGTCGCGCAGCACCGCTTCGCTGGTCCCGGCCTGATCGGCGACGCCGATCGTCGCCACCGCGCTCATGTCCGCGATCACATCGACCGCCTCGGGCTTCAGATTGCCGTCGGCGTCGAGGAACAGCGCGCGGTAGGACCGCACCACGCGATCCTGCCACAGCCACTTCTCGACCTGCTTGCGCGCCTGCGCGGCCCGGCTTCGCGCCGCGCGGCTTGTGCTCGCGCGGTATCGAGTTCGCCGTTGAGGGCTTCGATCTCCCCGCCCGAGGTCCACCAGGAGAAGATCTCGAGCTTCTGTGCGCCGGCTGCGGGCTTGGCTGGCTCGGCCGGTTTGGCCG
>CAZWZP010000140.1:6215-7764 GCA_964638925.1 uncultured Stakelama sp. | reverse complement strand
GGCGCGCTGCCGATGCTGCAGGCCGAATATCGCCATTTGCTCGACAGGGGTGCGTTCCGGGTCACCGGCTATGGCACCTATAGCCGGCGCAGCGACGATTTCGTGTCGCCCACGCTGGGGGTTTCAACCGAAAACGCATTTCGCGGCTATATCGACGCGGTCGGCCGCTATCAGTTCGACGAGAATTGGAGCACGAGCGGATCGGTGCGGCTGGCAAGCGACCGCACCTTCCTGCGCCGCTACGATATTTCCAGCGACGACCGGCTGCGCAATAATTTGCGGGTCGAGCGGATCGACCGCGATTCCTATTTTTCGATCAATGGCTGGTTCGTCCAGACGCTGCGTCCGACCGAGAATCAGGGGCTTCAGGCAGTCGCCCTGCCCGAGATCGACTATCGTCTGCGCTTTGGTCAGGATCTGATCCCCGGCGGGCGGTTCGAGCTGCAGGCCAACAGCCTGGCGATCGGGCGCGGCGCGGGGCAGGACACGCAGCGCGCCTTCACCTCGCTACGCTATGACCTGCGCAAGCTGACCTCCTGGGGGCAGGAGGTGACGCTGACCGGCTATGCCCGTGGCGACCTGTACAATACACAGGATACCGCCGCTACCAGCGTGGTCAGCTATCGCGGCCTGGAAGGGTTCCGGGGCCGCGCGATCGGTGCGCTGGCGCTCGACGTCAAATGGCCGCTGATCGGCGATGCGTTCGGCGGGACGCAGCGCATCACCCCGCGCTTCCAGATCGTCGCCGCGCCGCGGATCGACAATTTCGACGTGCCGAACGAGGACGCGCGGTCGGTCGATCTGGAGGATTCGAACCTCTTCGCGCTCAACCGCTTCCCCGGTTACGACCGGTTCGAGGATTCGACCCGTTTCACCTTCGGCGTCGACTACGCGCTGTACCTGCCCGGCATTTCGATCGAGGCGAATGTGGGGCAAAGCTATCGCCTCAATTCGCGCGCCACGATCCTGCCGAGCGGGACGGGCCTGGACGACCGGCTGTCGGACATCGTCGGCCGGACGGTGGTGCGCTATCGCGACTTCCTGTCGGTCACCCACCGCTATCGTGTGGACAAGGACAATTTCGCGGTGCGCCGGAACGAGATCGACGCCACCGTGGGCTCGCGCACGACCTTTGTCACGCTCGGCTATCTGCGGCTCAACCGCAACATTCCATTCGCGCTGGAGGATCTGCAGGACCGTGAGGAAGCGCGGATCGGCGCGCGGGTGCAAATCACCCGCTTCTGGTCGGCATTCGGGTCGGCGGTGGTCGATCTGACCGATGGCGAGGAAGATCCCACCTCGCTCGCCGACGGGTTCGAGCCGGTACGGCACCGGCTGGGCGTCGAATATGAGGATGATTGCATCCGCATCGGCCTGACCTGGAAGCGCGATTACCAGACCACCGGCGACGCGCGGCGCGGCAGTTCGTATTTGTTCACGCTGGCGCTGAAAAATCTGGGGCGGTGAGTCTTGCTCATCCTCCCCTGCCCCGCAGGGGAGGAATGGGAAGCATCCGATCATGACCATTGCGGCGAAAGATTACAGGCCG
>CAZWZP010000140.1:0-6198 GCA_964638925.1 uncultured Stakelama sp. | reverse complement strand
GCCCCAGTTCAGGCACAATTGGCTAGTACACGGCCCCGATCACGAAAATCGGACAGGTTTCAGGCACAGGTGAAGATGACTTCGAAAGTCGCGCGTTTCGGCCGGATTGCGGCCCTTGTTGTGGGTATTGCGGGCAGCGCCGCCATGGCGGCGCAGACCGTCGATGACGGCGCGGTTCCGTCCACGGCCAACCTCAACCTGCCGGAAAATCTCCAGCTGTTCGGCAAGGCCGACCCAAATGTCCGCAAGGCGACTGCGATCGTGAACGGCTATGTGCTGACCCGCACAGATGTCGATCATCGCGTCAATCTGGCGATCGCGCTCAACCAGTGGCAGCTGACCGACGCGGAGAAGGACCAGCTGCGGATGCAGGTGCTGCGGCTGTTGATCGACGAGACGATCCAGATCCAGAAGGCCAAGTCGGAGAATATCTCCATCGCAGCCGAACAGGTCGAGCGCAGCTTTGCCGGCATTTCGCGCCGCTATGGTCGTTCGCCCGATCAGATGCGCGCCTGGCTGACGGAAATCGGATCGTCGGAGCGGTCGTTCCGCCGCCAGATCGAGGGCGAGCTGGCGTGGCAGGCGGTGATCCGCCGCAGCGTCGGACCGTTCATCAATGTCGGCGACTATGAGGTCGGCGAGATCATCAAGTCGATCGAGGCGTCGAAGGGCACCAACGAATATCATCTGCGCGAAATCTATATCTCGGCAACGCCGGAGCGCGCAGGCGAGGTGTTCCAGGCGATGCAGCAGATGATCCAGCAGATGCAGCAGGGTCGTCCGTTCGAATATTTCGCGCAATATTCTGAGGCTACGACCAGCGCGCAGGGCGGCGACCTGGGCTGGGTGCGCACCGAAATGCTCCCCGGTTCGCTGGCACAGGCGGCACAACAGATGCAGGTCGGCCAGGTCGCCGGCCCGATCGAGGTGCCGGGCGGCTTTTCGATCCTGTACCTCGTCGACAAGCGTCAGGTCGGGATGCCCGATCCGCGCGACGCGCGGCTGAGTCTGCGCCAGCTGACCGTCAAATTCCCGGACGGGATCAGCCAGGCTCAGGCGACTGCCAAGGTCGCCGAATTTGCGGCAGTGCTGCAGTCGACCAACGGCTGTGGCGCAGTGGGCAAGGCGGCTGAAAGGCTGGGTGCCGAGGTCGTGGACAATGATTCGGTGGTCGCGCGCGACCTGCCGCCGCAGCTGCAGGACCTAATCCTCGGGCTTCAGGTCGGTCAGGCGACGCCCCCCTTCGGATCGCCGACCGAGGGCATTCGCGCCCTCGTCCTGTGCGGCCGCGACGATCCCAAGACCGCCGCCGCTCCCTCGGCCGATGCGATCCGCGACGGGCTGGAGGAGCGCCGCACCAATTTGCGCGCCCAGCGGCTGCTGAAAGATCTGCGCCGCGACGCGATCATCGAGTATCGTTGAGCCGTGAGCGGCGCACTGCGTCCGCTCGCGATCGCGATGGGGGATCCCGCCGGGATCGGCCCGGAAACGATCGGCAAAGCGTGGCGCAATCGCGAATTGCACGCGCTCGCCCCGTTTTTCGCAGTCGGTGAACCCGACGCGATCACGGCGGTGTGGGACGGGCCGGTGGTGCGGATCGGCAGCCCGGACGAGGCGCGAAGTGCGTTTGACACCGCGCTGCCTGTGCTCCCCGTCGATTGCTCGGCAACCGTCCAACCGGGCATTCCCGATGTCGCGGGAGCGCGTTGTGCGCTGAGCAGCCTCGAGCTGGCGACGGGCCTCGCGCGATCGGGCGCGGCGGGCGGACTGGTGACCGGGCCGGTGTCCAAGGCCCAGCTCTATGCGATCGGATTCACCCATCCGGGACAGACCGAATTCGTCGCCGAACGTTGCGGCGTTGCGGCAGAGAATGCGGTGATGATGCTCGCCGGGCCGACGCTGCGCGTGGTGCCGGTAACGACGCATATCGCGCTTGCCGAGGTCGCGCCGACGATTACCGTCCCGCTGATCCTGGCCAAGGCGCGGGCGACTGCGCGAGGGTTGGCACGCAATTTCGGGATCACCGCGCCGCGTCTCGCTTTTGCGGGCCTCAACCCCCATGCCGGCGAAGGCGGCGCGATTGGGCGCGAGGAGATCGAATTGCTGATCCCGGCAATCGAACAGTTGCGCGCGGAAGGAATCGACGCGACCGGGCCGTTTGCGGGCGACACAATGTTTCATGCGCGGGCGCGCGCGACCTATGATGCCGCGATCTGCCTGTACCACGATCAGGCGCTGATCCCGCTCAAGACGCTGCATTTCGACGAGGGGGTCAATCTGACGCTGGGCCTGCCGATCGTGCGAACCTCCCCCGATCACGGCACCGCGTTCGGCATTGCCGGCAAGGACATGGCCGAACCCGGCGCGATGATCGCCGCGATCCGCATGGCGGCGCAGGCGGCCGCGCACCGCGCCGTCTATGATGCCGAACAGGCCGCGACCGCGTGACCAAGCTGCCGCCGCTGCGTGAGGTGATTGCGAAACACGGGCTCTCCGCCAGCAAGGCGTTGGGCCAGAATTTCCTGTTCGATTCGCAGTTGCTCGACCGGATCGCGCGCGTGCCGGGCGATTTGCAGGGTGCCGAGGTGTTCGAGGTCGGCCCGGGGCCGGGCGGCCTCACCCGTGCGCTGCTGGGCGCGGGCGCGCAGGTGACGGCGGTCGAGCGCGACCGGCGCTGCATCCCGGCGCTGGAGGAACTGGGCGAGGCGTTTCCGGGGCAGCTCAAGGTGATCGAGGGCGATGCGCTGGAGGTGGACGCCCCGGCGTTGTTTTCGGGCAAGCCGCATATCGCGTCCAACTTGCCGTACAATGTCGGCACGGCGCTGCTGGTCGGCTGGCTGTCGGCGGAGTGGGCGCCATGGTGGGCGAGCCTGACGCTGATGTTCCAGAAGGAGGTCGCTGAACGCATCGTCGCCACCACCGACAGCGATCATTATGGCCGCCTCGCGGTCCTCGCCCAGTGGCGCAGCAGCGCGCGGATCGCGATGCCGGTCCACCGCAGCGCCTTTACCCCGCCGCCCAAGGTGATGTCGGCGGTGGTGCATATCGTGCCCGGCGACGAACCGCCGGGGGTGAAATTCAAGGTGCTGGAGCGCCTGACCGCCGCAGCATTCGGCCAGCGGCGCAAGATGCTGCGGCAGCGTTTGGAGGCGGTTCCGGGCGCGGTCGCCGAACACCATAACCCCGCCAATGCGCGGATCGACCGCGCTGATCAGCAAGGCACGCTTCATTTCGTCCTGGCCGACGATGGCAGAAAAGGGAAAGGCCATGGCCCATGTCTAACACATCGGACGGCCATCACAAGCAAAGTGTCAGGCTAGGTTGACGGTTGTTACCAGAACGAAATCCTCCCCCAGCTTGCTGGGGGAGGTGGCATTGCGAAGCAATGACGGAGGGGCCGCCGCTGCAAGTGGCGGAGTTTTGCCGAGATGTTCACGGCCGTCTGCGCGGCCTCCCCTCAACCACCCGCTTTGCGGGCGGTCCCCCTCCCCTGCTGCGCAGGGGAGGAATTGGGTTAGTTCTTCTTCTCTTCCGCCTTCGGTGCAGGAGCGACCTGCGCCGTAGCCGTCGCGGGCGGCCCCTTGGCGATCGCCGCCGCCAGCTGGGTCGCGTCGGCGCAAGTGCCGCACAGCGTCTTCAGCCGTGCGAGATTCTCCTTGGCGCGTTCGACCGCGCCCTTTTGCACCATCGCCTCACCCTGCCCGCGCAACGCAGCCTGGTCGTTGGGTTCGAGCGTCAGTGCCTCACGGTAAAAGCGGATCGCCTTGCCCGGCAGGCCCTGAGTACGCGCGATTTCGGCGAGTGCCAGATAGGCCGGGCGGTTGCGCGGATCGACCGCGAGCGCGCTTTCGATCAGGCCGTTGGCGGTGTCGAGGTCACCGGCGGCGCGTGCCGCCTTGCCGCGTTCGAGCAAAGCGACCGAGCGCGCGTCGATCTGGTCATCGGCGCGCTGGGCGTTGAGCGACGTCGAAACGCTGAGCAGCGCGAGTGCTGCGGCGGCCGACACGAGCGAGATACGCATGACAGTCTCCGGACGTGGAATGGATAGGGCTATCATGCGCGCACCAGCCGCGCGACAAAAAAGCCGTCGGTCGCATCGCGAAGCGGGGTGAGGCGCATACCCGGTCCATGCGGCGCGCCGAGCCGGAGTGCAAGCGGCTCCGCGCGGAAGGCCGGATTGCGGGCGAGGAAGGCGGTGACCTGATCCGCACCCTCGGCATCGAGCAACGAACAGACGATGTGAACCAGTGCGCCGCCGGGGCGGACCAACGCCGCGCCGACATCGAGCAGGCGGGCCTGTGTCTCGACCAGCCGCGCGAGCCGCGCCGGGGTGAGCCGCCAGCGCGCCTCCGGATTGCGGCGCCAGGTGCCGGTGCCCGAACAGGGCGCGTCGATCAGCACCACGTCGGCGCTGTCGGCCCAGTCGGCCAGCGCCTCGGCTTCCCGGTTCGGGTTGAGCAGGCGGGTTTCGACGATCTCCACCCCCGCCCGTTGCGCGCGGGGGGCAAGGCGCGACAGGCGGGTGCGGTCGCTGTCGGTGGCGAGGATCGTCCCCTGCCCCGCCACCGCGGCGGCGAGCGCGAGCGTCTTGCCGCCCCCGCCGGCACACAGATCAACCACGCGCATACCGGGCGCAGCGGCGGCGGCGAGCGTCACGGTCTGGCTGCCGGCATCCTGCACCTCGAACCAGCCGGCATCATAGGCGTCGCTCTTGTCCACCTGCGTGTCGGCGGACAGGCGCAGCGCCAGGTCAAGGCCGGGGATCGGCGCTGAATCCGGAAAGGCGGCAGCGAGCTGGTCGCGGGTCGCCTTCAACGGGTTGACGCGCAGGTCGAGCGGGGCGCGGTCGAGCAACGCCGCCGCCTGATTTCCGTCCACGCCCGAGGCGGCGAGTGCGTCGATCAGCCAGGCCGGGGCGATGCCGGGGACGGCCGCAGCCTCATCGGGGGCAATCGGCGCGGGGCCATAGGGTGATCCGTCGAAGGTCGCGGCGAGATCGGGGTCGCGCGCCGCCAACGCCAGCAGCGCGGCGCGGCCGCTCGCCGGGACTTCGCCGCACAGCCGGATCGCGTCATAGACGAGGGTACGGATCGCGCGCCGATCCTTCGACCCGGCATAGCGCCGCGCGGCGAGTTCGCGCGCGATCAGCACGTCCCCCGACGCCCCGCCCTCACGCGCAGCCGCGAGAATGGTGTCGAGCAGTTCGATGGCAGTCCGGGTGCGCGCAGCTGGGGTCATCGCGGACCCTTAGGGGATGGAGAGCGGTTCGGCGAGAGTCTGGGGAAAGGCGCGGATGATCGCCGGAGCGAGCTTGGCCGCGAGCGCCGACGGCATGTCGTTGCGCGTGCCTGCTGCCTGTGCGGTCAGCGCGCTGCCGCTCCACACGACCTTATCATCCGCGCGGCTGACCAGCTCGACGGTCAGCGTGGTGACGATCAGCCCGCGCAGCTGGCGCTTGTCGGAGGGCAGCGTGACGCTCACCGCCCCGCCCCAATTGCCAAGGCCGCCCGCTGCGCCCTGTTCACGCCCGTTCGACGCGACCGCACCGCGCTCGGCGCGGGTGAGGCTGATGCGGGCGATGTAGCGACCCCGCGCCTGCGGCGGGAGCGCGGTGAAGCGCGCGTCGAGCAGAGCCTGTTCGACCGCGTCGGCAAAGGTCTGGCGCACCGATGCGGGAGTGGCTTCGTCTACGACCGCCTCGACCGTCACCGTTCCGGGGGTCGGCACCGGTGCGTCCTGCGCGCCGGAGACCAGTAGCGCCAAAGCTGCCATCCACATCATCGTCATTCCTCTTCAAGGATTCACCGCACGCGCGTCGAACCGATTTCGTAATCAATGCGGATCCGCACCCATTCGCCGACCTGATATTGCCCGCGCAACCGGGGCGGGCGGACGCGGAACTGCCAAGCGGCGGCGAGCACCGCGCGGCCGATCTGCGCGCCGTCGGGATATTCGTCGAGCAGCGCGCAGCTGTCGATGCGATAATCGGCGACGGTGCGGCACGCGATCAGCGCCCAGCCGGGCGGGCGCGCGGTCGAGAGATAGCCGCGCAACTCACTGTCATAGGGCTCGCGGAACCAGGAAGCGGCGTAGAGCGGTTCGCCATTGGGACCACGCCCTTCGACGCGGCGCGAATCCCCCGGATCGGGGCCGGGCGCAGGGGGCCCCGCGACGCGGCGCGCGGGTGCCGCCGGTCCC
>CAZWZP010000139.1:0-7784 GCA_964638925.1 uncultured Stakelama sp. | reverse complement strand
ATCCGATACCCAGCCGGTGCCTGCACGGCTGAGCGCGCCGACCAGTGGGCCGAGAAAGACGAACTGGAGCACGTCGACCTGCGGAAATTGCTGCTTGGCGAGCAACGGCAGCCCGGCAGAGAAGCCGATGAAGCTGCCAAAGGTGCCGGTATAGAGCCAGCACATCAGCCAGTTATGCTTGCGCTGGAAGATCACCGCCTGCTCGGCAAAGCTCGCCTTGGCATCGGCAATGTCGTTCATTCCGAACCAGGCCAGCAGCGTGCTGGCGATGATGAACGGCACCCAGATGCAGCCGGCATTCTGCAGCCACAGTTGGCCGCCGGTAGCCGTCTCCTGGCCCGCCCCGCCCAGTGCGCCGAACACGCCTGCGGTAATCACCATCGGCACCGCAAACTGCATGACCGACACGCCCAGATTGCCAAGGCCGGCATTGAGCGCCAGCGCATTGCCCTTCTGCGCCTTGGGGAAGAAGAAGCTGATGTTCGACATGGACGAGGCGAAGTTGCCGCCGCCAAAGCCACACAGCAGCGCCAGCACCAGGAAAATGAAATAGGGCGTATCCGGGTTTTGGACGGCATAGCCGATGCCAAAGGCCGGGATCAGCAGCGACGCAGTGCTGAGCGTGGTCCACAACCGCCCGCCGAAGATTGGGACCATGAAGCTATAGAAGATGCGGAACGTCGCACCCGACAGGCCGGGCAGCGCGGCCAGCCAGAAGAGCTGGTCGGTGGTATAGTCAAAACCGATCATCGGCAGCTTGGCGACGACGACCGACCACACCATCCACACCGCAAAGGCGAGCAGCAGCGCCGGAATCGAGAGGGTCAGGTTGCGCCGCGCGATGCGTTCGCCCCGCGTGCGCCAGAAATCGGGGTCCTCGGGTGTCCATTGCGTCAGCACCCGGCTGGGCTGCACAGCGGCGTGACGAGCTGCGTCGTGCAGGTCCGCCATTTCGGGGAATTGCGGCAGCGAGCGCGCGTCGAGCCCGCTGGCCTTCTGTTCCATCTGGCGGATAGCAATGTGCATCCAGGCGAGCGCGATGCCGACCAACGCGAACAACACCATGAAGCAGCTGGTCCAGATGCCGGTCAGGTCGCTGACCGCACCGAACACGATCGGCAACACGAACCCGCCAAGCCCGCCGACCATCCCGACCATCCCGCCGACCGCACCGACGTGATTGGGGTAATAGACCGGGATATGCTTGAACACCGCCGCCTTGCCGAGCGACATGAAGAAGCCGAGCACGAACACGGTGATGACGAACGGCACCAGGCCCATCGAGGTGGTGAAGGTGATGTCGCCATCGATGCCGTGGATCACATAATCGGTCGCCGGGTAGGACAGCATGAACAGACAGACCAGCGACACGCCGAAGGTGGCGTACATGATCCGGCGCGCGCCATATTTGTCCGACAGCATCCCGCCATAGGCGCGGAACAGGCTGGCCGAGAGCGAGAAGGTCGCCGCGAGCATGCCCGCCACCTTCACGTCCACGCCATACAGGCCGACCATATATTGCGGCAACCACAGCGCGAGCGCGACAAAGGCGCCGAACACGAAGAAATAATAGAGCGAGAAGCGCCACACCTGTTCGTTGCGCAACGGGGCGAGCTGATCCTTCAGGCTGCGCGCGCCGATCCCGGCTGCCTTGCGCGCGGCATAGTCGGGGTCGTCGCGCGCGATCAGGTAGAACAGCACCGCGACGACCGCGAGCGTCCCGGCCCAGATCTGCGCCACCCCCTGCCAGCCGACCGCAACCATCACCCAGGGGGCGAGGAATTTGGTCACCGCTGCGCCGACATTGCCCATGCCGAAAAAGCCGAGCGCAGCGCCCTGCCGCTCGATCGGATAGAATTTGGAGACATAGGCGACGCCAACCGCAAAGCCGCCACCCGCCAGGCCCAGGCCGAGCGCGGCGAGCAGCATGACATAGTAATTGTCGCTGTAGGACAACAGGAAGGTCGCCGCCGCCGAGCCGAGCATGGTCAGCGGAAACACGATCCGCCCGCCGAACTGGTCGGTCCAGATGCCCAGCATGAGGCGGACCAGCGACCCGGTCAGGATCGGCGTGCCGACCAGCAGACCGAACTGGGTATCGTTGAGGCCGAGCTCTGCCTTGATCTCGATGCCGATAATCGCAAAGATCGTCCACACGGCAAAACAGATGGTGAAGGCAAAGGTACTCAGCCCAAGGGCAAGCCCCTGTTGTCCTTCGGTCGCTGGCTGTCCGGCCCCCATGTCGAGCTCCCGTCACAAATCAAGTTCAGGGGTTCGCGGTGGAGGCTATCATGACTCTCCCGGTTGATCAGGATCAAAAATGGAGATTGGGCGCGCCGAAAAGCCGGTTAGCCTGACCTATGCCCGGCGATATGCCGACGCGGATCAACCGCCTGATTGATCAGAATCAATTTGACCGCTAGGCTCCGGACTGACCGGGAGATGAAGTGAATTGATGCGAATCGGCGAAAAGCCCGAAATTGCCCGTCTGCCCCTGTTCGGCGACATGGAAGAGGGGATGCGCGAGCGCGTGCTTTCGGGATCGTTCCTCCAGGTGTTTCCGCCACAGCTGACGCTGTTCGAAACCGGCCAGCGCGCCGATTTCCTGCATGTGCTCGTCGGTGGCCTTGCCGAACTCTATGTGAGCGCGTCAGGTCGCGACACGACGATGCGGATTGTCGAGCCGGTCAACAGCTTCATCCTCGCGGCGGTGGTCACCGACCTGCCCTATCTGATGTCTGCGCGCACGCTGGTCGCATCGCGCGTCCTGCTCGTGCCCGCAGCCTTGATGCGCGAGGTGATCCGCAAGGACACCGCGCTGATGCAGGCGACGATGCATGAGCTGGCGCTGGGCTATCGCGATTTCGTTCGCGCGCTCACCGACCTCAAGCTGCGCCAGTCGGCGGAGCGGCTGGCCAACCATCTGCTCGACTATAGCGCCCAGCGCGGCGGCGCGAACGCGTTCGACCTGGGGGGTGAGAAGCGGATGGTCGCGTCGCTGCTCGGCATGACGCCGGAGAATCTGTCGCGCGCCTTCGCCACACTGCGTAGCCATGGGATCGAGATATCCGGCGCCCGTGTCCAGATCACCGATCGCGCGGCGCTTGCCGCCTTTGCCCGGCCCGATCTGGTGCCGCCCGACCGCTGACCGGCGGCACCAGCGCGTTCAGAAGCCCAGCTGCACCGAAAACCACGCCTTGGTCGTGTCGGTCGCGAACCGGTCGGCGCGATAACGGGCGAATTTGGCGGTCACCGACAAGTCCGGGCGGATCGGATAGTGCGCCAACAAGTCGAGCTCGCCGCCATAGCGCCGGTCGATCGCGGTGGCGCGGAAGTCGTGATAGATCGCGCGCAACCCCAGCCCCTTGAGCGGCGACCCGGCACCGAAGCGATAGCCCAGCTCGCCATAGAGGTCGCGCAGCCCGGTCGACGGAGTGGTCAGGAATTTGTCGGCCCAGCCGTTAAACGCGTGCAGCGTGGCGAGCGGCGTCTGCACCGCCGCCACTCCATTGCCGTCGAGCCGTTCCAGACCGGCCTTTGCCGTCCAGCCACCACGCGCTATGCCCGGTTCGACGAGCAGATAGCCAAAATCGAACCGGACCGGACCGCGCCCCCAATCCGTCTGCCGCGCATAATCGACGACATAGGTAAGGCTGAATCCACTCCCCACCGGACGTGCGCCCGAAATGCGTGCACCCAGAGTCCGCGACTGCGTCCCCAGCAGCGGCAAATCGAACCAATAGCCATAGGCCGACAGCTCCCCGACCGGCTTTGCCTGATAGGAGATCTGCGCGGCATGGATCCTGGCATCGCGCACCACGCCCTGCGGCGAGTCGGGCCCGAACACCCGATCCACCCGCCAGCTGTGCAGCGCATCGAGGGTGAGTCCGGCCCGTGGGCGCAGCGTCACCCGTGCCAGGTCAAGGGTCTGGTCGTTCTGACGCCAGTCGACCGAGCCGATCCAGCGCTGGTTGCCAAGATTGACGCCGCGCCGCCCCACCGACAGCTCAATTGCGGCATCGGGGCGCCAGTGGACATAGGCCTGGTTGAGATGGACCGATCCGGGGTCCGCCACCACCGGATAGCTGGTCTTGCCGTTCACCGTGTCGTTGAACGCTTCAGGCCCCAGCGGGGCGACGGCTTCGCCCTCGACCTGCAGGCTCAGTCCCTTCCAAACGTCAACCCGCGCGCCGGCCCGCAGCCGCAGGGTCGAAGCGGCGGCCGTATCGGACAGGCCAGCCTGATCGACCAGCTCGACCCGGTAGCGCAGCTCGACATAGGGATCGATCGAAGGTGCGGATGACTCCTGCGCCTGTGCCGCTACCGGCATGGCAATCAGCGGCAGCAGCGCGAGCGGGACCAGGGGCAGGCGATTGTCCATGCGCGATTGCTAGCCCATCGCCACGACCGGCATTTGATCTGGCGCAACTTTTCCCGGCACATCTGGTGCACGGTCATGCCGATGGAGATCGACTGGTTCACCCTCGCCCGCGTCCTGCACATCGTGTCCGTCGTCGGATGGATCGGCGGAGTCTGGTTCGTGACCTTTGTCATCATGCCGGCGATCGCCCGGGCGGAGCCGCCTCAACGGCGGCTCGCGGCATTTCACCGGATCGAACAGGGATTTTCGGCGCAGGCGCGCTGGTGGGTGGCGATTGCCGGAGGATCCGGCTTCTGGATGACGTGGCAGGCGGATCTGTGGTCGCGTTTTACCGATCCGGGAATGTGGTGGATGCATGCGATGCTGGCGTTGTGGCTGGCGTTCGCGCTGATGCTGTTCGTGATCGAACCGCTGACGCTGCACCGGCGCATGGCGCATTCGCCCGCCCCCGCCGCTGACTGGCGGCGGATGGTGCGGCTGCATCGCATCCTATCGGTCGCGGCGCTGATCACACTCCTTGGCGCGATGGCTGGAGCGCATGGCCTGATCTAGGGTCGCGCGTGATGAACGCGTCGGATGCAGGTGCGCGCGGCTCGACATTGCCCGCCTGACGCGCCAGTTCCGCCGCATCGTGCAGGATCACGCACGATCGGCCGCGGGTTTCGATGATCCCGGCATCCTTCAGCTCACCAATCTGACGGCTCACGGTTTCGATCGTGAGGCCGAGGCTGTCGGCAATGTCCCGCCGCGACATCGGCAGGTCCATGCATCCCGGCACATGATCGCGGCAGTCGAGTCGCTCGGCCATCGCCAGAAGAAATCCGGCGACGCGTTCGCGCGCGGTCTTCTGCCCCAGATTCACCGCCTTGTCCCGACAGCGGAACAGGGCGGTTTGCGAGCGTTCGAGCAGGAGTCGCAGCACGCGTGGGCTGACCGCTGCGCGATCATAGAAGCCTTGCGCTGGAAACAGCGCCAGGCTGCAATCGCGCAACGCCGTGAGCACATGGCGATGCAGCCCTTCGGCCGGGATAGAGATGATGTCCCCGGCAAAGTGAAAGGCGACGATTTGCTGCCGCCCGCGTGATGCGAGCGCCCCGAGCTTGGTCGCGCCATCGGCCACGAAGGCGAGTGTCGCGATAGCCGAATCGGTTTCGAGCGTTTCGCCCCGACGGACCCGGACCCGGCGACCGATTTGATCGATCTGACGCGCGAACTCGCCCGCCGCGTCGATGCCCAGCAGCGCGCGCAGGACGGTCGAACACGGATCGGCATGTACCATCGCGCGCCCTTTCTTCGTCGGCTGGCTGCGATCATGCCTGTGTTCGGCAGCACTCAATTGATGGAGATCAAATGCGATGCAGCGGCCGCGCGGTTCCCCCGATCGCCATCCGGTGCGTTCCCGAGGCGAAGTCTTCCGGCACAGGAGGTAGAGCCGGTCAAGCCCTACTCCAAGGAGCCACGCCGAGTGACCCCCGACCTGCTCGCCCGCTACGCCGACCGACCGCTGCCCCGCTATACGAGCTACCCGACCGCACCGCATTTTGCGGCCGGGATGGATGGCGCCGACTATGCTGCCTGGCTTGCCGCGCTGCCGCCGGAGGCGCCGGTGTCGCTGTATCTGCACGTCCCCTTCTGCCGATCGATGTGCTGGTACTGTGGATGCCACACCACGATTACCGCTCGCGAAGCGCCGGTCACCCGCTACTTCGACGCGCTGTCGCGCGAGATCGACTGGGTGGCTGAACAGATCGGGCATGCGCCGCCCGCACGCCATATCCATTTCGGCGGCGGAACGCCCAGCCTGATGCAGCCGGGGCAGTTCGTGGCGCTGATGGACCGGCTGCACCAGCGCTTTCGCTTTGATGATATGAGCGAGGTCGCGATCGAGCTTGACCCGCGCACGCTGGCGCCGGCGATGATCGCGGCACTGGCAGAAGGCGGGGTGACTCGCGCCAGTCTTGGCGTCCAGAGCTTTGATCCGAAGGTTCAGCGCGCGATCAACCGCGTGCAAAGCCTCGCCGAAACGGCGGCGGCCACCGAAGGACTGCGCGCCGTCGGCATTGCGGCGGTGAATTTCGACCTGATCTATGGCTTGCCCTACCAGACGCTGGAGTCGTGTCGCGACACGGTGGCCCAGGCGCTGACGCTGTTGCCCGACCGCTTTGCCGTCTTTGGCTATGCCCATGTTCCCGACTTCAAACGCCACCAGCGCAAGATCCACGCCGCGACCCTGCCCGGTGGTGCCGAGCGCCATGCGCAGGCGGAGGCAATAGCCGCGTTGCTGCAGGACGCTGGCTATGTCCGGATCGGGATCGACCATTATGCACGCCGCGACGACCCGCTCGCCATTGCCGCCCGATCGGGCACGCTGCACCGCAATTTTCAAGGCTATACGACCGACGCCTGCGATACGCTGATCGGGTTTGGCGCTTCATCGATCGGGCGGTTGCCCCTGGGCTATGTGCAGAACGCCGTCCGGATTGACGCCTATCGCGACGCCGTCGATCGGGTGGGGACGGCGATCGCGCGGTCCTGTCGCTTCAGCGAACAGGACCGGCTGCGCGGCGAGATCATCGAGCGGCTGATGTGCGACTACCGCGTCGACCTCCCCGAAATCTGCGCGCGGCACGATGCGGATCCCACGGGGTTGGTCGCCAGCACCAGCCGGCTCGGCGCGCTGGAGGAGGACGGGCTGATTACCGTGCGCGACGGCGTGATCGCCGTCGCGCCGGGGGCACGACCGCTGGTGCGGGCGGTTGCCGCCGCGTTCGATGCCTATCTCGACCGCATCCCGGCGCGCCATTCACGCGCCGTCTGATCCGCCCGCCCGCGCCGCTCAACTGCAGCGCGAATAGCCGCATTCAAGACAGCTGGCGCAACCCTCCGACTTGATCAGCGCCGCCGCACCGCAGTGCGGACAAGTGCGCGGCACCGCCTGCACGCCCGGGTCGGCCGCTGCCTGATGGTCGGCCGGCGTCGCTGCGCGCGCGGTGCCCTCCCCGGGCTCAAGACCGGCGATATGCCGTTCGATCACCCCGCCGATCGCAGCCGGCAGCGACGGGACATAGCGGCCATGGATCCACCCGCCGCCGCGCGGATCGAACACCGCCTTCAATTCCTCGGCGACGAAGGACACGTCGGCGGCCCGGCGGAACACCGCCGAAATCATCCGCGTCAGCGCCAACGTCCAGGCATAATGCTCATTGTTCTTCGAATTGACGAAAATCTCGAACGGTCGTCGCCCTTCGCCGCTCTCGACATCGTTGATCGTCACATAAACCGCGTGCGGCCCGTCGGGCCAGCGCAGTTTGTAGGTGGTGCCGTCGAGCGCTTCGGCGCGCGGCGCGAGGGCCTGGTCGGTCGCGCCCACCGCGTCGGCGTCGGGGGTGGGCGAGGCGCTCGC
>CAZWZP010000138.1:0-7799 GCA_964638925.1 uncultured Stakelama sp. | reverse complement strand
AGGACCCGCTGATTAAGAGTCAGCTGCTCTACCAACTGAGCTATGCGTCCATTCCGGGCGGAGGGAAGGGCTGTCGAGCCGCTTGCCGCGTTCGGGAGTGGCGCGGATAGCGGGGGCTTTTGCGGAATGCAACAAGCTTTTTGTCAAAAAATACGGCTCACCAGCGCGCAGTGCTGGCACGATGTCGATTCTGGCGGTCAATCGCGAACAGGATCCCGATCGCGAACATGACGGTCATCATCGACGATCCGCCATGGCTGACCAGCGGGAGCGGGATGCCGGTCACCGGGGCCATGCCCATCACCATCAACAGGTTGATCGCGACGTAGAAGAAGATCGTCGCTGCGATCGCTGCGGCGGTCAGCCGTTCGAACTTGCTGTTGGCGCGTGTCGCGACCCCGATCGCCCACAGGCACAGCCCAACGAACGCCGCGATCAGCGTAACCCCGCCGACCAGCCCTAGCTCCTCTGCGATCAGCGCGAAGACGAAATCGGTATGCCCCTCGGGCAGGTAGTTCAGATGGACCTGGGTGCCGTTGCCAAAGCCTTTGCCGAACAGTCCGCCCGACCCGATCGCGATCTTGGACTGGGTGATATGATAGCCCGCGCCCAGCGGATCCTCTTCGGGGTTGAGGAAGATCAGCACGCGTTTCTGCTGATATTCCTGCATCCCGTAGTTGATCATCAAGGGAATCGCGACCGCCGCCGCCATTCCGCCCGCGATGAACAGGCGCAGTGGCACCCCGGCGAGGAACATCATTGCTCCGCCGCCGGCGATGATCATCACTGCCGTGCCAAGGTCGGGCTGAATCAGCACCAGCGCTGCGGGGATCATCGTAATGACCAGCGCCGGCCAGATCGCGCCGAACTTGCGCGTCTCGCCCGCCGGCAGCATCTCGTAGAAACGGGCGAGTGCGAGGACGAGCGCGAGCTTGGTCAGCTCCGATGGCTGAAGCCGCATAAAGCCCAGGTCGAGCCAGCTTTGCGCGCCGCCCGCGACATGGCCGATCATTTCGGTCAGGATGATCAGGACGATACAGATGCCATAGATCGGGAACGCCAGCTGGCGATACCATTCGATGGGTACCCGCGACATGACCAGCGCGATGGCGAGGAAGGTCGCAAAGCGGATGCCGTGGCTGAGCGCCCAGGGCGTCAGGCTGCTGCCCGCTGCCGAATAGAGCATCGCCGTGCCGAACACGCCGATCCCCGTGACCAGCAGCAGAGCGCCCCATGGGAGCCGCCGCACGGGGGCTGGGACGAAACCGGGGCCGATCGCGGTCATTGTTGGGCCTCTGGTGCCGCGCTTGCCGTTGGCGCTGGGATGGGGGTGGGCGCAGGTGCTGGCGACGCGACCGGGCTGGGCGGCATCGCGGGCGCAGCGCGTGGCGCCCGCGCGGGCAGCCCCTGTGCTGCGCGAAACGCGGCTTCCTTCGCGGCCATGCGCGTGCGGATATCGCCGCCCCATCCGGCTTCGAGCACGGCCAGTGCGTCAATCGCCTTTTGCCGGTCGAACAGCCAGGTCAGCACGTCCTTCGCCACCGGCGCTGCGGCGCGCGATCCCCCCATGCCATGCTCGATCACCACCGACGCGGCATAGCGCGGATTGTCGACCGGGGCGAAGCAGATGAACAGGCCGTGGTCGCGATACTTCCACTCGCCGCCCTGGCCGCGGTTGCGGTCCATGATGCGGCGGACCTGCGCGGTGCCGGTCTTGCCGGCCATGCGAATGCCCTCCAGCGGCAGTCGCGATGCGCCGGCGGTGCCGTGGCCGTTGACCACCTCGTCCATCCCGGCGCGGACGATGGCTAGATGTTCTTCGGGAAAATCGAGCCGCAGCGGCGGCTTCGGCTGGTCGATAATCAGCGAGGGGAGGAGTGCGCGGCTGGATGCGATGCGTGCGGTCGCGACGGCGAGCTGGAACGGGCTCACCAGCACATAGCCCTGGCCGATCGACGCGTTGAGTGTATCGGCCTGGGTCCATTCCTGTTTGTAGCGGCGCATCTTCCACGCCGTGTCAGGCATGGTTCCGTAGCGCTGCGAGGGCAGGGGCAGGTCGAATTCGGCACCAAAGCCCAGCTTGCGGGCTGCTACGGCGATCGGATCAATCCCGATCTCGCGCCCGATCGTGTAGAAATAGGTGTTACAGCTGCGCGCGATGGCGGTGTGCATCGTCATCGGACCATGCCGGCCTAGGCAGCCGAAGCGGCGATTGCCGAGCTGATAGCCGCCATTGCAATAGACGACCCGCTTGGGATCGACCCCGGCCCCCAGGATCGCCAGCGCGGTGGCGGGCTTAAAGGTCGATCCGGGCGGATACAGGCCTTGCAGCGTCTTGTTCATCAGCGGGAGATGGTCGTCCTCCGACAGCATCTTCCATTCGGTGCGGCTGATCCCGTCCGAAAAGGCATTGGGATCGTAACTGGGCATCGACACCATCGCCAGGATATCGCCATTGGTGATGTCGAACACCGTCACCGAGCCGGATTCATTGCCCAGCCGCCGCGCGGTATATTCCTGAAGCCCCGCGTCGATCGTCAGCCTTGTCGTCTTGCCGGGCACGTCGCTGCGCGTTTCCAGTTCGCGTACCAGCTTGCCGCGCGCGGTAACCTCTGACCGCTTTGCGCCGGGGGTTCCGCGCAACGTGCTTTCCAGCATCTTTTCCAGCCCGTCCTTGCCGAGCTTGAAGCCGGGGGTCAGCAGCAACGGATCCCGGCTTTCCCGGAACTGTTCGGCGGTGGCGGCACCGACATAGCCGATGAGATGACCGACTGCGGCACCAGCGGGATAGTTGCGCGCAAATCCGCGCGCCGGTGCGACGCCGGGAAGGTCCGGCAGGCGGACATTGACTGCGGCATAGCGCTCAAAGTCCAGATTTTCAGCAACCTGCACCGGCTGAAATCCCGCCGCGCCCTTCAGGTCATTCTCGATCTGGGCGATATCCTCCGGCGTCAGCGCGAGCAGATCGCGCAGCGTCGCGAGAACCTGATCCTTGTTTTCCAGCCGGCCGGGGATGATGTCCACGCGGAAATCGGTGCGGTTGTTGGCGATCGGTACGCCGCGACGATCGACGATCCAGCCCCGGCGCGGCGGGGTCAGCGTCATATTGACCCGGTTGCTCTCCGCCAGCAGCTTGTACTTGTCATTCTCATAGACCGAAAGCCAGGTCATGCGCGCGGCCAGCACCAGCCCCAGGCTCGCCTGAATCCCGCCGAGCAGCATCGCTCGGCGCGAGAAGCTGTAATTCTGCTGCGCCTCGGTAATCATGCGCACCGGGCCACTCATTGCCATTTGTTCCGGCGATCGAGGCGGGAGACCAGGCGCGACATCACGGGAAACAGCGCGATCGAGATCAGGATCTGGATCAGCAGGACGGTATCGACATGCGCGTCGAGTGGCGTCGCGACCAGCCGCCCGCCAATCAGGCAAAAGCCGATCGCACCCGCAGCCAGCAGCCAATCCTGAAGGAAATCACGCCACACGATCCGCGTGTCCAGCACGTCGATGGCGATGAAGGATACTGTCCAGAAAAACATCGCATTGCCCAGCGGCTGGCCACTGACCATGTCATCCACAAAGCCGAGCAACAAGGGTGCCCAGGGCTTGAGCAGATCGGGGCGATGCAGGCGCCAGGCGAGCAGCATCATCAATCCGAAGGGCGGAAGTAAAGGCACGGTTGCCTTGAACGGGATCAGGGTGATGAGCGACGCGAGGATGATTGACAGCGGCGCGAGCCAGCGCGCCCGCTTTGAAAAATTCGGCTGACCCAGGCCGGCAAAGGGGGTGCCGGTCACCGCGCGGCCGCGTCCCTTGCGGGCAGATCGGCCGCTTCGGGGAAGAAGGCGCGCTGGACCAGCGCGTAATCGAGCATATCGGGGCTGGCGGTCGGCTTGGCCTTGACCGTATCGCGAGTGCGTTCGAGTGCGATTGCCACGGCGATGTTGGGCGGGAATAACCCGCCGGTACCCGATGTGACAAAGGTGTCGCCGGGTTCGAACAGCACTTGCGCCTCACCCGCCGAGCGGATTTCCAGCAGCCCATCGCCGCGTCCGGCGGCAATTGCGGGCAGGCCATCGCGGATACGCCGGACCGGGACGACGCTTTCCGGGTCGAGCACGAGCAGGATGCGCGCGGTGTTGGGGCTCACCTCGACCACGCGACCGATCAGTCCATCCGGCCCGCGCACCGGCTGGCCCGGGCGCACGCCCTGCCAGCTACCGGCATTCAGCGTCGCGAAGCGGCGCGTGCTGGAGGCGCTGGCATAAACGATGCGCGCCGCGACCACCGGATCGGCGGCGCGGTCGCGCAACTTGGGCAGCGCGCGCAGGCGGCGGTTATCGCGGGTGACGACGCGGGCATGTTCGATCAGCGTCTTGTTGGCTTCCAGCTCGGCCTTCAGTCGCGCATTTTCCTCACGCACGCCCCAGAAGCTGCCGATCCAGGACGGCACGCCGGAAATGCCCCGGCGCAACCCATCCGCGCCCGATGCGACCGGCGTCACCAGTTCCGAAAATGCCCCGCGCACCACCGCATAGGCGGGCGGGTTGAGGGTCGAGAGCAACAGCAAGGCGACCGCGATCAGCGCACCGCCGACCGCGACAACATAACCCAAGAACAGTCCATATTGCGCCCGTCGCGAAAAGCCGGAGCGCCGGTTATGTGGCGGCGCCATAGCCCCCGCTTCCTCAGACCTGAATCAGAACACCACGAAACACCGGATCTTCTAGCGCACGTCCAGTGCCCAGCGCCACACAGGTTAGCGGATCTTCGGCGACGGTAACGGGCAAACCCGTCTCATCGCGAAGCACTTCGTCGATCCCTTCGAGCAGCGCGCCGCCGCCGGTGAGGACGATGCCCTGATCGACGATATCGGCAGCCAGTTCGGGCGCGGTGTTTTCAAGCGCGATGCGCACACCCTCGACAATCGTGCCGACCGGCTCGCTCAGCGCTTCGGCGATCTGGCCCTGATTGATCTGGATTTCCTTGGGAACGCCGTTGACCAGGTCGCGACCCTTGATGTGGATCGTGAGGCCGATGCCGTCGGCGGGCGGCTTGGCGACGCCGACTTCCTGCTTGATCCGCTCTGCCGTGGCTTCGCCGATCAGCAAATTGTGGTTGCGGCGGACATAGGAGACGATGGCTTCGTCCATCTTGTCGCCGCCCACGCGGACCGAGGTCGAATAGGCAAGGCCGCGCAGCGACAGCACGGCGACTTCGGTGGTGCCGCCGCCGATGTCGACGACCATCGACCCGATCGGCTCGGTCACCGGCATGTCGGCACCGATTGCAGCGGCCATCGGCTCTTCGATCAGCCACACCTGCGACGCGCCCGCGTTCTGAGCAGCGTCGCGGATCGCGCGGCGCTCGACGCTGGTCGAGCCGCTGGGGACGCAGATCACGATCTGGGGCCAGCGCATGAATTTACGCTGTCCGGTCACTTTGCGGATGAAGTGCGAAATCATCTGCTCGGCCACGTCGATATCGGCGATGACACCGTCGCGCAGCGGGCGAATCGCTTCGATCGAACCCGGCGTCTTGCCCATCATCAGCTTGGCGTCGTCTCCAACCGCCTTGACCCGCTTCACGCCGTTGATCGTCTCGACCGCCACGACCGACGGTTCGTTCAGGACGACCCCGCGTCCGCGCAGATAAACGACCGTGTTCGCGGTCCCTAGGTCGATCGCAAGATCATGAGACATGAATTTGAAAAAGCGGGAAAAAAACGCCATTTATTGTTCCGTCCTTCGCGCTTGACGGGCGGCGCGATACGCATTTGGGTTAGCATTGCCCCATCCGGAGCAAGTCAGCTCCGGGTTGGGAAATCTGTCGGTTACTGCTCGCAGGAGGCCGTCGCTTGGGCTACACCATCCCGCATGTCAATACGCCGCTTGCCGGAGCATCTTGTCAACCGGATTGCAGCGGGTGAGGTGGTGGAACGCCCTGCCAGCGCGCTCAAGGAACTCGTGGAAAACGCTGTCGATTCGGGTGCGACCCGGATCACCGTCCGGCTGGGCGGCGGCGGGATCGACCTGATCGAGGTGACCGACGACGGTTGCGGGATGACTCCCGCCGAAATGGCGCTGGCGCTGGAGCGGCACGCGACATCGAAACTGCCCGATGACGCGATCGACGCGGTGACGACATTGGGCTTTCGCGGCGAGGCGTTGCCGTCGATCGCCAGCGTGTCGCGCTTCACCGTCGAGAGTCGCCCGCGCGGCGCGGATGGCTGGTCGCGGACGGTGGATAATGGCGCCCTGGCGGCAGAGGGGCCGGCGGCGCTGCCCCCTGGGACGCGGGTGCGGGTCGAGGGGCTCTTCGAGAAGGTGCCCGCGCGGCGCAAATTCCTGCGCTCGACGCGGTCGGAATATGCTGCGTGCCTTGATGTGGTGAAGCGCCTGGCCATGGCGCGGCCGGAGATCGGCTTTTCGGTCGAGCATGACGGGCGGCGGGTGCTGGCGGTGCAGGAAGGGATGGACCGGATCGCGCGCGTTGCCGCGCTGACCGACCGTGATCTGGCGGCGAACAGCGTCGGGATCGATTTCGAGCGTGAGGGGATCGTGCTGGGCGGCGTGGCTGGGCTGCCGACCTTCAACCGCGGCGTGGCGGATCACCAATATCTGTTCGTCAACGGCCGCCCGGTGAAGGATCGGCTGCTGACCGGCGCGGTGCGCGGTGCCTATGCCGAAATGCTCGCGCGCGACCGGCATCCGGTGGTGGCGTTGTTTCTCGACGTTCCCCCGGATCAGGTCGATGTGAACGTCCATCCGGCCAAGACCGAAGTGCGCTTCCGCGATCCGCAACTGGCGCGCGGGCTGATCGTCAGCGGGCTACGCCGCGCGCTGGATGGGGCAGGGCATCGCAGCGTGCAGCGGCCCGATGCCGCGGTGATGGGGTTGTGGACTTCGCAAAGCCCCTCCCCTTCAGGGGAGGGGTTGGGGGTGGGGCCGCCGGGTCTCACCGAGACCGCGTCCCTGTGGGATAGGCCCCACCCCAACCCCTCCCCTGAAGGGGAGGGGCTAAGATATGTCCACGACCGCCGCCCCTCGTTCATCGCCCCACCCCAGGCCCGCGCAGAACCCGCTGCGGAGCCGGTCCCCGCCGCGATCAGCTATCCGCTCGGCGTCGCGCGCGGGCAGGAGGCGCGCACCTATATCGTCGCCGAGGCGGAGGACGGTCTGGTACTGGTCGACCAGCACGCCGCACACGAACGCCTCGTCCTCGAACGGATGCGCCGCGCGGTCAGCAGTGGCGGGGTGGCGAGCCAGGCATTGCTGCTGCCCGAGGTGGTCGAGCTGGACGAACCGGCGTGCGACCGGCTGGAAGCGCGGGCGGGCGAACTAGCCGAGTTCGGTCTGGAACTGGAACGCTTCGGCCCGCGCGCGATGCTGGTCCGCGCGACCCCGGCGCTACTGGGCAAGGGGGATGTGATCGCGCTGGTCACCGATATCGCCGACGAGCTGGCGGCGTTCGATTCCGCGCTCAGCCTCAAGGAAAAGCTCGACCATGTCGCCGCGACGATGGCGTGCCATGGATCGGTACGCGCGGGCCGCGTGCTGTCGGTCGCCGAAATGAACGCGCTGCTCCGCGAGATGGAGGTCACGCCGCACTCGGGCCAGTGCAACCATGGCCGACCGACCTGGGTGAAGCTGGCGCATGGCGATATCGAGAAGCTGTTCGGGCGGAAGTAGCCATCCACCGTCACCCCGGGCGTGACCCGGGGCCCAGCTGCCTTGCCCGCTCGACGAAGCTGGGCCCCGGGTCACGCCCGGGGTGACGAAGGGGGTATCAGACCCCGACCG
>CAZWZP010000137.1:4347-7969 GCA_964638925.1 uncultured Stakelama sp. | reverse complement strand
ACGACCGTTCTGGCATTTGTCGATGATCTCAACATCCTCATGCGCGGCAAGGCGCAGTTCGAGGCCCTGAATGGCCAGAGGTTCGTCATCGACCAGGATGGTGCGGATCGTCATATCTCTCTCTACTCTCAATGACGCCGTTCCGATGCCCCCGGCCCGGCGTCCCACAACCCCTGTCATACTCCCAACCCAATGGTTACGGTCCGGTTCCGATCAGGCCGCTTCCTTGGCGTGTTCCTCGAACTGGAACGGAATTTCGATCTCAACGCGGAAACCCCGCCCGGGGTCCGAATGCGTCGAAAAGCGATGCTCCGCGCCGAATGCCTGTGCCAGCCGTTCCCGGATATTGGTAAGCCCAACCCCGGTTGAAAGGCTTGGCCGGTTCTTGCCCTCGATCAATCCCGGGCCGGTGTCGGATACGGTGATCTGCACCCGTTCGCCGGTGAGGCGAGCCGAAACGCGGATTTCGGCACCTTCTTCCTGCGGCGTGACCGCATATTTGATGGCATTTTCGACCAAAGGCTGGAGCAGCAGCGAGGGCAGCCGGGCCTTGGCGGTGCGCGGGTCGATATCGAATTCGGGCTTCAGCCGCGCATCGAAGCGCATCTTTTCAATTTCGAGATACAGTTTCAGCGTCTCGACCTCCTGCGCCAGCGTGACATGCGCGGTCGGCTCGTTCGCCAGCGTGTAGCGCAGGAAATTCGCCAGCCGCGCGAGCATCGCATTCGCCCGGTCGGTCTGCTTGAGCAGCACCAGCGTCGAGATCGAATTGAGCGTGTTGAACAGAAAATGCGGGTTGAGCTGATAGCGCAGCATCGCCAGCTGCGCCGAACTCGCCTGACTCTCCAATACCTGCATCCGGTCGATCTGATCCTCGACGATCAGATAGAAATTGATCCCGAAATACAGCGCCGACCACCCCGCCAGCACGGTGAAGTTGAGGAACAGGCTGCCCAGGATCAGTGGCAGCTCGATCCCCGGATCGCCGCGCATCACCGATACGGTAAAGGCGTTGAGTATCGCATAAATCAGCGTCGCCGCCGCCAGCGTCGCAATTGAGGCAAGGATTCCGGTGATCCGCGGGACTCGCCGATAATAGCCATAGAGCGCCGACAGCAGCAGCGTCAGGCAGTATCCGACAATCGCCTCAATCGTGACGCGGATCAGATCCTCAAAGCTGAAACTGCGGTTCGAGAAATTGGAAACCGCACGCAGCAGCAGATAGCCGCCCCAGCCCGCACCCTGCAGCATCCAGAAGGCACGGCTTTTCTGTTCGAAAAAGGGGCGGGAAAAGATGGCGGGTTTCTGCATGGGGTTCGCGGTTCTCTACATCGCGCATTCCCTGCTGGGAAGAATGGTGCAACGTCACTGCAACGATATCGTTGCACCCCCGTTCATGACGCGACCCGCGCGACTGATTTCCGCTGGCGCGTTCCATCGAGAGGAGACCGACCCATGACCACCCGCACCGCCACCGCCCGCTATTCCGGTTTCGGCAAGGAGGGGAAGGGCGCGCTCACCACTCAGTCGGGCGTACTGACCGATCAATTTTATGGCTTCAACACGCGGTTTGAGGAGGAGCCCGGCACCAATCCCGAAGAGCTGATCGCCGCCGCCCATGCCGGATGCTTCACGATGGCGCTCAGCTTTGCGCTTGCCCGCGCGGGGTTCAGCGACGGCACGCTGGAAACCAAGGCGGCGGTTAAGCTGGAGCAGAAGGATGGCGGCTTCACCATCACCCGCTCCGACCTGACGCTCGAAGCCAGCGTCCCCGGCATCGACCCCGACCAGTTCGCCGAGCTGGCCGATGAGGCGAAGATGAATTGCCCGGTGTCGAAGCTGATGACCGCCGAAGTCAGCCTGGCGTACAAGCTGAACTGATCCAATTCCGCCCCTGCGCAGCGCGGGCGGGGGACTGCGCGCCTGCGCGCTGGCACTGTTTGGGGTGGTCCGGGGCTGGGAGCGCGGCTCGGGCAGGTCCGCCGTCTGACGACGGCGGCCCCTCCGTCAGCACTGCGCGCTGCCACCTCCCCTGGGCAAGCTCAGGGGAGGAATTGGTTTCACCGCTCGCGCAAATAATAGCGATCGGTCGCGGTGAGATCATCCGCCAGCTCATACACGATTGGCTGCCCGGTCGGGATCTCAAGGCTCGCGATATCCGCGTCCGAAATCCCCGACAGATGCTTGACCAGCGCGCGCAGCGAATTGCCGTGCGCCGCGATCAGCACGCGCTTGCCCGCACGCAGGTCGGGGGCGATCCGTTCCTCCCAGTACGGCAGCACGCGCGCGATCGTGTCCTTCAGGCTCTCGGTCTGCGGGATCGGAATGCCCTTGTAGCGCGCGTCCTTGGCGAGATCCCAGGGCGATCCTTCCTCGGGCAGCGGGGGCGGGATGTCGAAGCTGCGGCGCCAGATCTTGACCTGATCGTCGCCATGCTTCGCCGCGGTCTCCGCCTTGTCGAGCCCGGTCAGCCCGCCATAATGCCGCTCATTGAGCTTCCAGCTCTTTTCGGTCGGCAGCCACAGCCGCCCCATCGCCTCCAGCGCCAGGTTCAGCGTCTTGATCGCCCGGCTCTGAAAGCTGGTATAGGTCATGTCGAAGTCGAGACCCTTGTCGCGCATCAGCTCGCCCGCCGCCCAGGCTTCGCGCACGCCCTGTTCGGTCAGGTCGACGTCCCACCATCCGGTGAAGCGGTTTTCCAGATTCCAGGACGACTGGCCGTGGCGGATCAGGACGAGCGTGGGCATGGGCTACTCCTTGCAGGACGTTGCCCGCGTCCTTAGCGAAGTGGGCCGACAGGGCAAATGAGGATGACCATGGCGATCGAAAGACAGACCATCATCTATGACGGCCCCGGCGGCCCGTTTGAGGGCGTTGCGGCGTTCGACAACGCCTTGCCCGGCCCGCGCCACGGCGTGCTGATCGTCCCCAATGTGCTGGGCGAGAAGGAACAGGACCGCGTCACCGCCGAGCGGATCGCGGCGCTCGGCTATGTCGGCTTGGTCGCCGACCTCTATGGGCAGGGCAAGCGCACCACCCGCGAATCGCCCGACCCGGCGATCTATATGAACGCGCTCAACGCCGACCGCCCGCTGCTGCGCGACCGCCTGTTCGCCAGCCTGGCTGCGCTGCACGCGCTGCCCCAGGTTGATGCGGCCCGGACGGCCGCGATCGGCTATTGCTTCGGCGGCAAGTCGGTGATCGACCTCGCCCGCGCCGGGGGCGAGGTGCTGGCTGTAGTCGCCTTCCACGGCATCTTCGACCAGCCGGGCTATGATTATCCGACGCCGATCCGGGCGAAGCTGCTGATCTGCCACGGCTGGGACGACCCGCTCGCCCCGCCGGATGCGGTGACTGACCTCGCCGCTGAACTGACTGCGGCGGGGGCGGACTGGCAGATTCTTGGGTATGGCGGCGCGGGGCATGGGTTCACTGACGCGAGCCTGAAGGGATCGACCCGCCCCGGCTTCGGCTACGACGCGAATGCCGACCGGCGGAGTTGGGCGGCGATGACGGGGTTTTTGGGCGAGGTGTTTGGCTAGCCAATTCCTCCCCTGAGCTTGGTCAGGGGAGGGGGACCGCCGCCGTAGGCGGTGGTGGAGGGGCGGCCGCGCAGACGGCC
>CAZWZP010000137.1:2876-4319 GCA_964638925.1 uncultured Stakelama sp. | reverse complement strand
AAATTCCGCCCTCTGCGGGGCGGCCCCTCCGTCATCGCTGCGCGATGCCACCTCCCCCATTGGGGGAGGAATTGCGCTGTCGCCCGACCAGCCGCCGCAATACCCGCCGCAACAAGACCAACGCCGCCACCGCCGCACACAGCACAACCACCGCAATCACCACCGCCGCCACCGGGTTCGCCAGCGCCAGAAACAACAGTCCGCCAGTCAAAATATCCTCGCCGGTCGATACGACGACATTGCTCACCGGCTCCGGACTGACATTCACCGCCGCCCGCGCGCCCGCCTTCGCGCCATGCGTCAGCAGCGCCCCGCCGCCGCCAAGCAACAGCGCCGCAACCTGCCACGCCGGATCACCCGGATCGACGATGGCGAGCGCGAGCAGCGCACCGCCGATTGGGCGGATCGCGGTGTGGACAGTGTCCCACAGCGAATCCACCCACATCACCTTGTCCGCAAAGAACTCGGCTACCGCACCGACCCCGGCGATCCCGATCAGCCAGGGGTTGGCGAGCACGTCGAGCGCCTTGAGCTGGTGTGGCAACTCGACCCAGCCGGTCTGCATGGCAAGGCCAACCGCGAATACGCAAAGATAGAGCCGCCAGCCGGCAAGCAGGCTGACCGACGCCGCCAGCCCGATGATCTCGACCGCGCCCATGCTGCGCCTCCGGCGTCAGGCCGGCGGAGTCTTGGGCTTCGCTGCGCGGGGCGCGCGCGGCTTGGCGGCGGGTTTGGCTGCGGCCTTGGCGGATGCAGCGGACGTCTTCGCGGCAGCGGGCTTGGCGGTCGCAGGTGTCTTCACAACAGCCGCCTTGGGTGCAGGCTTTTTCGGCGCGGCAGGCTTTTTGGGCGGTGCTTTGGCAGTCGGCGCGGCAGGAGCCTCAGGCGCCTTTGGAGCCTCCGGCGCCTTCTCTCCGGTCAGCTTCGCCGTAATCTTCTCCGCCGCCCGCGCCGCGATCAGGCTCGCCAGGGATGACGCGGTCTTGGCGAAGTCATCCATCCCCGAAGCCTTGGGCGCATCCGCCGCAGCCGCCTGCGCATCCGCCGCCTTCTTCCGCACATTGCCCGCCAGCGCGACAAGTCCCGCAGCAACAATATCGGCGACCAGCGGATGCTTGGTCAGCTCAAGCAACTTCGCTCCCTGTTCGCGCAATTCCCGCGGCAATTCGATCCCGGCGACGGTCTTGGGCAGCTTGGCTGCCTTGTCGGCCTTTGCCGCCTTGCTCTTTTTCGCCTTGGCCGTCTTCGCTGCCTTCGCCATCACGCGTGCTCCAGATATGTCACATTAGTCACATCATGACGCGGCAACGTCAATCGGCGAACACCCGCTCGAAAATGGTATCGACCGACTTGAAATGATAGTCGAGGTCGAACTTCTCCTCGATCTGCTGCGGCGACAGCGCGGCGGTGACCTCGGGATCCGCCTTGAGCAGCTCCAGCAGC
>CAZWZP010000137.1:1747-2859 GCA_964638925.1 uncultured Stakelama sp. | reverse complement strand
CACACCTTCATCGCGTTGCGCTGGACCAGCCGATAGCTGTCCTCGCGGCTCACCCCCGCCTGGGTCAGCGCCAGCAGCACGCGCTGCGAGTGGACCAGGCCCCCCATCCGGTCGAGATTCTTCTGCATCCGCGCGGGATAGACCAGCAGCTTGTCGATCACCCCGGTCAGCCGCGCGAGCGCGAAGTCGAGCGTGATCGTCGCGTCCGGCCCGATATAGCGCTCGACCGACGAGTGGCTGATGTCGCGCTCATGCCACAGCGCGACATTCTCCATCGCCGGAATCACCGCCGCGCGGACCATGCGGGCAAGGCCGGTGAGGTTCTCGGTCAGTACCGGATTGCGCTTGTGCGGCATCGCCGACGAACCCTTCTGGCCCGGCGAGAAATACTCCTCGGCCTCCAGCACTTCGGTGCGCTGCAGATGCCGGACCTCGACGGCGAGCCGCTCGATCGAGCTGGCGATCACGCCCAAAGTCGCAAAGAACATCGCATGGCGGTCGCGCGGGATCACCTGAGTCGACACCGGCTCGACCGCAAGGCCGAGCTTGTCGGCAACATGCTGCTCCACGCGCGGGTCGATATTGGCGAAGGTGCCGACCGCGCCCGAAATCGCGCAGGTCGCAATGTCCGCGCGCGCCGCAATCAGGCGGGTCTTGCAGCGCTTGAACTCGGCATAGGCCTCGGCGAGCTTCAGGCCGAACGTCACCGGCTCGGCATGAATGCCATGGCTGCGGCCGATGGTGGGGGTCAGCTTGTGCTCATAGGCGCGACGCTTGAGCACCGCGAGCAGCTGGTCGAGATCGTCGAGCAAAATGTCCGACGCCCGCGTCAGCTGCACCGCCAGGCAGGTGTCGAGCACGTCGCTCGACGTCATCCCCTGATGCATGAAGCGCGCTTCGTCGCCGACATTCTCCGCGACCCAGGTCAGGAACGCGATCACGTCATGCTTGGTCACCGCCTCGATCGCGTCGATCGCGGCGACGTCGATCGTCGGATTGGTCGCCCACCAGTCCCACAGCGCCTTGGCCGCCGATTCGGGCACCACGCCCAGTTCACCCAGTTTCTCGGTCGCGTGCGCCTCGATCTCGAACCAGATGCGAAAGCGGGTTTC
>CAZWZP010000137.1:0-1732 GCA_964638925.1 uncultured Stakelama sp. | reverse complement strand
GCGGGGCGGGAATAGCGGGGGACCATAAAGAAGCCTTTCGTGGGACGCGGCGGCCCCTAGCAAAGCGTCGTCGGCGCGGCAAACCGCAGATCATTCAAGTGTTCCGCTCGGTTCGTCGTAATTGACGCACGACATTTGGACGAGTCGAAGCGATGATCCGACTAATCGCGTTCGTTGAAATAATCTTGTGGAACGTGACAAATATGCAACGCGTTCTCCTGTTACATGAGCCGCAAATAAATATGCGGAGCCATCGGAATTGTTAGATCAAATGACTGGAGAATGACATGTTGAAATCTATCCTTCTTGCCAGCGCTGTCGCAATCTCTGCCCCGGCATTTGCTCAGGACATGCCGGAACAGCAGGCGCCCCCGCCGATGGAGCAACCGGCGCCGACCGAAACCACCGAACCGGTCCCGCAGGAGGTCCCGGCACCCGCCCCTCAGCCTGAGGCGGAAGTGACCCCGGAACCGACCCCCGCGCCCGCTCCGACCCCGACTCCCACCCCGGAGCCGGAAATGACCGAGCCCCAGGCCCAGGTGCCGTCCAGCCAGCCCGCGCAGCAGCCGGCCAATGCGGAGCAGATCGCACAGATCGTCGATCAGGGCTTCCCGACCTATGACAAGGACGGCGACGGCAATCTGACGGGTGAAGAATTCGGCGCCTGGATGATCGCGCTGCGCTCGGCCACCGAACCGACCTTCACCGGCGAATCGGCGGCGGACAAGGAATGGCTTGGCCGCGCGCTCGCCGCCGCTGATGCCGACAATTCGGGTGGCGTGACCAATCCCGAGCTCAAGACGTTCCTCGCCCCCGCAGCGGCGTCGTAATCAGGTCTCCCCGGACGGGCGTTCCGCATCGCGCCCGTCCCACGGTCGCCGGAGTTCGCTCCGGCGGCCGTTTTCTTTCCGCTACATCAACCCCTGCGCACGCAGGCTGACATGCCCGCCGGTGCCGATGACAATATGGTCATGCACCGCGATGCCCAGCCGCTTGCCCGCCTCGACGATATTGCGGGTGAGTTCGATATCCGCCCGGCTCGGGCTGGGGTCACCGCTCGGATGGTTGTGGACCAGAATGATTGCGGTGGAGCCGAGGTCGATCGCGCGCCGGATCACCTCGCGGACATAGACCGGCGCTTCGTCCACCGACCCTTCCTGCATCAATTCGTCGCGGATCAGCATGTTGCGACTGTTGAGGTGCAGTACCCGCACCCGCTCGATCACATGATGCGCCATATCCGCGCGCAGATAATCCAGCAGCGCCTGCCAGTTCGCCAGGATCGGGCGTGCGGCCACCTCACTCTTTAACAGGCGTAATGCGGCGGCATGGGCGATCTTGATCGCCGCCGCCGAAGTCTCGCCCATCCCCGGCACGCGCGCGATCGCGTCGGCATCGGCGGTCAGCAGCCCGGCAATGCCCCCGAACTGATGCAGCAAGGTCTTGGCCAGCGGCTTGGTGTCCCGCCGCGGAATCGCCAGCGTCAGCAGATATTCGACCAGCTCATGGTCCATCAGCCCGTCGGCATCGGCCAGCAGGCGCGCCCGCAGCCGCGTGCGATGCCCGGTCCCATCGGTAATCGCCTCGCCGCCGTCCCCCATGAGGGCAGCCTAGCGGTAGAGGGGAGGGTGGGGAAGGGGCGCAAATAATCCTCCCCCGCCAGGGGGAGGTGGCGCCGAAGGCGACGGAGGGGGAGGGCGGCTGTGTCCTATCGCCTCTTGCCGGCGCGCTT
>CAZWZP010000136.1:1245-8032 GCA_964638925.1 uncultured Stakelama sp. | reverse complement strand
CGAAAAGGCCGACCATCACCCCGAATGGTCGAACGTGTGGAACCGCGTGGACATATTGCTGACCACCCACGACGCCGGCGGCCTGTCGGGCCGCGACATTGACATGGCGAGGGCAATCGACGCACTGGTGGATTAAAGCCCCACGCGCTGGGCCAACCACCGCGCCGCTTCGTCCGGCGACTTCTTGTCCACATCCCGGTCGACCATCAGATTTGCCTCGCGCATCGCATCGACCGGGATCTTGCCGACCAGCGGATGCAGCGCGTCCGCGAACTTCGCATCGTCCGCCCGATCCGGCGCAACCAGCAGGATCGCGTCATATCCCGGGATCGCGCCCTTGGGATCGTCCAGCACGACCAACTTATCCGCCGCGATCCGCCCGTCCGAGGAAAAGGCCGGGATCACGTCCGCCGTCCCGCTCGCCAGCGCGCGGTACATGAAGGTCGGCTGATACGGCCGCGCCGATTTGAAGCGCAGCCCATAGGCATCGCGCACCGCGCGCCATTCGGGCCGCTCCAGAAACTCGACATCGGTGGCCAGGTTCAGCTGCGGTGCCTGCCCCGCGAGATCGGTCAGGGTCGAAATCCCGCGCCGCGCCGCATCGTCGCCGCGCATCGCAAAGGCATAGGCATTTTCGAACCCCAGCGACCCCAACAGGGTCACGCGGTGCTCGGACTCGACCCACCGACCGACCCCCGCCACGATCGCATCGCGCGGTGGCACATCGCTGCGCTGCATCTGGTTGGTCCAGATCGTCCCCGAATAGTCGACATAAACATCGACATCGCCCCCCGCGAGCGCGCCGAACGCCACCGCCGATCCCAGCCCCTCGCGATATTCGACGCGATACCCCGCCGCCTCCAGCCTTTGGCCGATCAGCCGGGCAAGGATGAACTGTTCCGAAAAGCCCTTCGCCCCCACCACCACCGTCTGTCCGCCCGCCACCGGGGCAAGCGCAAAGGCGGCGGCGCAGATCGCGGCGAGCAGCGCGCCAACGCTCATCCGCACCAGCATCGGCATCCGGTGGCGGATGCCCCCCTCGGCAGCCGACAGGATCAGGTCCACCCCCAGCGCCAGCCCCGCCGCGCCGACGCATCCGGCCAGCACCAGCGCCCAATTCTGCGTCTGCAATCCGGCAAAGATCAGGTCGCCCAGGCTCGGCTGCCCGACCGTGGTCGACAACGTCGCCGCGCCGATTGTCCATGTGGCGGCGGTGCGGATGCCCGCCATCACCACCGGCGCGGCGATCGGCGCTTCGACCAGCCATAATTTCTGCCATGCGGTCATCCCAACGCCATCGGCCGCCTCACGCAACGCCGGATCGAGTGTGGTGAGGGCGGTGACCGCATTCCGCAACACCGGCAAAATCGCATAGAGCGTCAGCGCGAGCAGCGCGGGGAGAAAGCCGAGCGCCGGCACCCATTCGCCGACCAGCCCCCGCAACGCCAGCAACATCGGGTAGAACAACGCCAGCAAGGCCAGCGACGGGATCGTCTGGATCAGGCTCGCCGCGCCGAGCACGACGCGTCCCAATCGCCGATGCCGCGCCGCCGCGACCGCCAGCGGCAGGCTGATGACGATCCCCAGCGCCATTGCCGCCAGCGCCAGCAGCAAATGGCTCGCCATCAATTCGGGCACGCGGGCAAAGGCGGTACTCATGCCTTCAGCGCCTCGAGCGCATCGGCCTGGCGCATCGGCACGGCGATCAGCGCCTGCACCTCCGCCCCGCCCTCGCCGCGCGCCAATGCTGCGGGGCTTGCATCGGCGACGCTCCGCCCCGCCTGCATCACCAGCACCCGGTCGGCAAGCAACAGCGCCTCGGCCATGTCATGCGTGACCATGACGGTGGTCAGCCCCAGCCGGTCATGCAGTGCGCGCACCGCGCGGCCGAGCTCGTCACGCGTGACCGGATCAAGCGCGCCGAACGGCTCGTCCATCAGCATCAGCCCCGGCTGCGTCGCCAGCGCGCGCGCCACGCCGACCCGCTGGCGCTGCCCACCTGACAATTGATCCGGCATCCGCGCGCCGACATCGTCGGGCAGGTCGACCAGCGCCAGCAGCTCCGCCACCCGCGCCGCGGTGTCGCGCTCTCCCGCGATGCGCAGGCCAATGGCGATATTCTCGGCGACCGTCATATGCGGGAACAGGCCGATGCCCTGAAAGACATAGCCAATCCGGCGGCGCAGACGATGGGCTGGACCTTCGCGCACATCGGTCTCGCCGATCCGCACGATACCCGAATCCGGCTCGACCAATCGGTTGATGGTCTTGAGCAGGGTCGATTTTCCCGATCCCGATTGCCCGACCAGCGCGACAAAGCTGCCCGCCGCAATTCCCAGCGACACCGAATCGAGCGCGCGGACGGTCCCGAACGACTTGGACACGCCTTCCAGGGCGATCGACGGGCCGGTTTGCGCTGGCATCGGCGCGCATGATGGGGAATGATCCACATAAGGTCAAAACATAGGGGAGGGCGCCATGCAGGCGATTTTCATCACCGGGGGTGGTTCGGGCATCGGACGCGCGGTCGCCCGCTATTTCGCGCAGCGGGGCTGGCGCATCGGGCTTGCCGATATCAGCGAGGCAGGGATGGCGGAAACAGCGGCGCTGCTCGGCGACGCACCGGTCACCTGCCACAAGCTTGACGTGCGCGACCGCGCGGCGTGGGACGGCGCGCTGGCGGACTTTACTGCGGCGAGCGGCGGGCGGCTCGATGTGTTGTTCAACAATGCCGGGATCGGGGTCGGCGGTGTCTTCGCCGATACGCCGGTGGAAGAATTGCAGCGCTGCGTCGATATCAATTTGATGGGCGTCGTGTGGGGCGCCCATGCCGGGCATAAATATCTGAAGGCGAGTGGCGGCTGCCTGCTCAACACCGCGTCGGCGGCGGGCATTTATGGCACGGGCGGGGTGGCGATCTATTCGGCGACCAAATTCGCGGTGCGCGGCTTGACCGAATCGCTCGACGCCGAATGGGTCGCCGACGGTATTCGCGTGCGCGCGCTGTTGCCCAGCTTCATCGACACCGCGATCCTCGATGGCGTGGCGGTGGGCAGCAATTCGACGATGCGCGAACGGGTCAAGACAGCCCGGCTCGAATTCACCCCGGTGGAGGAAGCTGCCCGGCTCGCCTGGGAGGCGGTGCATGGTGACCGGCTGCACACGCTGGTCGGCAAAACCGCGCGCCGCATGTGGTTCGCCGCGCGCTTCATGCGCGGATCAATGCGCAAACAGGCGCGGGGTGGGAAATGAAGGCGTTCTTCTTCGCACCCGCCGCGCTCGCGCTGACCGGATGCGCGGGACAGGGACGTGCGCCCGATCCGCAGGACGACTTCATGCGCGCAATCGCCGCGCATTGCGGCAAGGCCTATGCCGGGCGCGTCGTCACCACCGACCCCGCCGATGCGGACTTCGCGGGCAAGCCCTTGGTGATGCACGTCGCCGCGTGCGAAGCCGACCGCATCCGCATCCCCTTCCATGTCGGCGAAGACCGCTCGCGCACTTGGGTGCTGACCCGCACCGCAACCGGCGTGCGATTGAAGCACGATCACCGGCATCGCGACGGCACCAGCGACGTCCTCACCATGTATGGCGGCGACACCGCCACACCCGGGACGGCGGAGCGGCAGGACTTCCCGGTCGACGCCGATTCGATTGCGCTGTTCCGCGCCAATGATCGCGCCGTATCGGTCACCAATGTCTGGGCGATGGAGGTGACGCCGACCCGCTTCGCCTATGAACTGCGCCGCCCCGGTCGCCATTTTCGCGTGGAGTTCGACCTGACCCAGCCGATCGCGACTCCGCCGATGCCGTGGGGCTGGCAAAACTAGGCGCGGATCGTTCCGGCCCAGGCATAGCCGCGCAGCAGCGTCTCGAACCCGAACTCGCGCCCCTGCTCGCGGCTGACATGGCGCAGCGCCACCGGCAGCTCGCGGCGCGGGGTGACGTGGAACCTGTCGAGCCAGCCAAACAGCATTCGTCGCCACCACTGCGGCATCCGCTCCTGCTGCCCGAAATCGACGATGTGCAGCGCGCCGCCGGGCGCCAGCACCCGCGCACCCTGTGCGATCGCGCCGACCCAATCGGGGATCATCGACAGCGTATAGCTGGCAAACACCCGGTCGAACGCGGCCACCCCGAACAGGGTCTGCGGATCGAACGCCGTCGCATCGCCCTGCGCCAGCACGATCCGGTCCGACAGTCCGGCCTTGGCCACCTTGGCGCGCGCGGTCTCCAGCATCGCCTCGGAGATATCGACGCCATAGAAACGCGCCTGCGGCCAGCGCCGCGCGGCGAGGATCAGGTTGCGCGCGGTGCCGCAGCCGACCTCCAGCACCGTCCCGCCCGGCGGCGGGGCGAGCTGTTCGATCAGCCGGTCGCGCCCGAGCAGGTAATATTTGCGCGTCGCGTCATAGATGTGCCGCTGCATCGCATAGACCGCGTCCATGCGCCCGGCATGACCGGCATCCGCTGTCACGGCTTGAGGCGGTAGAGGTGCACGCCGCCATAAATGGCCGAACGGTCGCGCGCGGTAAAGTCGAGCGATTCCTCAGCGGCATAGTCCCAGCGGTTCAGGATCGCGTCGGGCACGCGCCCCGGCAACAGCGTCGGCGCGGCGGCGGTGCGGAACAGCACCCGCGCGCCCGGCTTGGCGGTCCGCGTGATCGCAGTCCACAGCCGCGTCAGCTGTGCATCGGTCATCCAGTCCTGCGCATCGAGCAGGATATAGCGGTCGAGCGACCCGTCGGGCATCGAATCGAGATACTCGACGAAATTCTGGTGCCGCACCTCGACCCGCTCCGCCCGGTCGCGGACCATCGCGTAGTTCGCGGCGCGCAGGTACGGCGGCAGCGGCGCGTCGGCCCCCTCGCCATAGCCGCGCCCGAACGCCTGCCACGCGAAATAATTATCCGACAGGTCGAAATCGCACGCCAGCTTCTCCAGCCGCCCGCGCAGCACCGCGCCGATTCCGCGCGGATCATCGCCAGCCAGCGCCTCATACTGCGCGGGCGGGATGCCAAGGCCGAACAGCGATGCCGGCTGGTCGATCAGCCAGCGGACGAACTTCTTGTCGAACACCGGGGCGAGGCGCGTCTCGAAAATCGCGCGCTGCTCCTCGACGCTCTTCGCCGCGAGCAGCTCGCGCGGGTCGATGCGATAGAGCTTGGCCAGCAGATGCGCCGCGCCGATGAACCCGCCGAGCAGCCCGCGCTTGTAGAAACCCCCGGCAAAGCCCTTGATCCGCCGCCGCCCGGCCAGATCGCGCCCTTCCCAATAGCGCCGCGTCGCATCGTCCAGATGCGGGCGCAGCCATTGCTTGTACGCCGCGACATTTTCCGGCCGGTTGGCCTGGGCGAAAAACCGGTGGAACGCCGCATGATCGGGCAGATGGATCGCCGCCGCGCGCTTCAGCTTGTTGAGCGCGATATGCGCGGTGTTCAGGTCGACCGCAGTAATCTTCGCCGGGTTCGCGGTCAGATACGACAGGACGTTGCACCCGCCGCTCGCGATCGTGACGATATGGCAGTCCGGTGTGATCGCCAGCGCCTCCATATCGACCTCGGGATCTTCCCAGATCTGGGCATAGACCAGGCCACGGAACGCAAAGGTAAAGGCGCGTTCGAGCAACCCCTCCTTGCTCAGATGCTCATGGCGGTGGACGGCGTTGCGGACAGCCCCGTTGCGCGGCTGGCTGGCATTCGAACCCATCAAATCGGCTCCCGGGGGAACATGCTCCCCGAGGCGCGCTTATGGCGGTTACGTGTCAGCTGCGTGACCATGAGCGTCACGTAATCGTCATGGATCAGTCGCGGCAATAGCCCTCGGCCGGCCCGACGATCAGGCAGTCCTTCTTGCCCGCCAGCCATTTGAGGCCGGTGGCGTCGCCATTGCCGGCAACGAGCTCGACCCGCGTCTCGCCACGACGGAACACAATCCCGTCCTCGCTTGCGCGCCCGTCGAATGTCCCGGTGTCGCCGTCGTCCACGCTCCAGCGATTTTCGATGCGATAACGGCCCGGTTCATCGCCCTTGGCGATGGTCAGCACCATGCCCTCGACCCCGATCCATTTGCCAGCCCAGGCGTCGCGCACCGGCGCGCGTTCGGCCAGCCGGTCGCGCCGCGCCTCTCGCGTGACATTCTGGGCGATCGCTTCGGCATTGGCGATGGCGTTCTCGACCAGCGCCGCCTCCTGTTCGTTGCTCAATTCAGCGCCGCATCCGGCCAGCAATGCCGCCGCACCAACCACCATCATCACGCGCACGCCGATACTCCACTCAAGCCAAGTTCGACCTATGGTGTAGCCATTCCACCGCAGCTGCAATAGAGAGCGCCATCACTTCGCCTCAACGCCGGAACCGCTCCTCATGCGTATTGCCATCGCCTCCGATCACGCCGCGATCGACCTCAAGGCGGCGCTTGCCGACTGGCTCCGCGATGTCGGCCATGACGTCGCCGATCTCGGCCCGGACAGCGGCGCCAGCGTCGACTATCCCGATTATGGCTACAAGCTCGCCGCAGCGATCGCCGATGGCAGCGCGGAGCGGGGCATCGCGCTGTGCGGCAGCGGCATCGGCATCTCGATCGCGGTCAACCGCAACCCCGCCGCGCGCTGCGCCCTCGTCTCCGAACCGCTCTCCGCCACCCTCGCGCGCGAGCATAATGACGCCAATGTCATCGCGATGGGCGCGCGGCTGATCGGCATCGAAATGGCCAAGGCATGTGTCACTGCCTTCCTCGCTACCAATTTCGGCGGCGACCGCCACCAGCGCCGCGTCGACAAGCTGAC
>CAZWZP010000136.1:0-1201 GCA_964638925.1 uncultured Stakelama sp. | reverse complement strand
AGGGCGGTACCGGCCCGCTCCCCCACCCGGCCACGCATCGGCAGGATATTCTGGAATGGGTGGCCGGGTGGGGGAGCGGGCCGGTGCCGCGTTCAGCGCAGCTGAACCATCAATAAGGCGAAGGAATAAGTCCGAGCGCCAGCGTCGTCAGGCCCAGCCCGACCGACAGCTGCACGCGCAACCCCAGCCACCACCCCGGCGCCATCCCCGCCCGCGTCAGCGCGCGATCGACCAGCGGACAGAGCAGGATCAGCGTGCCGATCAGCATCCGCGACGGCTGCGGCCACGGATCGCCCGTCATCCACGGCACCGCACTCGCCAGCGCGATCAGCGACGGCAGCACCGCCACGACATAGCACCAGACCGGCGGCTGCACACTCCGCGCCGCCAGCCCCCACCAGGTGCCACCCAGAAAGCTAAAGATCAGCACGGCATAGAGATAACCGCTCGCCAGCGCCGCAAAGAACCACGCCTCCGGCCCGACCAGCACCGCGCCCAGCGCGGCCAGCTGCGGCAGCAACCCGGCCAGACCGAGCAAACGGGCGGCGGGCGGTCGGGCGGGGGAGTCAGGATCGGTCATGCTCCGCTTTCAACAGCTTCTTGGGGCCGCGTGCAACAATCGCATCTGGCCTAATCGCGGCCAAGCGCATAAGGGCGTGGCCGACAGGTCGCCCGCACCTGCCCGTCGGCGGCCACCAGACAAAGGATCCGCGCGATGAGCACCAATCCCCAGACGCTCGCCCAGGTTCAGCCCGACGGCTTTTTCACCCGCAACCTCGCCGATGCCGACCCGGCGGTCTTCGCCGGCGTGCGCGAAGAGCTGGAGCGCGAGCAGTATCAGATCGAGCTGATCGCCTCGGAAAACATCGTGTCGAAAGCGGTGCTCGAAGCGCAGGGCAGCGTGTTCACCAACAAGTACGCCGAGGGTTATCCCGGCAAGCGTTACTATCAGGGCTGCCATCCGTCCGACACGGTCGAAACGCTGGCGATCGAGCGCGCCAAGCAGCTGTTCGGCTGCGGCTTCGCCAACGTCCAGCCGCATTCGGGCGCACAGGCCAATGGCGCGGTCATGCTCGCGCTGGTCAAGCCGGGCGACACGATCCTGGGCATGAGCCTCGATGCCGGCGGCCACCTGACCCACGGTGCGAAGGCGGCGATGAGCGGCAAATGGTTCAACGCCATCCAGTACGGAAAGAGTGTA
>CAZWZP010000135.1:0-8081 GCA_964638925.1 uncultured Stakelama sp. | reverse complement strand
AAGCGCCGCCTTGTCGGGACGCCGCGCCTTCGACTTCCAGATGCGCAGCATGTCCTCAAGCGCATGGCCGACATCGGCGACGATCGGCAGGTCGACGCGCACCGTCTTGTTCATCGACGAGCGGTCGATGTCGATATGGATCTTCTTCGCGTGCGGCGCGAAGGCGTCGAGCCGACCCGTCACGCGATCGTCAAAGCGCGCGCCGACCGCGATGATCAGGTCAGCCTGGTTCATCGCGTAATTGGCTTCATAGGTGCCGTGCATCCCCAGCATCCCGAGCCACTGGTCGGACGAGGCGGGCAGGGCGCCCAGCCCCATCAAGGTCGAGGTGACCGGCGCGCCGGTGATCTTCGCCAGTTCGCGCAGCAGTTGCGACGCGCCGGGGCCGGAGTTGATGACCCCACCGCCAGTATAGAAGACCGGCCGCTCCGCCGCCGCCAGCATCTCGACCGCCGCCTCGATCAGTGCCTTGTCGGCCTTGACCTGCGGGCGGTAGGTCTTGTGCTGGATCGGGCCGGGCTTGGTGTAGCGCGCGGTCGCGATCTGGACGTCCTTGGGGATGTCGATGACGACCGGGCCGGGGCGGCCCGAGGTCGCGATGTGGAACGCCTCATGCACCACCGCGCCGAGGTGCGCAGGGTCCTTCACCAGATAATTATGCTTGGTGCAGTGGCGGGTGATGCCGACGGTATCCGCCTCCTGGAACGCGTCGCTGCCGATCAGATGCGTCGGCACCTGTCCGGTGATGACGACCATCGGGATCGAATCCATCAGCGCGTCGGTGATGCCGGTGACCGCATTGGTCGCGCCGGGGCCGGAGGTGACGAGCACGACGCCGGGCTTGCCGGTGGAGCGGGCATAGCCCTCCGCCGCGTGCGTCGCCGCCTGTTCGTGGCGGACGAGGATGTGGCGGATCCGCTTTTGCTTGAAGATCGCGTCGTAGATCGGGAGCACCGCGCCGCCGGGATAGCCGAACACGACCTCCACACCGAGGTCGACCAGCGCCTCGATCAGAATGTCTGCTCCGCTTTTCTCGGCCACGGGTCGTCTCCTTGTTTGCCGCAGTGCAATTCGATGGGGGAAGCGCGCTGCTATGCGTATGAATGATGCGTGTCAAGTTTTGTTTTTATACGATTCGTGCGAAATGTGCCATTCGATTGATAATATCTGTCGCGCCAGAGCGCGGCCAGTCAGCCGGAGGCTGGTGACGCAGCCAGGTATATTGCCGCTTTGCGTACTGCCGCGTTGCTGCCTGCGCGCGCTCAAGTGCCTCTGCGCGCCCGATTTCTCCGGCGAGCATCGCGGCGACCTCGGGCACCCCGATCGCCTTGCGCACCGGCGCCTCGGGGGGGATGTCGTCGCGGGCAAGCAGGGCGGCGACCTCGTCAATTGCGCCGTCATCGAACATCGCGGCGAGGCGGCGGTCGCAGCGCTCGGTCAGCCACACGCGGTCGGGGAGCAGGATTAGCGGGGCGAGGTCGATTTGGTCCCCGATCCCGCCGATTTTTGCGCGTTGCCAGTCGGCGAGGGTGCGGCCGGTGGCGGTGACGACCTCCAGCGCGCGGGCCACGCGGGTGGTGTCGGCGGGGGCGAGGCGGGCGGCTGCTTGCGGATCGCGCTTTGTCAGCAGCGCGTGGGCTTCGGCAACCGGTAGTGCGCGGACCTCGGCACGGATCGCCGGGTCGATGCCGGGCACGGGGGCGATGCCGTCGAGCAACGTTCGGATGTACATGCCGGTCCCGCCGACCAGGATCGGCAGGCTGCCGCGTTCCTGCGCCGCTGCGATCTCCGCCTTGGCTTCAGCAGCCCAGCGCGCGGCGGAATAATCATCGGTGCCGGCGACATGGCCGAACAGGCGGTGCTGGGCCTGCGCCTCTTCCTGTGGCGAAGGACGCGCGCTGAGCACGCGCAGCTCGGCATAGACCTGTGCCGAATCCGCGTTGATCACCGTGCCGCCGGTCGTCTGTGCGAGTGCGATCGCCAAAGCGGACTTGCCGCTGGCGGTCGGTCCTGCAATGAGCGCGACCCTTGGCCTGGAGGAGTGCGGCATGTTCATCGCGACGCTGATAGCAGCGGATCGGCTGTCTGAGGCCGATATTTCGACGATAGCGGACCAGATGGAATTGTGCCGGGTTCAAGAATGGCGCTGGATTGATCACGGGTATGCCGCTGACATCGTGTTCGCGGAGGACGTCGACTTCGCGTGGGGCGTATTGGACGGTTATCGCGATCTGGCGGATATCGTCGTCCAGCCTGCTGAGGGTCGCGAAAAGAAGCTGATCGTCGCCGACATGGACTCGACCATGATCACGGTCGAGTGCATCGACGAGCTGGCCGATTATGCCGGGATCAAGGCGCAGATCGCCGAGGTGACCGAAGCGGCGATGCGTGGCGAGCTGGACTTTGCCGAGGCGCTGGATGCGCGCGTGGCGCTGCTCAAAGGGCTGGGCGCAGACGCGATCGACCGCTGTCTGGCCGAGCGGGTGCGGCTGATGCCGGGCGCGCGAACCTTGGTGCAGACGATGAAGGCGCGCGGGGCGATGGCGATTCTGGTGTCGGGCGGCTTCACGCGGTTCGCCGAGCCGGTGGGCGCGCAGATCGGCTTCGACCGGGTGATCGCCAACGAACTGCTGATTGAGGGCGACGCGCTGACCGGCGCGGTGAGCAAGCCGATCGTCGATTCATCGACCAAGGAGACGACGCTCCTCGGGGCGATGGCCGAATTGGGTCTGGACGCGAGCGCGACGATGGCGGTTGGCGATGGTGCGAATGACCTTGCGATGATCCGTCAGGCGGGGCTGGGTGTGGCCTATCACGCCAAGCCGATCGTCGCGGCGGCGGCGGGCGCGCGGATCGATCATGGGGATCTGACGGCGCTGCTCTACGCACAGGGGATCGCGCGGAGCGAATGGGTGGAAGGCTGACGTCATCGTCACCCCGGGCTTGACCCGGGGTCCCGCTTCGTCAACCGGCCAAGGCAGCTGGGCCCCGGGTCAAGCCCGGGCTGACGATTGGCTTACTCCCGCACCGGCACGCACGGGCTTAGCCCGCGGCACGCCGCGCTGGCTTCGGCGCTGGAGGCGAAGGGGCCGATCAGCACCTTGGTCAGGCGACCGGATTTCACATAGCTGACCTGGCGGCCCGGAAAACGTCCCGCGACCTGCGCGCCGAGTTTCTGCGCGTTGCCCGGCTCACCGAATGCGCCGAGCTGAAGCTTCCAGCCGCCGTCGCGGATCGCGGCCGACGCGGCTGGAGCGGGGGCGGGCGTGGGCACCGGCTTGGGCGCGGGGCGCACGATCGGCGGGGCTGGCCGCACTTCGGCGCTCTGCGTGGGAGCCGGGATCGGGTCGCGCGGCTGATAGGCGGTGGAGGGGGGCAGGTCGGTGCGCCCAACCGCGCGGGGTGGCTGGGTCCCGCGCGGCGGCTGGACCGCAGCGACACTCGGGCGACCGGCATCGCGTTCATAGACGCGCGCCAGTTCCAGCCCCTTCTGCCGGTCCTGCAGCGAGATATAGCCGTCCATCTGCGCCTGCGACGTCGATGCCTGGGGCAGACCCTGCGCTGCGGCGCGGACGATCAGGGCATAGGCGCGCACCCAGTCCTTGGTCACCGCGTCGCCATTGAACAACATCGTGCCCAGCACGTATTGCGCGCGCGGTGCGCCGCGACCGGCGGCCTTTTCCAGCCACTCGACGGCCTGAAGCCTTTTGCCGTTTTCGAACAACGCCAACCCGTAATTTTCTTCGGCCTGGGGATGACCCTGCAGCGCCGCCTTGCGATACCATTCTTCGGCCTGCGCCAGATCGGCAGGGACGCCGCGCCCGAATTTATAGGCCTGGCCCATGTTGAACTGCGCGTCGGCGTCGCCCGCAACCGCCGGGCCGCGCCATTGCGCGACGGCCGCGCGATAATCGCCCCGCTGCCACGCCTCGACCCCGGTCTTTACATCAGCCTGCGCCAGCGCCGGGCCAGCCAGCAACGCGCCGGCCAGCGCCGCCGTCCAGAAGAAGTGCTTCATTCGGTCAGTTCCCGTCCCGCCCACGCTTGGATAATGCCAGTTAACCATAGCATGGCCAAGATATGCTTGCGCTTTGGTTAAGCCCGGCATGGGACATGTCCGGTGCACCGCAGCCCTCATTAACGCCTTCTTAGCTTCCCGATGGCATCCCCAAGGCTGGGTAACCGGGATTTTTTCGAGGGGTCGATGCGCGTACTAGCGATGGCATCACAAAAGGGTGGATCGGGCAAGACCACGCTGAGCGGGCACCTGGCGGTGCAGGCGCAGCGGGCCGGTCACGGCCCCGTCGTTCTGATCGACATTGATCCGCAAGGGTCGCTGTCCGATTGGTGGAACGAGCGCGAGACGGATTTCCCCGCCTTTGCCCAGACCACGGTCGCGCGGCTCGCCGCCGATCTTGAGGTGCTGCGCCAGCAGGGCTTTCGCCTTGCCGTGATCGACACCCCGCCAGCGATTACGATGGCGATCCAGAGCGTGATCCAGGTCGCCGAACTGATCGTCATTCCGACCCGCCCCTCGCCGCATGACCTGCGCGCCGTCGGTGCCACGGTCGATCTGTGCGACCGCGCGGGCAAGCCCCTGATTTTCGTCGTCAACGCGGCGACGCCCAAGGCGAAGATCACCAGCGAAGCCGCCGTCGCGCTGTCGCAGCACGGCACGGTCGCGCCGGTGACGCTGCACCACCGCACCGATTTCGCCGCGTCGATGATCGACGGGCGCACCGTCATGGAAGTGGACCCCAACGGCAAGTCTGCCGGTGAGGTCACTGCGCTCTGGGCCTATATCAACGACCGGCTGGAGAAGAATTTCCGCCGCACCGTGTTCAGCGCGCCCGCCGTTGCGGCGGCGCCCCACGCCGCCTTTGCCGGGCGTCCGCAGGGTGGCTTTGGCCGCCGGGTGGTGAGCTGATGTTCGGCTCCGCCAAGCCCGCTGCGTCGCTGTCTTCGGGCCTGCTCGCCCGCAAGGGACAGGCACGCCCCGCGATGCGCCCTCAGGGGTATATCGGCCTCGATCCGGGCACGTCGCTCGCCGACCTCGGCTGGAACGACATGGGCAGCGAGCTGCCTGCCCCCGCATTTGAGCCGGTGCCGCCGGTGCTGGCGCAGCGCCAGACGTTGGTCGAGGAATTCGCGCCCGAACCGCAGCCTGTTATCGAGCCGGTCGCTGCACCCGTTGCGAGCGAGCCCGAGCCGGAAGCGCCTGCACGCCCGGTATCGACCGCCACCGCCGCCCGGATCGGGCGCGAGGTCGCGTCGCGCAAGGGCAAGGCCGCCTTCACGCTGCGGCTCGACCATGAACGTCATTTGAAGCTGCGCCTTGCCTCGGCGCTCAACGGCCGTTCGGCCCAGGTGATCGTGACCGAGGCGCTCGACGCATTTCTTGAAACTTTGCCCGAACTGGGGGCGCTGGTTGACCGGCTCCCGGCGGGCAAGGCGCGCTGATCCAGGGGGACACAGAGCCATGAACCTTCGCCGCATTCTGACCGTATCGGTCTCCGCACTGGTGCTGGGCGCACCGTTGGTGGGCGGCCCGACGCTGATCGGCGGCCTTGCCGTCGCCAGCAGCGGGGTCGAAACTGCCGACCTGCGCCGCGCCGCCAGGGAAGCTGCCGCCGCGACCAAAGCCCTGACGAAGGGCGAGGGGCAAAAGGCGGTGACCCATGCCGAGGCTGCGGTCACCCTTGATCCGCGCAATGGCGAGTATCGCAAGCTGCTGGGCGAAACCTATCTGTTCGCGGGCCGCTTCGTATCGGCGGCGCAGGCGCTGAATGAGGCGCTGTCGCTCGACCCGGCCAATGGCCGCACGGCGCTCAACCTCGCGCTCGCGCAGATTGCGACGGGCGAGTGGGACGTGGCGCGGCAGACGCTGGCGACGCATAGCGCGACCATCCCGGCGAGCGACCGTGGCCTCGCCATGGCGCTGGCGGGTGACCCTGCCGGCGCTGTCGGACTGCTGATGGAAATCGCGCGCCAGCCGGGTGCCGATGCCAAGACCCGCCAGAACCTGGCGCTCAGCCTCGCGCTGGCGGGGCAGTGGCAGCAGGCGCGTGCGATTGCCGCGCTCGACCTGTCGCCCGATCAGGTCGATGGCCGGATCATGCACTGGGCGAGCTTTGCGCGGCCGCAGAATGCCTATGACCAGGTCGCGGCGCTGCTCGGCGTCACGCCGATCGCCGACAATGGCCAGCCCGAGCGTCTTGCGCTCGCCCATTCGATGACCAGTGCGGTCGCCGCAACGCGCGTCGCCGATCCGGTCGAAACCTATATGCCCGGCCTCGCGCCGGTCGAGGCGGTGGCTGCTGTTGCCGCGACGGCGGTGGACGTGGCCGCGACCGATGTCGCGCAGGGTCCGTCGATTACCGCGCCGAGCGGCCAGCAGGTCGTATTCGCGCCGCGTCAGGACATCGTCCAGGCGGTTCCGGCCCGCGCCGTTCGTGCAGAGACTTCGGTCGCCAGCGTCGGCGCGACCAAGCCTGTCAAGGTTGACGTACCCACGACCCAGCGTTTCACCAAGGGCAGCTGGTATGTTCAGCTAGGTGCCTATGACAGCGTCGGCGTGGCGCGCGATGCCTGGGGACGTCTGATCAAGCGGACGCCGCAACTCAAGGGGCTGACCCCGGCGAGTGCCAGCGTTTCGACGAGTGCAGGCGCGTTCCAGCGGCTGTCGGTCGGCGGGCTCGCCCGCGCCGATGCCGATGCGCTGTGTCGCGAAGTGCGCGGTGACGGTGGTAAATGCTTCGTGCGCACCGCTGCGGGCGACAAGCCGGCAAGCTGGGCGCGCTGACGCGTCGATCAAGGATGAACAAAGGGCCGGGGGGCGACTCCCGGCCCTTTTTCGGTTCAGCGAACTTCGCTGCCGCCCTTGAACAGGCGTAGCGCCTTGCCCTGAACGGGCAGGCCGTCGAACGGGGTATTGCCCGCCTTGCCCGCCATCCGGTCGGATGCGATCTGCCACGGCGCATCGGGGTCAATCAGCACCAGATCGGCTGGCATCCCGGGCGCGAGCGTCCCTGTCTTGATCCCGAGGATACAAGCGGGTGTCCGTGCGGCGAGGTCGAACAGGCGGGGGAGGGCGATATGTCCCTCACGGACCAGCCCCAGACCCAAGGCGAGCAGCGTTTCAGCCCCCGCCATGCCCGGCGTCGCATCGGCGAAGGGCAGGCGCTTTTCCTCCGGCCCGCGCGGGTCGTGGCCCGAGCAGAGCACGTCGATCGTCCCGTCGGCGAGCGCGGCGAGCGCGGCTTTGCGATCGGTCTCGTCCCGCAAAGGGGGCGACAGGCGCGCAAAGGTGCGGAAGTCAGACAGGTTGATGTCGGACAGCAGCAGATGCGCCGGGGTAATGCCACAGGTTACGCGGATCCCGCGCGTCTTGGCGGTGCGGATCAGCTCGAAGGCGGCGGCGGTGGTCAGCTGGCGGAAATGGATTGCTGCGCCGGCCTGTTCGGCGAGCATCAGGTCGCGCGCGACCGCCAGTGCTTCGGCCATGGCCGGGGCGGCGGGAAGGCCGAGGCGGGTCGCGGTCTCGCCTTCGGTTGCGACCGCATTGCGGGTCAGGCCACTGTCTTCAGCATGGGTGATAACGACAAGCCCGCAATCGCGCGCATAGGCGAGGACGCGACGCATGACGCCGCTATCAGCGATCCAGCCGCGTCCGGTCGCGACGGCGCGCGCGCCCGCATCGGCGTTCGTGGCATACTCGGCGAGGTCCAACCCTTCCAGCCCGCGCGTCGCGGCGGCGATCGGGTGGACCCAGAGTTCGGGCTTGCCCATGTCCGCAGCACGCTGGACCAGGCCGGGGCCGTCGAGCACGGGCGACTGATCGGGCATCAGCCCGATGCGCGCGATCCCGCCCGCGCGGCACGCCGCCTTGTCCATCGCGAATACGCCGAGATCGGTGAGGGCAGGGGCGAGCAGCTTGCCGCCACACTCAACCACTTCCGCTCCCTCGGGCGCGGTGTCGACGATCCGCTCATCGGCGACGAACAGGTCGCCGGTGCGCTCGCCGCCCTCAGGACAGACCAGCCGGGCGTTGCGAAAGATGCGGTTCATGCCCAGCCCTCCAC
>CAZWZP010000134.1:5867-8134 GCA_964638925.1 uncultured Stakelama sp. | reverse complement strand
CGGTTGATGAGGCCGGCGCGCGGCCCCTGCAGCTGGTGGCTCATGCCGCCGGTGCCCCAGACCTGAACGTTCAGATCCTCGGGAAAGCTCGCCACGGCGCGCGCGATCGCCTCGCCCAGCGCCCAGCAGCGATTGCCCGAGGGCGGCGGATAGGTGACGACATTGACCGCCAGTGGGATCACCTTGCACGGCCAGGCATCGGGCGTGCCGAACATCATCGACAGCGGAACGGTCAGGCCGTGATCGACCTGCATCTCGTTGATGATCGTCATGTCGAATTCGTCGAGCACCAGGCTCTGCGCGATATGCCAGGCAAGGTCGGGATGCCCCTCGACATCCGGCACCGGGCGCGGCCCCCACCCCTCGTCGGCCGAGGTGTAGCGCTCGCCACAGCCGATCGCGAAGGTCGGGATGATCTTCATGTCGAACGCCGACGCATGGTCGTTATAGACCAGGATCACGACGTCTGGCTTCTCGGCCTTCTCCCATTCGCGCGTCCAGTCATATCCGGCGAAGATCGGGCCGAAATAAGCGTCGCGATCCTTGCCCTGATCGACGGCGACGCCGAGCAACGGGACATGGCTCGATGCGACGCCTGCGGTAATCCGTGCCATGGTCAACGTCCTTCTTTGATCGAGCGGACGCCCACGGGCGAACGCCCGCCGCGCATCATCATCTCGCGATATTCGGGGAAGCTCATGTCGGTCATTGTGCTGACCGCCTCGGCAAAGGGGATGCCGTCGGTCGAGAACAGCTTGGCGAGGAAATAGACATTGCCGCCGAGATCGAGGCACTTGTTGTAATCGCGATCGAGCAGAGCCTGTTTCATCTCTTCGGTCAGCGGCCATTCGTCGAGATAGGCACGCTCGTCCGCCTTGAACCGTTCACGGTTCTCGGCCTTCATCAGGCTCATCGCGAACTGGTTCATATGGTAACCGGCGCGCGCGCGCTTCGCGGTGAACACGCGGGTGCCGGGAATATCCTCGAACTCCGCGAGATAGGCGTGGATATCGGTGTGGTCGGTCACAGGCCGCGCTCCTTCAGCTTGGCGTCAAGACGGGGGAAGACACGGCGGGCGTTGCCGGAAAAGATCGCGGCGCGTTCCGCATCGCTGATGTCGAGGGCATCGACGTAGCGCTTGGTGTCATCGAAATAATGCCCGGTGGTCGGATCGATCCCGCGCACCGCGCCGACCATTTCCGACCCGAACAGGATGTTCTTGTTGTCGATCACGTCGGCGAGCAGGTCGATGCCCGGCTGGTGATAGGCGCAGGCGTCGAAGAAGATGTTGTTCATCAGATGCGTGTCGAGCGCTGGCTTCTTCAGCATGTCGGCAAGCCCGCGATAGCGTCCCCAATGGTACGGCACCGCGCCGCCGCCATGGGGGATGATGAAGCGCAGGGTCGGGAAATCGGCGAACAGGTCGCCCTCCAGCAACTGCATGAAGGCGACCGTGTCGGCCGCGATGTAGTAGCCACCGGTCGCGTGCATCGCCGGGTTGCAGCTGCCCGAGACGTGGATCATCGCCGGAACGTCCAGCTCGACCATCTTCTCGTAGAACGGATACCAGTAACGGTCGGTCAGAGGCGGGTGGGTGAAATGCCCGCCGCCCGGATCGGGGTTGAGGTTGCAGCCGATGAAACCGAGCTCGGTCACACAGCGATCGAGTTCGGCGATGCTCGCGGTCATGTCCGCCTTGGGCGATTGGGGCAACATGCACACGCCGACGAACGTCTCGGGGAACAGCCCGACGACCCGCGCAATCAGGTCGTTGCAGCGCCGCGCCCATTCGATCGCGACCCCTTCACCTCCCACATGCGGCGCCATTGCCGACGCGCGGGGGGAAAAGATCGTCAGGTCCGCGCCGCGCTCCTTGATCAGGCGCAGCTGGTTCGCCTCGATCGTCTCGCGGATCTCCGCGTCGCTGATCTGCGGATAGGGCGGACACGGCGTCCCGGCCTTGAACGCGGCCTTCTGTTCCTCACGCCAGGCGTCATGCGCCTTGGGCAGGACGGTGTAATGGCCGTGGCAGTCGATGATCACGCGGCACTCTCCCCCGTTTCACTTATCGTCACCCCGGCCTTGAGCCGGGGCCCAGCGTCTTCTGCGCCCACCAGCATCGCCAGCTTCGCCTTGAGTCCATCGGGCGGATCCACGCCCAGCACCCCCATCTCCCGCTGGCGCTGGATCGTCCCCCGCGTCATCGCCGGATCGACGCCCAGATCGGCCACACCCGCTTCGGCGTGGCGCTGGATGCGGCGCTGGGC
>CAZWZP010000134.1:3480-5857 GCA_964638925.1 uncultured Stakelama sp. | reverse complement strand
CTCCATCTCGGCGGCGCGGCGCGTGCCATGCGCGAGCATCCGGTCGAGATTATAGTCGGCGCGCTCGGCCCAGCCCTGCTCCCTCCAGCTCGCGTCAAGCGAGGCGAGCACCGCCTCACGCACCCCGGCGCGCTCAGCCGCCAGCACGCATTCGGCGGTCAGCGCCTCCAGCCCCTTGACCATCACCGACCGGATCATCTTGATCGCCGATGCATCCCCGACCGTCGGCCCAGCGACCGAAACCTTGGTAAAGCCATAGGCGCGCAGTGCTTCCGCAGCCGCGTCTGCATGTGGCCCCGCGACCAGCAGCGGGACGCCCAGCCGTGCGGGCAGCACCGGCGCCATCACCGCGACATCGACATAGCGCGCGCCGGCAGCCTCAATCGCCTGCACCGCCTCCCGCTTCGTGCCGGGCGCAACGCTGTTCATATCGAGCCACAAGGCACCGTGTTTCAGCAGCGGTGCACAACGCTGCGCAGCGGAGAGCGCCTGATCGGCGGTGACGAGGCACAGCACCAGATCGGCCCCAGCCAGAGCACCTGCGGGGGTTGCTGACCAGCGGATTTCAGCGGCCTCGAACTGCGTGATCTTGAGTGGACGTGTTTCGCCATTCTCGGTGGCGATGTCGAATGCCGCGGCGCCGGGTTGGGCGAAGGCCTGTCCTGCTTCGCCAAATCCCAGAAGAGATGTCCGCTCGATCATGGGGTGTATGAAGCGTTGTTCCGCGAGATGTTCTAATCGGATTGCGTTGGGGGCTATCCGTTTTTCTGAAGTCTGGTCTCTTTCGACGCGCGGTGGAGCAGGTCGATGAAGCGTGCCTGGCTGGCGGTGGGGCGCCAGCCGGCGCGGGTGCTGATGCCGATGGTGCGGACTGCGCCGGGGAGTTGCGGTCCGACGCGTTCGAGCATTCCCGCCCCCACCTCCAGCGCGACCTGATCGGGCGAGAGCAGCGTCAGCAGGTCGCTCTGCACCAGCAGGCCGCGGATCACCATGACGGAGCCGCACTCGATCGGCACCGGCGGCAGCGCGCGCCCGACGAACAGCGCCTCCCAGTGCGACCGTAGCGGCGTGCCGACCGGGCCGACGACCCAGGATTGCGCGGCGAGCGTGTCGAGATCGACCGGCCCCTGCGCCAGCGGATGCCCGCGCCGCCCGAAGATGGCGAGGCGATCGGTGAACAGCGGCACCTGCTCCACCCCCGGCGGGCAGTCGTCGCGCAGCGCGCCGACCATGATATCGATGATGCCGTCGAGCAGCGGATCGACCAGCTCGCGCCACGACCCCTCGACCACATCGACCACGGTGCGCGGCTCCTCGCGCAGGAATTGCGCGAGGCTGTGGGGCAGCAACAGCGCGCGGCTGAGCGGCATGGCTCCGATCGCGATGCGGCCGCCCTGCCCCTCATCACCGCGCGCTTCGGCGATGCCCGCCGCGATCTCGCTGGCAGCAAGGCGCACCCCGCGCGCCAGCGTCCGGCCTGCGGGCGTCAGCGCCATCCCCCGCCCCCGCCGCTCGGCCAATGGCGTGGCGCAGACCTGTTCGAGTTCGCGCACCGAGCGGTGGACGGCAGGCTGCGACATGCCACTGGCCGTCGCCGCACCGACAAAGCCCTGCGCATCGGCGAAGTGCAGGAAGGCATCGAGCTGGGTTGCGGTCATCAGCAGTTCGGGGCGGGCGAATCCGCGCGTTCCGCCACGCGCCGAACGGCGGGTCGCCGCCGCGAGCTGGTCGAACGCGCGCTCCACCCGATCGGCCAGCGCGGTGCCCGCCGGGCTGGGCGTCACCCCGTCCGAATGCCGGTCGAACAGCGTGACGCCAAGCTGCTTCTCCAGCTTGGCCAGCCCCTGCGTCAGTGCCGGCTGCGACAGTCCCGCCGCCTCCGCCGCACGGTTGAGGCTGCCCTGCGCGATCACTTGCCCAAGCGCGCGGAGATGGCGAAGATTAAGGTCGAATGGACGAATCATTCCGCAGACATATCAGAATTTCTTATTGCCGCGCGGGATTTCAGATAGAGAACATGTCGCGGATAAACGCTACATCCGCCCCCCACTTCCATTCGCTTTTTCCCTCGGGAGATGTCCAATGTCGGCACGCGTCGTGCAGAATATCCAGCGCACTCCATTGGACATTGTGGAGGGGCTTGGCGAAGCCGGTGTCGCCACGGTGCATGAGGCGCAGGGGCGGATCGGGCTGCTCGCGCATTATATGCGACCGATCTATTCGGGCGCGCGGATTGCCGGGAATGCGGTCACGATCTCTGCGCCTCCGGGTGACAATTGGATGGTGCATGTCGCGATCGAGCAGCTGAAGGCGGGCGACATTCTCGTGCTCGCCCCGACCAGCCCGTGCGTCGATGGCTATTTCGGCGATCTGCTGG
>CAZWZP010000134.1:0-3409 GCA_964638925.1 uncultured Stakelama sp. | reverse complement strand
GGGCTTTCCGGTCTGGTCCAAGGCGGTGTTCGCTCAAGGGACGGTCAAGAACACGTTGGGGTCGGTCAATGTGCCGATCGTGTGCGCGGGTGCCGCAATTGAGCCGGGCGATGTGATCGTCGCCGATGATGACGGGGTGTGCGTGGTCAAGCGCGCCGACGCGGCCGCGGTGCTGGAGGCGGCGCGCAAGCGTGAAGCTGCCGAAGAGGCCAAGCGCGTGCGGCTGGCGGCTGGGGAGCTGGGGCTGGATATCTATGACATGCGGCCTCGGCTCGCGGAGATGGGGTTGCGGTATGAGTGAGGCCATCAAGCCCCTCCAGTTGAGCTTCGCTCGCCTGCGGCTCAGGGGAGGGGTTGGGGTGGGGCCTATCCTCTTGACGATCGGTCTCTGTGAGACACTCACTGCCCCACCCCCAACCCCTCCCCTGAAGGGGAGGGGCTTATGATGAACGTCCGCTGCATGTGGATGCGGGGCGGGACGTCGAAGGGCGGCTATTTCCTTGCCGAAGACCTGCCCGCCGACACCGCCGCGCGCGATGCGTTTTTGCTGCGGGTGATGGGGTCGCCCGATCCGCGGCAGATCGACGGGATGGGCGGAGCCGATCCGCTGACGAGCAAGGTCGCGGTGGTGCGCAAGTCCGACCGCGACGGGGTCGATGTCGATTATCTGTTCCTGCAGGTGTTCGTCGATCAGGCGATCGTCACTGACGCGCAGAATTGCGGGAATATCCTTGCCGGAATCGGACCGTTCGCAATCGAGCGCGGGCTGGTCGCGGCGCACGATGGCGCGACGCGGGTCGCGATCTTCATGGAGAATACCGGGCAAGTCGCGGTGGCGACGGTGCAGACGCCGGGCGGTGTGGTCCGTTATGACGGCGATGCCAGCATCAGCGGCGTGCCGGGGACTGCTGCGCCAATCCCCCTCGCCTTTCGCGATACGGCGGGGTCGAGCTGCGGCGCGTTGCTGCCGACCGGTAACGGCGTCGATGAGATTGACGGCGTGCGTGTGACGATGATCGACAATGGGATGCCGTGCGTGGTGATCGCGGCGGCGGATGTCGGCATTAGCGGTTATGAGGATCGCGATACGCTCGACGCCGATGATGCGATGAAGGCGAAGGTCGAGGGGATCCGGTTGAAGGCCGGGCCGCTGATGAACCTGGGCGATGTGACCGAGAAATCGGTGCCGAAGATGATGCTGGTCGCCGCGCCGCGCGACGGCCGGGCAATTGCCGTGCGGTCCTTGATCCCGCACCGGGTTCATGCCTCGATCGGCGTGCTGGGTGCGGTCAGCGTGGCGACGGCCTGTCTGATCGAAGGGTCGCCGGCGGCTGCGCTGGCGGTGGTGCCGGAGGGGCGGTCGCTGACGCTTGGCGTGGAGCATCCGACCGGGGTTACCGAGTGTGTGGTGACGCTGGATGAGGCTGGTGCGCCGGTCGAAGCGGGGATGCTGCGGACGGCGCGGAAGTTGATGGACGGGGAAGTCTTCGTATGAGCACCACCGACGCAGACGGGCGCATTCGCAGCTGGACGCTGGCGCCGACAAGGCCGCGCTTTACGCCGCCGCCCGGAGCCGTGGATGCACATTGCCATGTGTTCGGGCCACAGGCGCAGTTCCCGTTCAGCGCCAAGGCCAAATATCTGCCGCAGGATGCCGGGCCGGACGCGCTGTTCGCGCTGCGCGAGCGGCTGGGCTTTGCGCGCAATGTCATCGTGCAGGCGAGCTGTCACGGGACCGACAATGCGGCGACGCTGAACGGCATCGCTGTGTCGGGTGGGACGTGTCGCGGGGTCGCGGTGGTCGATCCGGCGATCAGCGACGCCGAGCTGGATGCGCTGCACGAAGGCGGCATTCGCGGGGTGCGGTTCAACTTTTTGAAGCGGCTGGTCGACGATGCGCCCAAGGACAAGTTCCTCGACGTGGCGCAGCGCATCGCGCGGCTGAACTGGCATGTCGTGGTGTATTTTGAGGCCGATATCCTTGAGGAGATGAAGCCGTTCCTCGCCGCGATTCCCGTGCCGATCGTCATCGATCATATGGGCCGACCCGATGTGCGCCAGGGGCCGGACGGCGCGGACATGACCGCGTTTCGCGCGCTGCTCGACAGCCGCGACGATATCTGGACCAAGGTCACCTGCCCCGACCGGCTCGATCCGGCCGGGCCGCCCTATGCCGATTTCGTGAAGGCGGTGCGGCCATTGGTCGAAGCCTATTCCGATCGCGTGCTGTGGGGCACCGACTGGCCGCATCCGAACATGGAGGCCGTGCTGCCCGATGACGGCGCGCTGGTCGATGTCATCCCCGAAATTGCGCCGACCGCGGAGTTGCAGCACAAGCTGCTCGTCGCGAACCCGATGCGCCTTTACTGGCCCGAGGAAGCCTGATCATCGCGGCGCGCGCAGACGGGGGGACGGGACGCCTGATCCTGCTGGGCGGGATCATCGCGCTGGGATCGCTGGCGATCCAGATCATCGTCCCTGCTTTGCCGCAACTGGCCGACGGGATCGGCGCGACGCCTGCGGGCGGGCAGCTGGTCATTTCGCTCTATCTGATCGGGCTGGCGCTCGGCCAGCTGGGCTGGGCGCCGGTTGCGGATCATCATGGGCGCAGGCCGGTGCTGATCGGCGGGCTGGTCGTGTTTTTGGTCGGGACGCTGTTGTGCGCGGTGGCGAGTGATCTGGCGACGATGCTGGTCGGTCGCGCGGTGCAGGCAATCGGGGCGTCGTCCTCACTGGTGGCAGGGCGCGCGATGGCGACCGACACCGCACCGGTGGGCAAGGCGGCAGCGCCGCTGGCGATCCTAACGAGCGTTACGCTGATCTCCCCTGCCCTCGCCCCGGCGCTGGGCGGCGCGGTGACGAGCATTGGCGGATGGCGCGCGCTGTTCTGGATCCTCGCCGCGCTGACGCTGATCGGCGGAGCGCTGGCGCTGCGGATGCTGCCCGAGACGCGCCCGGGCGACCGAGCGCCGGTTCATGCGCGGCGGATCGCGACGACCTATTGGCAGGTGCTGCGCAAGCGTGGCTATCTGCCGCTCGCACTGTCCAATGCCCTCATCAGCGGGGGGTTCTTCACCTTTCTGGCGGCGTCGCCGTTCGTGCTCGACGCTGCGGGGGCGACGCCGGCGCAGGCGGGGCTGTTCTACTCGGCAGTGGCGTGCGCGATCATCGGGGGCACCTTGTGCGTACCGGTGGTGCTGCGCCGCTGGCCGCGCGGGTTGAAGCCCGCGGGATCGGTCGCGCTTGGCAGCGGTGCGGTCGTGATCCTGATCGTCGCGGCGACCGGGGCGCATCTGGCGGGGCTGTTCGTGGCGATGAGCCTGATCGCGTTCGGCGCGGGGCTCACTGGCCCTGCCCTGCTGGCCGAGGCGATCGAGCAGCAGCGCGAGCGGGCGAGTGCGGCTACGGG
>CAZWZP010000133.1:274-8191 GCA_964638925.1 uncultured Stakelama sp. | reverse complement strand
ATCTGCGGCCCGCGCGTCTCGCGCACGACCTTCAGGATCAGGCTGCGGACGCGGTCGCCGACGCGCACCACTTCGCGCGGGATCTGCGCGTCGCGGCGGATCACGCCCTCGGCACGACCCAGATCGACCACGACATGGCCGAACTCGACGCGCTTGACGACGCCGGTGATGATCTCACCCTGGCGATCCTTGAACTCTTCATACTGCCGCTCGCGCTCGGCATCGCGGACCTTCTGGAAGATGATCTGCTTGCTTGCCTGTGCCTGGATGCGGCCGAATTCGATCGGGGGCAGCGGATCGACGATGAAGTCGCCGACCTTGGCGTCCTTCTGGATCTTCTGCGCGCCCTTGAGGTCGACCTGCTTGAAATAATCGTCGACCGCCTCGACCACCTCGACCACGCGCCACAGGCGCAGGTCGCCGGTGACCGGATCGAGCTTGGCGCGGATGTCGTTCTCGATGCCATAGCGATTTTTGGCGGCGCGCTCGATCGCGTCTTCCATCGCCTCGATGACAATCGCCCGGTCGATCATCTTTTCGGTCGCCACCGAATTGGCGATGGCGATCAGCTCGGCCTTGTTGGCGGAAATGGCGGTGGCCATCAGTCCTGTTCCTCTGCTTCGAATTCGTCCGCGCCCTCGGCGGGCGCTTCAATAATCTCGTCGGCTCCCGCCGCCGAAAGGGGTTTGGTTGCGGCAATCAGCCGGTCGGTGATCACGAGCTTCGCGTCCTCGATGGTCGCGAAGGCGATTCTGTGGGTCAGCCCGTGCCCGTCGGTGATCGCGATGATCTCGCCCTCCACCCCGGCAAGGTCGCCCTTGAACTGTTTGCGCCCATCGATCTTCTCGGCGAGCGTGATCCGCGCCTCATGCCCCTGCCAGTCGGCAAAGTCCTTCAGGCGAGTCAGCGGCCGGTCGATGCCGGGCGAGCTGACTTCCAGCCGATAGGCTTCGGGGATCGGATCGCGACCCGCTTCCTCAAGTTCGTCGAGCCGGTCGGAGATGCGCCGCGACAGATCGGCGCAATCGTCGATGTTGAGCTGGCGCGTGTCGGGCCGCTCGGCCATCACCTGCAGCGTGCGGTCGCCCTCGCCGCCGAACAGCTTGACGCGCACCAGATCGAAGCCGAGCGCACGTGCCTCGGGCTCGATGATGTCAGTCAGAACGGTCAGGTCGGCCAACGCAAAAACTCCAAAACCATCGGAAACACCCCGTCGCCGCCGGACCCGGTAGGTCCGACCTCGCCAACGTTGCCAATGTCGAGAACAGCGCCTCTATAAGCCCGTGCCGCGCAAACGGCAAGGATTTCGAGTCAGCCCCGGCCCCCTCTTTTCCCGAGCCCCCCGCCATGCAACATCCACGCGGTCCGCGCGTTGCGGGATTTGCCCCAGGGAGGACTATGATGCGTCTGTTACCGATTGCCGCCGTTTCGCTGACCCTGATTGCCTGCACCAGCGCCCAGCCGGGCAACAGTCGGGAGACGGCTGCAACGTCCAATGACCTGCCGTTCACCGTCACGCCGGTCGCCGATTTCGACGCGCCCTGGGCGATGACATTCCTGCCCGACGGGCGGATGCTGGTGACCGAAAAGGCCGGCAAGCTGATCCTGGTCAGCGCTGACGGCACGTCCAAGACGGAGGTTGCAGGCGTACCGGCAGTCGACAGCGCGGGGCAGGGGGCGCTCAAGGAAATTCTGCTCGCTCCGGATTATGCCAAGAGCAAACGCGTCTATTTCAGCTTTTCGGAAGCCGGGCCTGGCGGCAAGGGCGTTGTGCTGGCCCGCGCGACGCTGACCGATGGCGCGAGCCCAACGCTCACCAATGTCGAGCGGCTGTTCCAGGCGAGCCCCTATGTCGAGGGTAGCGGCCATTATTCGGGCCGCATCGCCTTTGCCCCCGACGGCAAGCATCTGTTCTTCGCCAATGGCGAGCGCCAGAAGTTCGATCCCGCTCAGGACCCAAAGTCCACGCTCGGCAAGATGCTGCGCCTCACCCTCGACGGCAAACCCGCCGGCGACCCCGGCCTGACCGCAAAGGGCTTCCACCCGGCGGTGTGGTCCTATGGCCACCGCAACCTGCTCGGCATCGCGTTCGATTCGGCCGGAAACCTGTGGGAGCAGGAAATGGGGCCGCGTGGCGGCGACGAGGTCAATCTGATTCTACCGGGTCGCAACTATGGCTATCCGATCGTGTCCGACGGCGATCATTATGACGGGCGCGACATCCCCGACCACAGCACCCGCCCCGAGTTCGAAGCACCGAAAGTATCGTGGAACCCGGCAATCTCCCCCGGCGGGTTGATCGTCTATTCGGGCAAGATGTTCCCGCAATGGAAGGGCGACCTGTTCATCGGCGGTCTATCGAGCCAGGCGCTGATTCGCGTTGATGTCACCGGCACCAACGCCGCCAAGGGTGACCAATGGCCGATGGGCGCACGCATCCGCGAGGTCGAGGAAGGGCCGGATGGTGCGATCTGGTTGCTCGAAGACGGCGGTCGCGGATCGGAAGGGCGCCTGCTCAAGCTGACCCGGAAGTAAGCCTCACCCGATCAAGAAATTCATCCGGGCCGCCGCAACCGGGCGGTCCGGATCATCCTGCCAGGCAAAGGCCTCGACATTCGCAACGCGGTTGCCGAGGCGGCTGACCTTGCCCTGTGCGCGCGTCACCTTCTCCCGCCCGCCGCGCATGAAATCGACCGTCACGTTGACCGGCTTGATCCGCGATTCGCCGCGCCCGTCCGCCGCCAGCGCATGACGCAGCGCGGCGACTGCCGCCATTTCGAGCAGCCCCGACAGCGCGCCGCCATGAACGAACCCCGGACGTCCCACCACGCCGCTCCCGAACGGCATGTCGAGGATCGGCGGGCCATCCCCGCGCTCGATCGTGATGCCCAGCAGCTGCGCATAGGGCGGCAACGCAAAGCTCATGCCGCGCCCTCCATGAACATGAAGGTGCCGGCGACATGCGCGACCGGATCGTCGGGGTCGCCGTCATGCGCGACACCGCGCACAAAGCCCACCGACCGCGTGACGCGATAGCACTCCCCCCGCCCGATCACCGCGCGCCCCGCGACCGCCGGGCGGAGATAATCGACGCGCAGGTCGAGCGTCGCGTGCGGCAGGAACCCGCCGCGCTTCATCCACACCGCGACGCTGGTCGCCATGTCGAGCAAGGTGATGATAGGCCCCGATGCCAGCACCCCGCGCTCGACATCGCCGATCAGCTTCGGATCGAACGGCAAGGCCAGCTCGCACCAGTCGGGGCCATGCGCGCGGTAACGGATGCCCAGCGCATCGCCATGCCCGCCGACGCGGCGCGCGAAGAAATGTTGGGGGTCAAAGGGGATCGGCGCGACAGTCATTGCCTGCGCGCTAGCGGGGGCGGAGGCGCGCGGCAAGCGCGGGGCAGTCGCAACATAAAGCCGAATTAACTCAGCGCCGGGCAACCATCGGCTTAGCCTTGCCCCGACACCATCAGGGGGTAGGCCATGCTGACATTATCGCTCTCCGACATCGCCACGCTCGGGACGCAGGTCGCGATGCACGGCGCGATCCGCGCGTCCGAAATCGCCGGGGACGAGATTTTCGAGATGATGGTGGCGATCGTCGTCATCGTTTACGAGACCTGAGCGTGGCCGCGTTTGATGCGGCGGCGCATCCCACATTGCTTGACGCCCGGGCGCGGTCGGCGCCAGCAAATGCGGCCTTTTCCGCTGTCCTTGCCCAGCGCATCGCGCCGCGCTTCGCGGGACTTGAGGATGCCGATGCGGTGCTGGCGCAGGCACGGGCGCTGCTTGCAGATGGTGGGTGGATCGCGGACCTGATCGCGCCGCTGGTCGATGGATTGCGGAGCGACCCCTGGTTCGATCCCGCGCTGCGCATCACCCGCGACAGGTTGCGCACTGCGGTGGTGCTCGCCGATCTGCCTGAGGTGACGCTGACCGCAAGCGTCACCTGCGCTGCGGCGCTGGCGCAGCTCGCCCTGCCCGCGACATTGGTCCTGTCCGGGCGACGCGCGGTTACGCTCCATGTGCGCGGAGGAGGGGCCGAGGTGCGACGCTGGCGTTTGGTCGAAGCCGGGCCGCGTCGATGCCTTGAAATCGAGTGCCAGCACCTGCGCGACGGTGACGTGATCGAACAGGATGGTCGGCGCGAGGGGCGGCTGATCGTCGCCGCGACCCGGGATGTGGTGACAGTGACTGCAACCGCCAAGCCGGGGGCTGATCCGCTTATCCACGAATATTCGACCGCCGATGGCCGGTTTGTCCGCAGCGCCACCGCCGACGACCGCACCTCGCGCGCCGAACTACTCCTTGCCCTGCTTCGTGCTAGCGGGCGCGCCGATGCCGGGGACTGTTTCGACAGGATGAGCCGTGACCCCGCTTTTCACCTGCGCTGGGCGGCGATGCGCGAGTGGTTGATGCTCGACGCGCGCGCGGGACGGCCCCGGCTCGCCGAGATGGCGGCGGGCGATCCGGATAATGCGGTGCGCGTTGCAGCGGCGCAGACGCTCGACCGGCTCGATGCGCGGATGGCGGTGGCGTGACCCGGCTGATCGACCCCGACGCGGGCGAGCCGATGACGCTGGATGAACTGGTCGATGCGCTGGAGGTCACCCCGTTCGATCCGCATGACGAGGACAGTTTCGCCGCGCTCGGCCAGCTGCTTGCCCGGCTGGGACGCAACCGGACGTTCCTCGCCGACCTTGCCATCGCCGAACTCAAGACGCGCTGCGCGGGGCAGAGCGCTGCCAATGGCTATGGCGCGCAGGTCTTTCTGCTGCGGCCGCCCAATGGCCGATTCGTATTGCGTGCTAATTTCTGGCCGTCCGCCGATGACGGCATCGTCCAGGCGAGCGGCACCGCGCCGTTCGTTTATGGCATGGCGCACGACCATAATTTCCCGTTCCTCACCTATGGCTATCTTGGGCCGGGCTATTGGAGCGACTATTGGGAGCGCGATCCCGGGCAGCCCGAGACACCGATGCGTTTCACCGGGCGGCGGCGGATCGAGCCGGGGCAGCTGATGCTCTATCGGATGCGTCGTGACGTCCATGCTCAGCTGCCGCCCGACGCATTTTCGGTTACGCTGAACATATTGGGGAGCCACCCGGCGCATCGCTGGATCGACCAGCATCGTTTTGATCCCGCGACCGGCGCAATCGCGGAGGTGCTCACCACGGCGCCATCGGAGGGATTGGCGACCATCGCCGCGCATCTGGGCGGAGGCAATGGGCTCGACCTGATCGACCATCTCGCCCGCCACCACCCGCATCCGCGAATGCGCGCCACCGCCCTCGCCGCACTCGCATCGGCGCGACCGGAATGTCCCGAGGCGTTGGCGCTGATCGTGCGTGCCGCGCCCGATCACCCCGCTTTGGACCCATCTTCGGCAGACAGGCTGCAGCAAAACTGCACAAAACCGGGATGTGGGCCCGGTGATTCTGTCCGAAGTCGAGATACCGCAGCTTGACGCTGCGATTCGCGCGCGCGGCTATGCGCTGGAGATTGGGTGCTCGGCAACGTCGGGTGCGATCCATGTCGCGGCGATCCTGTGCCGGTACCGTGCGGGGCAGACGATCGGCGCAATGCGGGTGCCGCATATCGCGCTGACACGCGACCGCACCATGCTGATCGCGGCGCTTGATGCGGGCGCAGCCGACGCGGTCGCCGATCCTGTCGATCCCGACGAGCTGGCCGCCCGGGTCGATGTCAGCATCCGCCGCCGGGCCGCCATGGCGATCCGCGTGGGTGCGCTGCAGCTTGACCCGGTGGCGCGCACCGTCACCCGATCGGGCGCACGCATCGCGGTGGTGCCGCGCGAATTCGCACTGCTCAGCTACCTTGCCGAATGCGCCGGTCGCTTCGTCAGCCGGCGAGAGTTGCTGGAGCAGATCTGGGGCCTGGGCTTTGATCCGGGGACCAATGTCGTCGCGGTACATATCTCGAACCTGCGCGCCAAGCTCGACCGGCCGTTTGCGACCGCGATGATCGAGGGTCGCAAGGGGCTGGGCTATCGCCTCGTTGCGGATTAACGTGCGCGTAAAGCGGTACCGAACGGAGGGGATTGATGACCGAACAGCGCGTAACCATCGACATCGCCAATGGCATTGCCGATGTCCGGCTGGCGCGACCCGACAAGATGAATGCGCTCGATCCGGCGATGTTCGCGGGGATCGCGGGGGCGATCGACCAGCTTGCCGCGACGCCCGGCCTGCGCGCGGTGGTCCTGTCGGGTGAGGGCAACGCCTTTTGCGCCGGGCTCGACATGGCGAGCATGGCGGGCGGCGGCACGGACCTCGATATTCATGCGCGCAGCCATGGCGAGGCCAATCTGTTCCAGCAGGTCGCCTGGGGCTGGCGCGCGCTCCCCGTCCCCGTGATCGCGGCGGCGCACGGCGTCGCGTTCGGCGGCGGTTTCCAGATCATGTCGGGCGCCGACATCCGCATCATGGCCCCTGGCACGCGCTGTTCGATCATGGAGATGAAATGGGGTATCGTCCCCGACATGGCGGGTTTTGCGCTGTGGCGGACTACGGTGCGTGACGATGTGCTGCGCGAGCTGACCTACACCGCGCGTGAGTTCGATGCGGCGGAGGCGGCGGCGCTCGGCTTCGTCACGCATCTTTCCGACGCGCCCTATGCCGCCGCGATGGACATTGCCGCCGCCATTGCCGCGCGCAATCCCGACGCAATCCGCGCCGCCAAGCGCCTCGCCAACCTGTCGGCGGATGCCAGCACCGGACCGATCCTCGCGGCGGAAAGCGCCGAACAGGCCAAGCTGCTCCGCTCCCCCAACCAGATGGAGGCGGTGATGGCCAATATGCAGAAGCGCACCCCGAAATTCACCGACTGATACTTCCAATCCCCCGTCTCTCACGATAAAGGATCACCATACCCGATATACGAATGAGAGGATGTCCATGCGCGAAGCCGCGATCGTCTCCACCGCCCGGACGGGCATCGGCAAGGCCTATCGCGGCGCGTTCAACGCGACTGAAGCGCCGGTGCTCGCCGGCCATGTGATGAACGCGGCGGTGGAGCGCGCGGGGATCGACCCGGCGCGGATCGACGACATTTTCTGGGGCGTCGGCAATCAATGGGGCACGCAAGGCGGCAATGCCGGGCGCATGGCGGTGTTCGCCGCCGGGCTGCCGCAGAGCGTCCCCTCCTTCACGCTCGATCGCAAATGCGGCTCCGGCCTCACCGCGCTCGCGCTGGCCGCGCGCTCGATCATTGCGGGCGACATCGATGTCGCGCTGTCCGGGGGCATGGAATCGATCAGCCTGACGGTGACCAAGGACGCACCGCGCTTCGCCAACCGTTCGGTTCTGGCGAACGAACCCCACGCCTATATGCCAATGATCGAGACCGCCGAGATCGTCGCCGAACGCTATGGCATCAGCCGTGAAGCCCAGGACGCCTATGCCGCGCAGAGCCAGCAACGCGCTGAAGCCGGCTTGGCAAATGGCGCGTTCGCCGAAGAGATTGCCCCGATCACCGTCGAAAAGGCGCTGTTCGACAAGGAAGGCAACCGCACCGGGACCGAAACCGTCACCGTCGCCCAGGACGAAGGCATCCGCCCCGGCACCACCGCCGAAGCGCTCGCCGGCCTCAAGACCGTGTGGAAGGACGGGCAGGTCATCAAGGAAGGCCGCCACATCACCGCCGGCAATGCCAGCCAGCTGTCCGACGGCGCCGCCGCCCAAATCGTGATGGACCGCGCCACCGCCCAGGCCGAGGGCAAGGAGATCCTCGGCATCTATCGCGGCTTTCAGGCGGCGGGCTGCGGCCCCGACGAAATGGGCATCGGCCCCATCTTCGCGATCCCCAAATTGCTGGACCGCGCCGGGCTATCGGTCGCCGATATCGGCCTGTGGGAACTCAACGAGGCGTTCGCCAGCCAGTGCCTCTATTGCCG
>CAZWZP010000133.1:0-196 GCA_964638925.1 uncultured Stakelama sp. | reverse complement strand
GCTGGTCGGCCATGCGCTGATCGAAGGGCGCAAGCGCGGGGTGCGCTGGGTGGTGGTGTCGATGTGCACCGCCGGCGGCATGGGCGCGGCTGGGTTGTTCGAGGTTGTTTAGCCGCCCCAACGTCCGTTTGCCCTGATGATCAGGTCGCCAAAGCCCCCGGCTTTGGCTGGAACGTCCGGGGGACGTTCCACCTGG
>CAZWZP010000132.1:1316-8227 GCA_964638925.1 uncultured Stakelama sp. | reverse complement strand
CGTCTGGCCAAGTTCTTCACCGAGAACAACCGGACGCGGCCGCTGGAGCTGTTCGGGGCGCCGGACATCGACGGTAAGGCGGTGATCGCGGAGATGCGCCGCATCGCGCCGGAATGGACCGCGGGCTGCACGCTGCGCGACTTCTGGTTCCAGCCGACCTTTCACAAGCATGTCGGGCAACTGTGCAGCGGCGTGTTCATCCATGCCGAAGGGGCGGGGTATGACCATGCCGCGTTCCGCCCGTGGCGGTTGCAGGCTTTGGGGTTCAAGGCGATCCGGTCGTTGTATCCGGATTATGATCTGTGGCGCGATTTTCCGTACGAGTACGAGTTCGAGAAGCTGGCGATTGATGTGATCAATGGCGGGCCGGGGCTGCGCGCGTGGGTTGACGATGCCGGGGCGGAGCCGGGCGATCTGGATGCGGCTGCCGGGGCGGACGAGGCGGCGTGGGTCGCGATGCGGGAGCGGCTTTTGCTGTATTGAGGCTATCGCTGGCTTCGCGGTGTTTTTGATTCACGCGAAGGCGCTAAGACGCGAAGAAGATAAGAAATTTTGTTCGCGCGGAGGCGCGGAGGCGCAGAGATGTGGTCCGCCGCGTCAGCGGCTTTTCCAATCGCGACCGATGCGGATTGTTTCACTCAGCTGAGAGGGGCGCTGCGCGCCAAAACGCTCCGTCTCTGCGCCTCCGCGCCTCAGCGCGAAAAAATCTTCGCGTCTTCGCGCCTCCGCGTGAACCAAATTTCTTCCTTCCCCGAATCATTTGCCCTAACCGCCTGAGATGATGCTGGCGGGGTTGATCTTTGCGACGGAGGATGCGGGGGACCGGCCGGGGGTGCTCGCCGCGACGCTGCCGTTCGGGGGGATGACCCTGCTCGAATATCAGGCGCGGTTGCTGATCGGCGCGGGCGCGGGGCATATTCTGGTGGCGGTGAGCCGGGTGACCCCCGCCCTGCTCGGCGCGGTCAGCCGCGCGGCGAAGCGCGGGGTGCCGGTCGATATCGTGCGCTCGGCGGCGGAGGCGGCGGCGCGGGTCCATCCGCTCGCGCATGTCGTGGTGGTCGCCGACGCGCTGGTCACCACCGACGATGTGATCGACCGCATGGCGGGCGAGGGCAAGGACGCGATCCTGGTGACGCAGGACCCCGCCGCATCGCTGGAGCGGATCGACGCGCGCAATTGCTGGGCGGGTGTGGCGCACACCCCGGCGCGGCGGATCAAGGATATCGCCGACTTTCCACCCGATTATGATTTCCAATCGACCCTGCTGCGCGCGATCGTCCAGGCGGGGGCGGAGCAGGTGCCGCTGTCGGCGGGTGCGGTGCGCGCCGGGCATGGCGTCGAGCGCGAGGGCGTGGCGCTGGCCAGCCGCAGCAATGCGGTGCTCGCGGCGCTGACCGAGCGGCGGACGAGCTGGGCCGACCGCCATGTGTTCACCCGTATCGCACGCTGGGTGCTGCCCAAGGTGGTCGAGAAGGGCATTCCCGCCTGGCTGCTGATGGCGGGCGGCGCCGTGACCGGGGCCGGAGCGGTCGCATTGATCGCGTTCGGCTATGCCTGGGGCGCGGGGGTCGCGATCCCCGGCGTGGCGGCGCTGGCGACCGGGGCGGCGCTGTCGGCGCTGCGCGGCGAGGAAAAGCGCGCGCTGATGCAGGAAGCGCTGATCGGTGCGATCGTCGGCGCGGTCGTGGGCGCGCTGGGGTTGGGCGAAATGCAGCTCGACAAGACGCTCGACGGGACGATCCTGGCGCTGGTCACGATCGCCGCGACGGCGATCGCCGAGCGCAGCCAGGCGGTGATCCGGCGCTGGTGGGGCAGCCCGGCGGCCTATCTGCTGCTCGTCACGCCGTTTGCGATTGCTGATCGGGTAAGCTGGGGCCTCGCGCTGATTGCGATTTACGCATTCGCGACGCTCGCCGCAGCGGTTGAGAGCAGGCGGGAAAAGCCTTAGGGCGACTTTAACCGCATTCCGTTATCCCGGAGACCATGTCCGACCCGAATGTCGACATGAGTGACGGCGCCACCGATCGGGGCGCCCGCACGTTGCTCGCGCATGTCGCGGGCGCGGACGGTGCCGCTTGGCAGGGGCTGGCAACGGCGATCGACGATTTCTTTCTCCCCGAATCGCACCGTCTGGACGAACGGACGCGAGTTGGGCTGGGTCGGCTGCTGCGTGCTTTGGTGGACACGGTCGAGGGTGAGATTCGCGACCATGGCGTGCGCCAGTTGCAGGTTCACGGCGAAACCGCATTGGCCGATGCGCTGGCCGGTGCCGATGGGGTGTTCGCCGCTTTGTGCGACTCGGGGCTGCTCCGCGACCGCGACTTGATGGCCGAACTGATCGCGCAGGTGCGGCAGGAGTTGCTGGCGAGCAGTATGCCGGTGCAGGCGCATGACGATCCCGAACGGCCGAGCCTGATCAACCGCTTTGTCCAGCATCCCGACCGGGTGCTGGCGCAGAGCGCGATGGGCGTGCTGATCGCCGAGAGCCGCCGCCGCAGCCTGCCCGAAGCCGGACCGTTGCCGCAAACCGATCTGCCCGCCGAATTGCATCACAAGCTGGTGTGGTGGGTCGCTGCCGCGCTGCGGCTGCGGGTGGCCGCTGAGGACATCGCAACGCTCGACCGCGTGCTGGCGGAGGCAGCGCAACGTAGCCTCGCCGCGCATGACGAGGGCGACCGGGTCGAGGCGGCGGTGATGCGCCTTGCGGTGGCGATCGACGCCCAGCCGGACGAACTGCCCGAATTGCTCAACGAAGCGCTGGGCGACCGGCGCGTGACGCTGTTCGCAGGGCTGCTCGCCCATGCACTTGGGGTGGATTACACGGTTGCACGCAGCCTTGCGCTCGATGCGGGCAGTGGGCGGTTGTGGGTCGCGTTGCGCGCGCTGGATCTGGACCGGGAGGCGATTGCGCGCCTGGGCCTCGCGCTGACCGAGGCCGATCCGCGCCGCGATATCGAAGCGTTCGCCGAAACGCTCGACACGATCATGGCTGTGGAGGTGGATGATGCGCGCGCGGCGCTGGCCGGGCTGCGGCTGCCGGCTGACTATCGCGCTGCGGTGCAGGCGCTGGGGGGCGCGGCATGAACGCGATGGACCCGCATGTGCCGGTGGCGATCGGTCGGGTCGGGCGCGACGGGCGGCTGCTCGATGCCGAGCCGCGCCTGTCCGACCTGAACGCACGCGCCGGGGGCAAGCAGGGCGAGCCACTCGCGGTACCGCAGATCGCGTCGATTGCGCGGCTGGCGTTGCGGCTGGGCATTGCGATTTCGCGCAACATCGTCGCGGCGGATGGCGAAGATGATATCGACCTGTGGGTCCGCGCCGAGCCCGATCCCGATGGCGTACGGCTGGAGGTCAGTGGCTGGCGTCCGCGCGCCGCGTGGCGGGCGGCGGAGGATGAGCGGCGCGAGGATGATTTCCTGCGCTCCGACGCCGATTGGGTATGGGAGTGCGACTCGGCGATGCGGCTGACGCATCTCTCGCTGGAGGCGGGCGCGCGCTATGGCTTCGACGCGGGCAAGATGCTGGGACAGCCGCTGACCCTGTTGTTCGCGCTGGAGGCCGATGACGAGGGCGCGTTGCCGATTCTGACCGCAGCGGCGGAACAGGGGCGGTTCGACGGACAGGTCGCGGAGCTGCGGGGGACGGGGCGTCGTGTGCGGCTGTCGGCCAGCCCGCGCGTCGATGCGCAGCTGCGCTTCGCCGGATTTACCGGCGCGGCGGAGATGATCGACCCGGAGGAGGAGGCGCCGTCGCAGCCCCCGGCACCACCCGCAGTTTTCACCAGCGAATTCGGCCAGCGGCTCGACCGTGCGCTGCGCAAGCCGCTAAGCCGGATCATCGCCAACGCCGACAGCATCAGCGCCCAGATCGATGGCCCGTTGCGCACCGATTATGCGGAATATGCGGGCGACATCGCCAATGCCGGGCGGCATCTGTTGTCGCTGGTCGATGATCTGGCCGACCTGACGGCGGTCGAGCGCGACGATTTCGAGGTTGAGGCGGAACCGATCGACCTGGCCGATATCGCGCGCCGTGCCGCCGGGCTGCTCGCGGTGCGGGCGAGCGAGGCGGATGTGCGGATCGACAAGCCCAAGGCCGACGAAAGCCTGCCCGCGACCGGCGAGTTCCGCCGCGTGCTGCAGATCATGGTCAACCTCATCGGTAATGCGGTGCGCTATTCGCCGCCGGGCGGATCGGTCTGGGTAAGGCTGGAGCGCGAGGGCGCGCTTGGCTGCGTCATTGTCGCGGATCAGGGCAAAGGTATCGCGACGGAGGATCACGCGCGCATCTTCGAGAAATTCGGGCGCGTCGATCCGACCGAGCCGGGCGGCAGTGGGCTTGGCCTCTATATCGCGCGGCGGCTTGCCCGGGCGATGGGTGGTGATATCACCGTGGACAGCGCACCCGGCCAGGGCGCGCGCTTCGTCCTGACCCTTCCTGCTCGCGGCGGCTGACGACAGGCATCGCGTCGGCGTCGGGACTAACGTCCGTCGCCGCCAACCCAATATGAACGGCCCGCCGGATTGCTCCTGCGGGCCTTTTCATGCCGTCCTCAGGCCGGGCGCAGCTTCGGCACCCCCCAGCTTCGCATCGCGCGCTATCCCGTCGGCCATTGCGACAGGATCGTCGCGGCATCGAAATAATCGCGCCAATATGTGATCAGTCCATCCTGAACCTCGAAGACGCCGCAGACGGGCAGTTCCACCCATTTGTCAGCCAAGCGGTGCCGGTCGAGGCGCTCAAGTATGACCACCGGGCCATTCACCGCCGCGCGCACGATGCGAAACTCATTCTCCAATGTGGGCGCGAAGAAGGGTTCCAGCACCGCCCGGATGCCGGCCGGGCCGTGCACGGTGCCGAGCGGCGGCGGGTTCGTATAGGCGCCCGTGTCGGCCACGAGCGCGAGCGCAGTGTCATAGTCCAGCGGCTCCATCGCTTTCAGAAAAGCGTGTACCACGTCGAGCGGAGATTGCGGTGATGCGACCATCGGTCTTTCCTCCATGTAGGTTCGTCACGCTTGTGGCGGCGCGTCGTTCTGCCCGCAATTACCAGAGGGGTTATCGTTTGGAGGCGCGTTCACGCCGCGGAACAGCGCCTCGGTTGCCGCGTCAGCCGGGAACAGCGTTTCGATCCGAAGTTCCTCGGCTGTGACGTCCTGCGCGGTGCCGAAGGTCGCAATAATCGCGAACATCGCGATCTGGCGATCGCCGATGGCCAGTTCGAACGGCATCACCGGCAAGAGCGCGGCATCGGCGGCTGACCGCAGGATATCGGGCTCCTGCAACTCGGCCAGATCGTCCAGTACCGTCCGCATGTTCGGATCATTGAGCGCCTCGGCCTCCTGCCGGGCGCGCTGCCAGACCAATGGGCCGACGGCGGACCAGTTGGTGACGTGGTTGCGAAGCCCCTGAGGATGGAAGAACAGCCGCATCAGATTGCGCTGCCCGCCGCCGACGCGTTGCCAGATGTCGTCCCCGAGCATCGTGCCCAGCCGATCGAACGCGCGGTTGGACAGCACGATATTCCATGCCCGGTCCAGCGCGAGCGCCGGGAACGGCTCATGCGCCGAAAGCATCATGCCGATCGCGCGCATGACCTGAGCCATCTGGGGATCGTCCAGCGGCCGCGCGCTGAACACCGGCGCAAAGCCGGCTGCGGCGAGCAACCGATTGCGATCGCGCAAGGGTATGTCGAGCGTCTCGCTCAACTGCAGCACCATTGTCCGGCTGGGATTGGCGCGCGCGGATTCCAGAAAGCTGACGTGGCGCTGGGAGACCCCGGCCGCAAGCGCCAGATCAAGTTGCGACATGCGGCGCTTGGTTCGCCAATCGCGCAAAAGTCGCGGAAACCCCTCTACTGCTCCCATACGCCAGTGTTGTCGCAACAACGCGTCGTTTCAATAACCTTTCAGGTAATTGATCGACGCGTACTGACCATCCGGCGAGCGTATCCCCTCCCCGGCCGGGCCGGAGAGGGGGAGAGGGTTCAACGCTGGCTGACCGGCACGTAATCGCGCTGGGTCGGGCCGGTATAGAGCTGGCGCGGGCGGCCGATCTTCTGGTCCGGATCGCTGATCATTTCGTTCCACTGCGCGACCCAGCCGACAGTGCGGGCAAGCGCAAAGAGGACGGTGAACATCGTCGTCGGGAAGCCGATCGCCGACAGGATCACGCCCGAGTAGAAATCGACATTCGGATACAGCTTCTTGTCGATGAAATACTGGTCGCTGAGCGCGATCCGCTCCAGTTCGCGCGCGGTGTCGAGCACCGGATCGCTGATGCCGAGCTTGTCGAGCACTTCGGTCGCCGCCTTGGACAGCACCTTCGCGCGCGGGTCGAAATTCTTGTACACGCGGTGGCCAAAGCCCATCAGGCGGAACGGATCGTCCTTGTTCTTGGCGCGGGCGATATATTCCGGGATGCGGTCGGGATGGCCGATCTCACGCAGCATGTTGAGCGCCGCTTCGTTCGCGCCGCCATGCGCCGGACCCCAGAGGCAGGCGATGCCGGCCGCGATGCACGCGAACGGATTGGCGCCCGACGAACCCGCGAGACGGACGGTCGACGTCGACGCGTTCTGTTCGTGGTCCGCATGGAGGATGAAGATCTTGTCCATCGCCGATTCGATGATCGGATCGACGACATAGTCTTCCGCCGGGACGCCGAACGTCATGCGTAGGAAGTTGCCGGTGTAGGACAGCGAATTGTCCGGGTACAGGAACGGCTGACCCACGCTGTACTTGTACGCCATCGCCGCGATCGTCGGCATCTTGGCGATCAGGCGGTGCGACGCGACCATGCGCTGGTGCGGATCGCTGATATCGGTCGAGTCGTGGTAGAAGGCCGAGAGCGCACCGACCACGCCGCACATGATTGCCATCGGGTGCGCGTCGCGACGGAAGCCGCGAT
>CAZWZP010000132.1:0-1295 GCA_964638925.1 uncultured Stakelama sp. | reverse complement strand
GCGGGTGATGGTGTAGATGAACGTGTCCAATTCATCCTTGGTCGGCAGCTCGCCTTCCGTCAGCAGATAGGCGACTTCCATGAAGCTCGACTGTTCGGCCAACTGGTCGATGGGATATCCGCGATGCAGCAGCACGCCCTGGTCACCGTCGATATAGGTGAGGCCGCTCTCGCACGACGCGGTCGAGGTGAAGCCGGGGTCATAGGTGAACATGCCCGTCTGGGCATAGAATTTGCGGATGTCGACGACCTCGGGGCCGACGCTGCCCTGTCGCACAGGATATGCCTTGTCGCCCAGGTTGAGGGTGGTGTCGGTCATCGTCATTCCTTTCCTTCAGCCGTCCGTGTCATGCGCCCGGGGAGGCCGTCATCTGATCTGCAATGCGGCTGAGGCTTTCGTCGCGCCCCAGCAGGAAGAGCACGTCGTAAATCCCGGGCGAAGTGCGCTTTCCGGTGAGCGCGGCGCGCAGCGGCTGTGCCACTGCGCCCAGTTTGACGCCCACCGACTCCGCAACCTCGCGTACCGCGGTTTCGAGTGTCTCCGTATTCCAGTGTGCGAGCGCGTCAAGCGCGCTGTGCAGTTGCGAAAGAAGATCGCGTGCCGCACCTTCAAGCAGCGGCACCGCATCTGCTTCGATTCCGAGCGGGCGGGTAGCGAACAGGAAGGCAGCGCCGTTGGCGATCTCGATCAGGCTCGACGCGCGCGGCTTGAGTGCAGTCATGCTGCGTTGCAGAAGATCGCGCTGCTGCGGGGTCGGTTCGAACGGCAGGAACTTCGCCGCGAGGTCGGCGAGCCGCGCATCGTCCGCCGCGCGGATATAATGGCCGTTAATGTTGTCGAGCTTCTTGAGATCAAAGCGCGACGGGCTCTTGCCCACGCCTTCCAGCCCGAACCACTCGATCGCCTGCTCGCGGCTGATGAACTCGTCGTCGCCATGGCCCCAGCCAAGGCGGAGGAGGTGGTTGAACAGCGCCTCGGGCAGCACGCCCAGCTCGTCGCGATAATTCTCGACGCCCAGCGCGCCGTGGCGCTTCGACAGCTTCGCCCCGTCCGCACCGTGGATCAGCGGGATGTGCGCGTAAACCGGCTCGGGCCAGTTCATCGCGCGCAGAATGGTCAGCTGGCGGAAGGCGTTGTTAAGGTGATCGTCGCCGCGGATGACATGGGTCACGCCCATATCGTGATCGTCGACTACCACCGCGAGCATATAAGTCGGCGTGCCGTCGGAGCGGAGCAGGACCATATCGTCCAGCTCGGCATTCTGCTCCGTCACTTCGCCCTGCACCAGATCGCGG
>CAZWZP010000131.1:7724-8231 GCA_964638925.1 uncultured Stakelama sp. | reverse complement strand
CCCTTCTCGTCCTTCCACTGATCCCAGGTTTCGAGGTTGAGCGAGGAGAGGCAGCAGACCGCGGTGCGCTCGTTACCGAGGTGATCCTTGCCGGTCGGCAGGGTGATCTCGCTGCACAGGTTCGAGGTCGAGACCTTGAGGCCCAGATCGCGGTGATGCTTGGGCATGTTGTTGTTCACGTGATCGGCGAACACGATGTACGGCTCACCGGTCGCGAGGCGGGTTTCGACCAGCTTCTGGAACAGCGCGCGGGCGTTGACCGTCGCGCGGACGCTGCCGTCCTTGGGCGATTTGAGGTCCCAGTCCTCGCCGTTGCGGACGGCTTCCATGAAGGCGTCGGGAATGAGGACGCCGTGGTGGAGGTTCAACGCCTTGCGGTTGAAGTCACCGCTGGGCTTACGGATTTCGAGGAACTCCTCGATCTCCGGGTGGCTGATGTCGAGATAGCAGGCGGCCGACCCGCGACGCAGGCTGCCCTGGCTGATCGCGAGGGTCAGCGAATCCATC
>CAZWZP010000131.1:7450-7670 GCA_964638925.1 uncultured Stakelama sp. | reverse complement strand
ACATTGCCCCAATAGGTGCCGATGCCGCCGCCGCGCGAGGCGAGCCAGACATTCTCGTTCCAGGTATCGACGATGCCGTTGAGGCTGTCGGGCACCGAATTGAGGAAGCAGCTGATCGGCAGACCCCGCCCGGTGCCGCCGTTCGACAGCACGGGGGTGGCGGGCATGAACCACAGGCGCGAGATATAGTCGTAGATGCGCTGGGCGTGCGCGGCGTCAT
>CAZWZP010000131.1:0-7389 GCA_964638925.1 uncultured Stakelama sp. | reverse complement strand
CAGATAGCGGTCGCGCAGCGTGTCCTTGCCGAATTCGGTCAGCAGCGCGTCGCGCGAATGATCGACCTCGACCGGGTAGATGCGCGGGGCGACCGACTTGGTGTCGATCTTCTTCTTCGCCTTGGCAGCCTTTTCGGGCGCAGCGGGAGCGGCCTGAGCCTTGGGCTCGACGAGCGGTTCGGCGGTATCGGTCACGGTTTCACTCACGCTCGTTTCCTGGCTGTCTCTGAAGTGCATCGGTCGTCCCCTGCCACGTCCAATCGTCACGACTCGGGGGGCGGCACCGATCCTAGCACCTTAGCATCCGATACGGAGAGAACAAAACATGTCCATCCGCACCGCGCCAAGCGACAGAAAAGCCCCCGCGATATAGGATCGCGAGCGATGCTCCACCAGTGCTTGGGCTTGTCCCCCTGTGTGACCACTAGAGATTGTGCCAATCCGGCAGCAGAGGCAATAGCGTAAATGACAATTAAGCGACTCGGTTCGTCGCTGATATGACTCGGTTCATGGCACGCTAACCAGAGCACAGGGGCCGCGACGCGCGGACCTTCCTTGCCTTTTCAGAATGCAAGAGAACGACGCGCGAACGCGGGAAATTTTTCGCGGGGCGATTCATCCACAGCTTTCTGAAATTCGAGGGCCCCAGATATAGCGATCCCCGCCCGGCACGCCGGACGGGGATCCAAAAGAAGAAGAAGACCCTCCCCCAACCCCTCCCGCAAGCGGGAGGGGCTTATTAGGGACCGCGATCAGAAGCGGCCGGTCAGTTCGATCCCGAAGAAGCGCGGCTCGGCCGGGATGAAGGTGGGGATACCGAACGCGCCGCCGGTGTTGCCGGCGTCGAGCAGATAATCCTCGTTCGACAGGTTGCGGCCGAACACTGCCAGTTCGAACCGGTCATCGGCAAAGGCGACGCCCGCGCGCGCGTTGAACAGGGTCACCGCCGACTGACTGATCGCCGGGTTGTTCGGGATCTCGAAGAAGATCTGCGAACGATAGGTGACGGTCGGCGTCGCAAACACGCGCAGACCGCCAAGCTGGGTGTCGATCGTGAAGCCGCCCGCTGCCTGAACCTCAGGCTGGAGACGGAAGCGCGCGCCGGAGAAAGCGGGGGCGACCGAGTTGCCCTCCTCGATCTTCGCATCAATGTACGCGCCGTTGGCGAACAGGGTCAGCCACGGGGTGGCGCGGACGCTGACCTCGGCTTCGACACCGAAGTTGCTGGCCTTGCCCGCGCTCTGGGTGACGGTCGTGCCGTTCGACTGGATCACGCTGACCTGGAAGCCGTCATATTTCTGATAATAGACGCCGAGCGTGCCCGAGACGGGGCCGACGCGACCCTTGAGCCCGGCTTCATAGTTCCACACCTTTTCCTCGGCAACGAGGCTGAGATTTTCCATCGGGCCGCCCGCCGTGGCACGTGCCGAGAGCTGGACCACCGGCGAGCGGCGGCCCTTTGACACCGTCGCGAACAGGTTGATCGTGTCGGTCGCGCGATAGAGGATGTTGAAGCGCGGCAGCACGGCGGTGAAGCTGTCTTCGGCATGGAAGGTGCGGCCGGCAGTATCGACCTGGCCGGGGATCAGCGACGCGCCGCCGCTGAGCACCGAACGCGGCACGCGGGCGAAATAGCCCGAGCGGCGGGTTTCGGTGAGCCAGCGTACGCCCGCAGTCAACTCAAGCGCATCGAACGGGATCCAGGTGCCGTCGGCAAACAGCGAATAGCTGTCGTTGCGCCCCTGATTCTCGAACACCGAGCTGTAGGGAAGCGTGGTGACGAGGCCGCCGGTGGCGAGCGCGGTTGCCTGTGCCGCAGTCACGACGCCCGCCGCGTTGACGCAGCCAAGGCCCGGAATGATGTTCGCCGCGCACTGGAGGAAGATGCCTTCCTCCGACGAGAAGGGGACGTTCTGGAAGCTGTCCTCGACGAACACGTTGAAGCCGAACGAGCCGCGGAACTTCGCCCCGGTATAGGCAAAGCGGCTTTCCTGGCTCGCCTGCCAGCCCTTGGCATATTCGGCGAACTCCAGATACCAGGCCGCCGAACCGTCGGCGTCGAACACTTCAAGGCTGTCGAACTCGCGATAGCCATTGACCAGGGTCAGCGACCAGCGATCGGTGATGTCCCAGGCGAGCGTCAGATTGGCGTCATAGACCTCACGGTTGAGGCCGAGCTTGTCCATCCCCAGCACCTGCGCCGAGAAAGGCGAACCGCCGAGATGGGCCTTGCCGAACGGGTTGCCGGGGCCAGCGCTGGTCGGCAACGCGCGCGAGATGAACGGCGTGCCGCTGTTGCGCTGTTGATCATAGGTCAGGATCAGGTCGGCACGGAACGCATCGCTGGGTTCGAAGCGCAGCGACCCGCGCACGCCGAGCTGGTCCTGCGCGTAAAGATCGTCCTGATTGGCGGCAAGATTTTCGACATAGCCGTCGCGCTTCTTGATCTCGAACGCGATGCGGCCGCCGAACACGTCGTTGCCGGCATTGACGAAGCCGGCGAGGCGCCAGGCGTCGAAATTGCCGTAGCTGGCGGTCAGCTCACCCGAAAAGCCGGGTTGCGGACGCGCCGAAATCAGGCTGATCGCGCCGATCGTCGAAGCAGTGCCGAACAGGGTCGCCTGTGGCCCCTTGATGACTTCCACGCGCTCCAGATCGTAGATCGCCTGATAGGAGCCACGCGAGCGCGAGATGTCGACGCCGTTATAATAGAGCGAAACGCGCGGCCCCTGCTGCGCCGAGCCCGAGTCCGAGGTGATGCCGCGGATCACGATGCCGGGATTGTTCGCGCTCTGCTCCTGCACGTTGAGGCCGGGGACATAGTTGGACAGCTCGTCCAGATCCTGCACGCCCAGCTCACGCATCCGCGCACCGCTGTTGGCGCTGATCGTGATCGGCACATCGACGGCGCGCTGCTCGGTCTTCTGCGCGGTGACGATGATCTCGCCATCGTCCTCTTGCGCGGCGACGCGCGGCGCAGGCGTTTCCTGTGCAAGCGCGGTGCCGGACACGGTGGTGAGCAGCGCCGCGAATGCGACGCCGGTGAGGCGCAATGCCATGATCGGATTCCCCTGAATGTTGTTGGCTTCTTGGTGACCGCCCCCTGCGCCCGATCTGTTGCAGTGCAACGTGATTTCGATGACGAAGCGGAGAGACTTTGGTGACGGTTTGGCGACATCGTTACGCTTGAGCATAAGCGGATCGCCGCCTAGCGTCGTGCCGGAGTCCATCCGGAGTATCCTATGCCGCTGCTGTTCCTGTCGCTCGCCCTCGCCGCCGCTCCGGTCGGCACCACAACGCCGCCTGAGCCGGCCCTGACGTCGTCCGAAGCGCAGATCGTCGAGCGGTCGATCGACGAGCTTGCCGCCGATCTGGCGGCAGGACGGACGAGCAGCGAGGCGCTGGTGCGGGCCTATCTGGCGCGGATCGCGGCGATCGACCGCACGGGGCCGACATTGCGGTCGGTGATCGCGACGAACCCGCAGGCGATTGCAGAGGCGCGTGCATTGGATGCCGAGCGGCGCGCGGGCCGGGTGCGCGGGCCGCTGCATGGCGTTCCGGTGCTGGTGAAGGACAATATCGATACGGTGGGTATGGCGACCACGGCGGGCAGTCTGGCGCTGAAGGACAATATGACGGGTCGCGATGCGCCGCTGGTAGCGCGGTTGCGCGCAGCAGGGGCGATCATCCTGGGCAAGACCAACCTGTCCGAATGGGCCAATATCCGTTCATCGCGGTCGATGAGCGGATGGAGCGCGGTCGGCGGGCTGGTGCGCAACCCCTATGCGCTCGACCGCACCGCGTGCGGGTCGTCGAGCGGGTCGGGTGCTGCAGCGGCGGCGAGCCTTGCCGCCGCGACGGTCGGGACCGAGACTGATGGGTCGATCGTTTGCCCGGCATCGAGCAACGGCGTGGTCGGGATGAAGCCGACCGTGGGGCTGGTCAGCCGCACCCATGTCGTGCCGATCAGCCACAGCCAGGACACCGCCGGGCCGATGACGCGGAGCGTGCGCGATGCCGCGCTGATGCTGACCGCGATGGCGGGGAGCGATCCGGCCGATACGGCGACGGCACCGGCCGATGCGAAACGGGTCGATTATGCGGCTGGGCTGGACACCCATAGCCTGAACGGGGTGCGGGTCGGGGTAGTTCGGCCGGGGAATATGACTGCCGATCTGGCGAGCGTGTTCGACACCGCGCTGGAGCGGATGAAGGCGGCGGGCGCGGTGCTGGTGCCGGTCGAAATGCCCGCTGCACCCGAGCTGGGCGCAGCGGAGTTCAAGGTGCTGCTGACCGAGTTGAAGGCCGATCTGGACGCCTATCTGGCGACCACGCCCAAGGCAGTGACCGCGCGGACGCTGGACGCGGTGATCGCCTTCAACGAGGCCAATGCGGCGACGCAGATGCCGTTCTTTGCGCAGGAGATTTTCCTGGAGGCGGCCAAGGCCAAGGGACTGGACGATCCGGAGTATCGCGCGGCGCGGGAGACGTCGCTGCGGCTGGCAGGCAAGGAAGGGATCGACGCGATGCTGGCCAAGGCGAACGTCGCGCTGATCATCGCACCGACGCGCGGCGCGGCGTGGCTGTCCGATCCGGTGCATGGCGACCAGGCGAGCGGGCCATCGGCGAGCCGCTTGCCCGCAGTCGCCGGATATCCGCATCTGACCGTGCCGATGGGCATGGTCGACGGGCTGCCGGTAGGCCTCAGCTTCTTCTCCACCGCGTGGCGCGATGCGGAGGTGTTGAAGGCGGGATATGCGTTCGAGCAACAGGCGCGGGCGCGGGTTGCGCCGCGTTACCTGCCTAGCATCGAAGCGGGGCCTGGGCTGGACGGGGTCCGCTAGGCTCTACCGCACCAGCTCATGCGGCGACCGCGATAGGGCCGTGCCAGCCCTTCGGCGATCAGCGTGTCGCCGACGCCGCGGCCATCGACCTCGACCCGGCGCAGCTTGCGGCCATAGCGGTCGGTGTCGCGGTCGATCGGGTGCAGTGTCACCGCGCCGCTGTTCAGCAGCGCCTGCAACCGTTGCGTCGCTGCTGCGCCGAGCCGGGCTTCCTCCGGGCAGCGCGCGGGGTGGGTTTCGGGGGTGTCGATATCGGCGATGCGGATCTTGACCCCGGCCATCCAGAAGGTGTCGCCATCGACCACGCAATTGGTGCCGCCGCCGCTATGGCACAGGTCGAACGCTGCGCGGATCGGGGCGGCGGAACCCGGAATCGGCTCGGCGGCGGGGAGCATCGTCCAGGCGAGCCCGCCGACGATCCCCGCGAGCAACATCCCGGCCAGTTCGTTGCGCCCGAAGCGCCAGCGCGGGCGGCGACGTCGCAGCAGCGCGCCCTCCTGGTTCCAACGCCGGGGGCGGTGCAGGTCCAGGGGGTGCTTCACGCCAACGCTTCCATCGGAAGCGAGTGTAAAAGGCGTGGCTCACCAAATCCTTAAGCGACGGCTCCGCTGTGGCAGCGAGTCCGCCAATGTGGAGGCGTGGCGCTCAGGCGTTGGCCAGCCCCAGCTGCCACAGGATGAAGGCGTTTTCGTCCGCCGCTTCGCGCAGGCTTTCCCAGCGGCCAGACTTGCCGCCATGACCGGCGCCCATATTGGTCTTGAGGACGAGGACGTTGCTGTCGGTCTTGGTCGCGCGCAGCTTGGCCGCCCATTTGGCGGGTTCCCAATAGGTGACGCGCGGGTCGTTGAGGCCGCCGGAGATGAACAAGGGCGGGTAATCCTGTGGCTTGACGTTGTCGTAGGGGCTGTAGCTGCGGATCAGGTCGAACGCCGCCTTGTCGGTGATCGGGTTGCCCCATTCGGGCCATTCGCCCGGCGTGAGCGGCAGGTTGTCGTCGAGCATGGTGTTGAGCACGTCGACGAACGGGACATCGGCGACGACCACGCCCCACAGATCGGGGTCGGAGTTGATCACCGCGCCCATCAGCTCGCCGCCCGCGCTGCGCCCGGCGATGGCGATGCCGGCCTTGTGGGTGTAGCCGCGGTCGATCAGCCCTTTCGCCACATCGACGAAGTCGTTGAAGCTGTTGGTGCGCTTTTCCAGCTTGCCGTCGAGATACCATTGCTGGCCGAGATCGTCGCCGCCGCGGATATGCGCGATGGCGAAGGCGACGCCGCGATCGAGGAACGACATGCGAGCGGTCGAGAAGCCGGGCGGGATCGCGTAGCCGTAGGCCCCATAGGCGTAGAGATAGAGCTTGCCCGTCCCGTCGCGCGGGAAGTCCTTGGGATAGACGATCGAGCAGGGAATGTCGGTGCCGTCGCGTGCGGCGATGTGCAGCCGTTCGGTCGCGTATTTCGACGCGTCATAGCCCGAGGGAATGATCTGGACCTTGAGCGTTTCGAGCGTGCCGGTGGCGACGTCATAGTCATAGACGGTGCCGGGGGTGACCATCGATTCATAGCCGATGCGCAGTTTCGCCATCGCATATTCGGGGTTGTCGCCAAGGCTGGCGACATAGCTCGCCTCCGGGAAGGCGATGCGCTTGCCGGGGCCGCCGGAATATTGGTGGATCTCGATCTGATCGAGCCCGGCCTCGCGGCCCTCGACCACGAAATAGTCGGCGAAGGTGGTGACGCCGGTCATGTAGAAGGTTTCCGACGGCGCGATCCGCTCGTGCCATTCGCCGGGCGCGTCGAGGCTGGCGGTGACGAGCCGCCAGTTGGTGTGGGTGTCGTTGGTGTGGATGTAGAGCGTGCCGTCATGCTCCTCGACATCGTACTCGCGGCCGGTCTGGCGCGGGGCGATCAGGATCGGTTCGGCGAGCGGATTGTCGGCAGGGAGCAGGCGGATTTCGCTGGTGACATGGTCGCCGGTCGAGATGACGAGCCACTTGCGCGACTGGGTTTCGCCGACGCCGACGCGATAGCCCTCATCATCCTCGTGATAGAGTTCGACGTCGCTTTCGACCGGATCGCCGAGCTTGTGCCAGCGGGCATTGTCGGTGCGCCACTGGTCGTTGGCGACGCCGTAGAGAAAGCCCTTTGAATCCGAGGTCCAGACCAGGTCGGACAAGACGCCGGGGATCATGTCGGGGAGCAGGTCGCCGGTGGTGAGATCCTTGACCCGCACCTCGAAGCGTTCCGAGCCATTGTCGTCAAAGGCATAGGCGAGATAGCGGTCGTCGGGGCTGACCGAGAAGCCGCCGAGCACGAAATACTCTTTCCCTTCGGCGAGCTTGGGTTCGTCGAGGATCAGTTCGGCGTCACCGCCGGCAACGGGCTTGCGCCACCAGCGGCGATATTCGCCGCCGGTTTCGTGGTCGGTCCAGTAGAGATAGGCGCCGTCCTTTTGCGGGACCGTTGCGTCGTCCTCCTTGATGCGGCCGCGCATCTCCTGAAACAGCGTTGCGGAGAGCGGCTGGAGCGGCTCGATGTCGCGGTCT
>CAZWZP010000130.1:3771-8289 GCA_964638925.1 uncultured Stakelama sp. | reverse complement strand
ACCCCTGACCTCTGCAGTGCGATTGCAGCGCTCTCCCATCTGAGCTACAGCCCCACTCCACCGTCCGGCAGCGCCGGAAGGCGGCTGATCTAGCTTTCCTCCACTTGCTTTGCAACGGCAAACGCGCCGTGCGGGGAGGCTCCAACCCCTCTGGTTCTCAGTCCGAAATCGGCTCTGCCGACAGGATCTCGATCGCCTCCACCCGGCCATTGAAGTCGATCAGCTCCCCCACTTCGGCACCGATCATCGCCGCGGCGAGCGGAGCCTGGAACGCGATGCGGTTCGCTGCCGGATCGGCTTCGTCATGCCCGACAATCTCGATCACCCGCTCGCGCCCGTCCATGCGGAACCGCACGCGTGAGCCGATCGCCGCCACCCCCGCCTCGGGCAACGACGCGATCTCCGCCGTGGTCTGGCGGGTGTGCCAGTAACGCAGTTCGCGCAGCAACGGCGCTCGCGCCTCCGCATCTTCAAGACGCTCCAGTTCCGTTTCGATCGCCTGCACCCGCGCGTCGATCAACGCACGCCCGCGCGCGGTAACGATGTTCGGCCCCGACGGGATCGGCAGTTCAAAGCGCGGTTCCTTATGTTCCTCGTCGCTCTCGCGGCGAAACGCGACACTCATGCAACCATCCTCAAATCGCCCCGCTGAACGTATCGCACACGGCTGGGTCGCCGCTGTCCAGTCCGCGCTTCAGCCATTTCATACGTTGCGCCGATGTGCCATGGGTAAAGCTCTCCGGCACGATCGTCCCCTGCGCCTGCCGCTGCAGCGTATCGTCGCCAATCGCCTCGGCCGCGCGCAGCCCTTCCTCGATATCGCCGGGATCGAGCCGGTCGCGATTCTGCGCCGCCCACACGCCGGCATAGCAATCCGCCTGCAACTCGACCCGCACCGACAGCGCATTGCCCCCGGCCTGGCTCATGCGCGACTGACGCGCGCGCACCTGTTCCATCGTCCCACTGACATTCTGGATATGATGGCCGACCTCATGCGCGATCACATAATTCTGCGCAAAGTCGCCCGCCGCGCCGAACCGCGTCGCCAGCTCGCGGAAGAAGGCCGTGTCGAGATAAATGCCGCGATCCGCCGGGCAATAGAACGGCCCCGCCGCCGAGCTGGCCTGCCCGCAGCCCGACTGGACGCCACCCTCATAGAAATTGAGCACCGGCGCGGGATAGCGCTGGCCCTGATCGGCGAACAGCTTGGTCCAGGTCTGCTCGGTGCTGGTCATCACCCGGCACGCCTGGAGCTCCTCGGGCGTGTCGCACGCCTTTTGCTGGCTGACCTGTTGCCCGCCGCTCCCGGTCGTCCCGCCGCCGGTCAGCAACGCGCCGCCACCGCCCAGCGCCATGAAGATCGCCGCACCAATGCCGATCAGCGCGATCGTCCCGCAACCCAGCCGACTGCCGAGCAGCATCGGCAGCAGCGCGAACAGGATGTTGCCGCCCCCGCCACCGAATCCGCCGCCACCGCCGGAACCCAGGTCGCGGACATTGTTGCTGGGATCGAGATCGTCGAGCCGCATGGCCCATCCCCTTTGTTCGTTTGCTTCCCGCCACAATGCCCCAAGCGGCATCGCGTTGCATGAAGAATCCCGCATTGCCCTTCGCGCTGCGTTGCACCACATGTGCGCTATGGCCGATGCCGATCCGCAGCGACGCAGGAAAGAGGGACGCGATGCGCCGCTCCCCCTCCCCGGCTGCGTCGCGCTGGTGCTCCAGGGCGGCGGCGCGCTTGGCAGCTATCAGGCCGGGGTGATCGAGGAACTGGCGGATGCCGACATCCTCCCCGACTGGGTCGCCGGCATCTCGATCGGTGCGATCAACGCCGCGATCGTCGCGGGCAACCCGCCCGAACGCCGGGTCGAGCGGCTCGAAGCCTTCTGGAACCGCGTCACCAGCGGCCTGCCCAGCTTCCCGATCTTTCCGCAGGATCAGGTGCGCGAGCTCGTCCATGAATGGTCCGCCGCCGCGGTGCTGATGCAGGGCGTTCCGGGCTTTTTCCACCCGCGCACCGTCCCGCCCTTCCTCGCAACCCCGGGCAGCTGCGCCGCGCTCAGCTTCTACGATACCGCTGCGCTGGCCGAGACGCTCGATTCATTGATCGACTGGGATCTGCTCAATACCGGCCCGGTGCGGCTGTCGGTCGGTGCGGTCGAGATCGAGAGCGGCAATTTCCGCTATTTCGACACGACCACCGACCGCATCGATGCGCGCCACATCATGGCCTCAGGCGCGCTGCCCCCCGGCCTGCCGCCGGTCGAGATCGACGGCAAATATTATTGGGACGGCGGCCTCGTCTCCAATACCCCGCTGATCCATGTGCTCGATCATCAGCGCAGCGCGATGCTGGTATTTCAGGTCGACCTGTTCTCCGCCGCCGCCGCGATGCCGCACACCATCACCGACGTGATGGCGCGCGAAAAGGAAATCCGCTTCTCCAGCCGCACCCGCCAGGTCAGCGACGAGCGGCTGAAGCTGCGCAAGGAGCGCGAGCTGATCCGCAAGGTGCTGGCCAAGCTGCCCGATAGCCTCGCCGACGACCCCGATGTCGCGACCCTGCGCGCCGCAGCGGATGAAAAGCCGGTCAGCCTCGTCCACCTCATCTACCGCGCCAATGCGTGGGAGGGGGGAAGCCGCGATTTCGAATTTTCCGCGCGCTCGATGCGCGAACATTGGCAGGCGGGCCGCGACGATGTCGCCCGCACCATGGCCAATGCTCGGCTGATCGCCAGCAATATCGCCGACGGCCACACCGCCGCCTTCGACCTGACCAAACGCTAATCAGGAGTATCCCATGTTCCTCACGGGCAAGTCCGCCATCGTCACCGGCTCCACCTCGGGCATCGGCCTCGCCATCGCCAAGGCGCTGGCCGCCGAGGGCGCGAGCGTGATGATCAACGGCTTTGGCGACGCGGATGCGATCGAGACCGAGCGCGCGGGCATCGAGGGGATTAGCGGGGCGAAAGCGCTTTATGACGGTGCCGACATGAGCAAGCCCGACGCGATCTACGCGATGGTCGAGCGCTGCCATGCCGAACTCGGCGGTCCGGACATCATCGTCAACAATGCCGGCATCCAGCACGTTGCGAAGATCGAGGAGTTTCCGCCCGAGAAATGGGACGCGGTAATCGCGATCAACCTGTCCGCCGTCTGGCACATGATCCGCGCATCGGTGCCGCACATGAAGGCGAGCAAATGGGGCCGCATCATCAACACCGCGTCGGCCCATTCGCTCGTCGCCAGCCCCAACAAGTCCGCTTACGTCGCCGCCAAGCATGGCGTGGCGGGCCTGACCAAGACGATCGCGCTCGAAACCGCGACCGACGGCATCACCGTCAATTGCATCTCGCCCGGCTATGTCTGGACCCCGCTGGTCGAAAACCAGATCCCCGACACGATGAAGGCGCGCGGCATGACGCGCGAGCAGGTGATGAACGACGTCCTGCTCGCCGCCCAGCCGACCAAGGAGTTCGTGCTGCCCGAACAGGTCGCGGCGCTCACCCTGTTCCTGTGCCGCGACGAGGCGCGTTCGATCACCGGTGCGAATTACAGCATGGATGGCGGATGGACCGCCGCATGACCCGCGCCACGCTCCTCGCCCTGCTCGCCGGAGCCGCGCTCGCGGGTTGCGCACGCGACGGCCTCAGCCTGGTCGAAACGCCGCCGGAGACGCGCTGGCGCGCGGTCACCACCGATCAGGACCGCAACCGCCTGCGCGACTGGCGCAAGGCATGGACCACCGCCCTGCCCGCCGCCCGCAGCGCCGACAATGGCGTCATCGCGCGCGAGGGTGCGCTGTTCGAACCCGACCGGGCGATGGCCAATGCCATGCCCCCCGCGGGCGACTATCGCTGCCGCACCTTCAAGCTCGGCGCGATTCGCCCGGAGCTGCAGACCTTCGCCGAGCGCCCCGCTATGCGCTGTCGCGTGGGGCGCGATGGCGAAATGCCGGTCTTCACCGTGCTGGAGGGCGAACAGCGCCCATCGGGCACGCTCTACGCCGAAACCGATGCGCGCGTCATTTTCCTCGGCGCGCTCGAACTCGGCGACGAGACCAAGCCATTCCCCTACAGCCTCGACCGCAAGCGCGACATGGCCGGCTATGTCGAGCGCGTCGCGATCGGGCGCTGGCGGCTGGTGCTGCCCTACCCCAATTTCGATTCGCAGCTCGACGTGATCGAGCTGGTCCCGGCGGGTTAGCGTTGCACAGGGCGTGCGGTGGGCTAGGGTAGCGCCATGAAGACGCTCCTCGCCACCGCCGCCGCGACGCTCGCGCTCGTCACTCCCGCATCCGCCGACAGCGTCCGCGACGCCACCACGCGCGAGCTCCCGTCACTGATGGCGCTCTACCGCGACCTCCACGCCAATCCGGAGGTCAGCCAGGCCGAGGTGAAGACCGCGGCCAAGCTCGCCGCCGAGGCGCGCAAGGCGGGCTATACCGTTACCGAACAGGTCGGCGGGACCGGCGTGGTCGCGGTGCTGAAGAATGGCGACGGCCCGGTGGTGATGATC
>CAZWZP010000130.1:1858-3758 GCA_964638925.1 uncultured Stakelama sp. | reverse complement strand
ATGGACGGCCTGCCCGTCACCGAGGAAACCGGCCTGCCCTTCGCCTCCAAGGTCCGCACCCGCACGCCCGAGGGAGTCGAGAGCGGCGTCATGCACGCCTGCGCGCACGACACCCATATGACCGCCTGGGTCGGCACGCTGCACAACCTTGCCGCGATGAAGGACCAGTGGCGCGGCACACTCGTGATGATCGCGCAACCGGCGGAAGAGAATAGCGCCGGCGCGCTCGCGATGCTCAAGGACGGGCTCTACACCCGCTTCCCCAAGCCGACCCACGCCATCGCCTTCCACAACAGCGCCGCGCTCCCCGCCGGGGTGATCGGCATCCGCAGCGGCCCGACCTTCGCCAGCGTCGATTCGGTCGATATCGTGGTGAAGGGCGTCGGCGGCCATGGCGCCTATCCGGCGACGACTAAGGACCCGATCGTGCTCGGCGCGCGGATCGTCTCCGCGCTCCAGACAATCGTCGCACGCGAGATCGACCCACTCGATTCCGCCGTGGTCACGGTCGGCAGCTTTCAGGGCGGCACGCGCCACAACATCATCCCGGACCAGGCACTGCTGCTGCTCACCGTCCGCGCCTACACGCCGGAGGTGCGCAAGCAGCTGCTCGACGGCATCGCGCGCATCGCCAAGGGCGAAGCGATTGCAGCGGGTGTGCCGGAGGACCGGATGCCGCTGGTCACCGTGCGCGAACCCTTCACCCCGCCCGCAATCAGCGACCCCGCCTTTGCGGGGCAGCTCAAGACACTGTTCACCGCCCGCTTCGGCACGGCGCGCGTAACCGACATCGCCCCGACCATGGCGGGCGAGGATTTCGGCCGCTACGCCATCGCCGATCCGTCGGTGAAGAGCGTGATCTACTGGGTCGGCGGCGTGCCGCAGGATGCGTGGGACAAGGCCCAGGCCGATGGCGGTAAAGGCCTGCCCTCGCTGCACAGCCCCAAATGGGCACCCGATGCGGAAAAGGTCATCGGCACCGCCGCCGAAACGATGACGGCGGCCGCGCTGGATGTGATGAAGCGTTAGGAGGGGAACACCCCGTTTGCCCTGAGCCTGTCGAAGGGCCGAAGCCACCGCTGTCGGTAAGAGCCCTTCGACAAGCTCAGGGCAAACGGAGTTGGGGGTATCCTTACTCCGCCCCGCCCTTCTGCTTCGCCAGCTCAGCCTCCCTATCGGCGTCATAGCCGGTCGCGGCGGGCGCCCGGTTCGAATGCACCGGCTGCGTCCCCGAAGGCGGATCCGACGCATCCATCGATTCGTCGAGCGCGCGGTCGAGCCGCGCCTGCCTGCTCTCCGGGTTCTTCTCCAGCCGTTCCGCAATACTCTCGTCGGTCCCGGCATCGCCGCGATTCTTGTCGTCGTCCATAGTCCTGCTCCCATAGGGGTGGACCTGCAAAACGCGCGCCGCATCCGCTGCGTTCCGTCTCCGAAACGCAGAAAGGCCCGGCCATCGCTGGCCGGGCCTTCCCGAATGTCAGTGCTGACGCAGCGATCAGTCGCGCGAGGTGCCGATGATGCTGAGGATGAACTGGAACATGTTGATGAAGTCCAGATACAGCGTCAGCGCGCTCATGATCACGGCCTTGCCGACCATGTCGGTGCCGGCGACATACTGATACATGCTCTTGATCCGCTGCGTGTCATACGCCGTCAGACCCGCAAAGATCAGCACGCCCGCGATGCTGATGATCAGCGACATGGTGCTCGACTGGGTGAAGATGTTGATGATCGACGCGACGATGATGCCGATCAGGCCGACGATCAGGAAGCTGCCCATGCCGGACAGGTCCTTCTTGGTCGTGTAGCCATAGAGGCTAAGGCCCGCGAAACCGGCAGCGGCGGCGAAGAATGCCTGCGCCACCGACGTCCCGGTGTAGCGCAGCAGCAGGGTCGAGAG
>CAZWZP010000130.1:0-1847 GCA_964638925.1 uncultured Stakelama sp. | reverse complement strand
CATCAGCACCGTGAAGCTCCAGAACATGCCCTGCAGCGCGGGCGTCGAGAATTTGTTCTGCCCAAAGCTCATAGCGAACACGATCGCCAGCGGCGACAGGATGATCAGCCAAACCAGCGGTCCGCCGCTGGAAAAGACCGACGCCGCGATCGAGTCGCGACCGCCCCAGGCGAACATCAGCGCGACGATGCCGCTGAGCAGCACGCCCGACGCCATATAGTTGTAAACCGAAAGCATGTAGGACCGCAGCCCCGCATCATACGCGGCAGCATCCCGCGTACCTGCGGCCGTCGCGTACGGCGCGGCGGTCGAGTGGGGGTCAGACCAGTTAGCCATCTCAAACTCCTTTGCCCGGCGGTCTCTGGATATCGGCCGCCCGGATGTGATCGAATATCATGGTTCTGCCGGTGAGTTTCAAGGAAAACCGGCATCGCCGAGTCTGACGAAGTGGGTTAATCGCCAGCCTATGTACCGCCTGTTCGTCGCCCTGCGCCCACCGACCGCGATTCGCGACTGCCTGATCGACCTGATGGACGGGGTCGAGGGCGCACGCTGGCAGGATGACGACCAGCTCCACATCGCTTCATCGGCGAGGTTGATTCGCGCACCGCCGACGATGTCGCGAGCACGCTCTCCGCAATCCGCGCCGACCTGCCTGCGCTTCGGCTCGACGGATGCGGGACGTTCGAGACCAAGGGCCGCCCCAACGCGCTCTGGGCCGGGGTCGCGCCGCGCGATCCGCTGGCGGCACTGCACAAGAAAATCGACCGCGCGATGATCGCGATTGGCCTCGAACCCGAACATCGCGCCTATGTCCCGCACATCACACTGGCGCGGCTTTCAGGATCGGCGGGACCGGTCGATGGCTTCCTCGCCCGCCACGCCGCGCTGACCAGCCCGGAGTTCGTGATCGAGCACATGACGCTGTACGAAAGCCGCCTCGGCCATGGCGGCGCAAGCTACGCGCCGGTCGCGCGCTATGCGTTGACCGGCGCGTAAGGACAGTTACCCAGCCGCGAACACGCCGCACGCGACGCGGTCGCCGCTATTGCCCGAGGGATCGGTCTTCTGGTCGTCCTTGCCGGCATGGACCACGAACGCCGACCCATCGGCATCGAGCAACTGCGCCATCGTGCCCGAGCGCAGCGTGAAGGTCAGCGTGCCGGTGCCATCGTCGGCGACGTTCAGATTGGGCATGTCGCCGGCATGGGCGCCCTGCGGATTGTCGAGGCCGTGCTGCGTTGAGGTCGGATTCCAGTGACCGCCGGCGGTCGTGAAATCGGGCGCGTCGCACTTGCCGGTCATATGGACGTGCACGCCATGCTCGCCCGGCGTCATGCCGGTAACGGAGACGGTGACCGCGAGTCCTTCGGCGGTGGCGGTCGCAACCGCGCTGCCTGCGGCGCTGCGATCGGCCTTGGCCAGCACGGCGGTCGCGCTCTCGGCGGCGGCACTGCCATTCTCGACCGGCAGCACCGCGTTGCCCATCATCATATCGTTGGCGGGCATGGCCGTGTTGGTCGTCTCCGCGCCACCACACGCAGCGGTCAGCACAAGTGCGGCAATCGCGCAGCCGGTCCGGATCATCCTTGGTCTCCTGTTGCAAAGGCTCGCATCGCCAATGAGCGAGCCGGGTAAGAGTTCCGCCTTCACGCCCGCGGATGGGCGTTGCGATAGACGTCGAGCAGATGCGCCGCGTCCACCGCCGTATAGATTTGCGTCGAACTCAGGCTGGCATGGCCGAGCAGCTCCTGCAAGGCGCGCAGGTCCGCCCCGCGCCCCAGCAGATGCGTCGCAAAGCTGTGGCGCAGCGCGTGCGGCGTCGTCCGCTCGGGCAGGCCCAGCCG
>CAZWZP010000129.1:7017-8299 GCA_964638925.1 uncultured Stakelama sp. | reverse complement strand
CGCCACGTATTCGTCGCGCACGCCATCAGGATCGGCGCCTTTTTCCGCCGCGCCTATCGCGAGAACGACTATCTCTGGGGCCGTCTCCACGGTGCGGACCGGCTGGTCGACATCATCCTGTCGACCCTGCCCCCCGGCGCGCGGCTCGCCGCCGGCCGCGTGACCACGATCAAGCGCGAGCTGTTCCTCGCGATCCTCGATGAAGAGGAGCCCAGGCTCAAGGCAGTACCCGGCCTGTTTGCCCAGCTGCGCAAGGAAATCGGCTGAGACTCGCCAAGCGCGCATCGCCGTCCTAAAGCTGGGTCAGTGCAATTTGGGTGATCGTGGCGGATGCAGTTTCTGAAGGCTTTGTTCTGGTTCCTGATCCTCGGTCTCGCGGCCGCGTTTGCCGTGACCAACTGGCATCCGGTCGAAATCCATCTGTGGAGCGGGCTGATCGCCGACGTGAACCTGCCCTTCCTGCTGTTCGTGGTCTATCTGGGCGGGCTGGTGCCGATGCTGGCCATCCACCACACTATCCGCTGGCGGCTGCGCAGCCGGATCGCGATGCTGGAGCGAACTGTGGATGACCTACGCCCGGCTCCCACCGTTCCGCCTGCGCCGATCGTCGCCACCGATCCCGGCGATCTCGACACTCCGCCCGAAGCTCCGTCGGCTCCCCCATTGGTCACGCCATGAGCCCGATCTACGTCGCCCTCGACACGCCCGACATCGAACGCGCCAAGGCGATCGCGACCCGCGTCCGCCACCATGTCGGCGGGATCAAGCTCGGGCTTGAGTTCTTCATGGCGAACGGCCGTCACGGCGTGCACGAAATGGCCGATATCGGCCTGCCGATCTTCCTCGACCTCAAATTCCACGACATCCCCAACACGGTGGGCAAGGCGGTGCAGGCGCTCCGCCCGCTCGAACCCGCAATCATCACCGTCCACGCATCGGGCGGCCGCGCGATGCTGGAGGATGCCAAGGCCGCCGCACCGACCGGCACCAAGGTCGTCGCCGTGACGATGCTCACCAGCCTCGACGCCAATGACCTCACCTCGATCGGCCTGTCCCCAGATCCGCATGAGCAGGTCGTCCGCCTCGCCGAACTTGCCAAATCGGCGGGCGTCGACGGGATCGTCTGCTCGGGCGAGGAAGTGAAGGCCGCGCACGCCGCATGGAAAGACGGCTTCTTCGTCGTCCCCGGCGTCCGCCCCGCTCATGGGGTCAGCGGCGACCAGAAACGCGTCGTCACCCCCCGCGCCGCGCTCGACGCCGGCGCGGCGATCCTCATCATCGG
>CAZWZP010000129.1:0-7007 GCA_964638925.1 uncultured Stakelama sp. | reverse complement strand
AGGCGGAAGACCCCGACCTCGCCGCGCGCGAGATCGAGGCGACGCTCTGACCCCATTCGTCACCCCGGGCTTGATCCGGGGCCCAGCTTCTTCTTCCCCGCCGCCAAAATAGCGGGACCCCGGTTCAAGCCCGGGGTGACGGAGTAGAAATGATCGAAATCCGCCCCGCTACCCTCACCGACCTCCCCCGCCTCCACCCCGTGGTCGAGCGTGCCTATCGCGGCGATTCCGCGCGGCAGGGGTGGACGCATGAGGCCGACCTGCTCAGCGATTCGCGCACCGATCTGGAAACGCTCGCCACGCTGATCGACGCCGACAGCCGGTTGCTGATGGCAGTGGACGGCGACACCATCCTCGGTTGCGTCAACATCGCCAGCCGCGACGACGGCCTCGCCTATCTCGGCCTGCTCTGCGTCGATCCCGAACTTCAGGCACGCGGCCTTGGCAAGCAGCTCATCGCCGCCGCCGAGGCCACCGCACGCGAGACGTTTGCCGCCACCCGCATCGAGATGACGGTGATCGACCGCCGCGTCGAACTGATCGCCTGGTATCTGCGCCACGGCTATGCCCGCTCGCCCGAGACGCGACCTTTTCCGATCCGCGTCGATCCGCCCTTGACCATGGCGGTACTGGTCAAATCGCTGTCATAGCCTTCGATGCCAGCCCTCCGTCCTTGAAAAGGCGTTGAACTTTGGAATAAATTCTTTTCCCATCGGTCCGAGGAGTTTGCGATGCGCTATCTATCGGCCATCTTGACCGTTTTGGCGATATGCGCCGCGCCCACTGTGGGGGCAGTCGATCGCTCGGGATCAGTCGCACCTGGCGTTGTCCTGCTTGCCTTTCATCAAGGCAGCGAAGCGACGCGGACGGATTGCGCCACGGTCGAATCTGATCGCCAGATCCGGTTCTGCATGGCGATCCAGAAACAGGATTGCCGATATGCTGCGTCCGACATGACCCAGTTTTGCGAGGCCCTCGTGTCCAACAACTGCGTCAGCGCGCCGCGCGACAAATACTCGCTGTGCCGCGCGCTAACAACGGGACTTTGCGCGCTAACCCCGGTGCGGGCAGAGTTCAGCTTCTGTCAGGCCGTGACACAGGGCGTGTGTGCCTTGGCACCGCGCGAAGATTACATGCTCTGCAAGGCTACATTCGGGCTGTATCGCCGGTCTCAATAGCTGCCGCCCAGTCATGACCCCGCTGCGATTGAGGGTGAAGTCGCCGGATATGGCCCATTGGTACGAGCGTGACCTCGTCCGCTCCCCGTCGATCCACCGCTGACCATAGCGGTGCTGGTCCAGCTGCTCGCGCCCTGACGCGGTTGCCCTGGGCAGGCAGAGCCGTTACCCATGAGACTATATTACAGTAGATCAGGGAGTTTCGATTGATGCGCGTCCTGTTGCTTGCCGCCACGATTCTGTCTGCCACCCCGGCGCTCGCCCAATCCGAGCGCGCCCCCATCGGCACCGGCGTCAGCGCCAGCGATCGCACCAACAGCGCCGAACGCCCGATCCGCTTCGCCACCGTCGCGCCGACCGACGGCGTGCTGGTCATCCCGATGGCGGGTCCGACCGACCTCAGCCACGTCCCCGCCGCCCTCCGCCCCGCCGTCACCAGCGCCGTCGAAACGGCCGCGTTCAAGGCCGCACCGGACAAGACGCTCTCGCTCTACGGCGTCGGCGGATATCACCGCATCGTCCTGATCGGCGTCCCCACAGGTCAGCTCGACGCCGCCGCACTCGCCGATTTCGGCGGCCGCGCGGCGCAGGAAACCCGCGACAACCGCCAGCCGGTCGCGATCCTCGCCGGCACCCTGTCCGGCACCGCCACCGACCCCGCCGCGCATGTCGCACTCGGTGCCAGCCTCGGCCAGTACCGCTTCGACAAGCTCAAGAGCGGCGTCACTGCCCCCGCCGTCCAGCCGCTGACCATCGTCGCCGCGACCGGCGAAGCGACCTACACCCGCGAGCTGGCCGGCGTCGCCGACGGCGCGCGCATGGCCCGCGACCTCATCACCCTGCCCTCCAACGCCAAGACCCCCGACAGCTTCGTCGCCACGGTGCGCGCCCAGTTCGCCGGCGTGCCGAACGTGCGCATCACCGTGCTCGACGAAGCCGAGATGCGGAAACGGAACATGGGCTCGATCCTCTCGGTCTCGGCCGGGTCACGCCATCCCGCGCGGATGCTGATCGTCGAATATAGCGGCGCCGGTAGCGCCGCCCCGCTCGCGCTGGTCGGCAAGGGCATCACCTTCGACAGCGGCGGCATCAGCCTCAAGCCCGGCGCGGGCATGGGCGAGATGAAGGGCGACATGGCCGGCGCCGCTGCCGTAATGGGCGGCGTCTACGCCGCTGCCAAGCGCGGGGCGAAGGCCAATGTCGTCGGCATCGCCGCGCTGGCGGAGAATATGCCCGGCGGCAACGCCTCGCGCCCCGGCGACGTCGTCCGCACGATGAACGGCCAGACGATCGAGATCATCAGCACCGACGCCGAGGGCCGCATGGTCCTGGCCGACGCCAACCAGTATGCGATCGATCGCTACAAGCCCGCCGCCCTCGTCAACATCGCAACGCTGACCGGTGCCGTCATCACCGCGCTCGGCGACGATTATGCCGGTCTGTTCGCGCGTGACGAGGCGCTGGCGGCACGGGTCCAGACCGCCGCGACGACATCGGGCGAGCCGGTATGGCGGCTCCCGCTCCATCCCAGCTACGCCAAGGACATGGAATCGCCGATCGCCGACATCGCCAACGGCACCACCAAGTCTGGCCCCGGCGCCGGGCGGGGCGCACATTTCATCGGCTTCCTGACGCCCCAGCCGACGCCATGGGCGCATATCGACATGGCCGGAGTCGATGGCGCCGACGAATCGCTGCCGACGGTCCCGAAGGGCGCACGCGGCTACGGCGTCCGCCTGTTCGACGCTTTGGTCCGCGAATTCGAGAAATAAGAGCAGGATGCTTGGCCGCGCGGTGGATGATGCCCCCGCGCGCCAACTTCCGCTTGCCAAAGCCCCGCGCGGAGCCGATTGCCACCCGCGATGCCCGTCACAGCCAAGATCTGCGGCTTGTCCACCGCCGCGACGCTCGACGCCGCGATTTCAGGCGGGGCAAGCCATGTCGGATTCGTCTTCTTTCCCCCCTCCCCGCGCCACGTCACCTTCGACCAGTCCGCCGCGCTGGCCGCACAGGTACCGGATGCGGTCCAGCGCGTCGGCGTCTTCGTCGATCCTGAGGATGCGCTGCTCGATCAGGCGATCCGCTCCGCCCGGCTCGACGCGATCCAGCTGCACCGCGCCACCCCCGAACGCGCCGCCGCGATCGGCGCGCGCACGCGCCTCCCGGTCTGGGCAGCGGTAGCCGTCAAGGCCCGCGCCGATCTCGACACCGCCCACGCCTATCGCGGCGCAGCGCAGCGCATCCTCTACGACGCCAAGACGCCCGAGGACGCCAAGCTCCCCGGCGGCATGGGCCTCCGCTTCGACTGGACGCTATTGCAGGGCTTCGACCACCCCCTGCCCTGGGCGCTGTCCGGCGGCCTCGACGCCGCCAATGTCGCCGAAGCGGTCGCGACCAGCGGCGCCCGGCTAGTCGACGTCTCTTCCGGCGTCGAAAGCGCGCCGGGGGTCAAGGACGCGGCCAAGATCGCCGCCTTCCTCAAAACCGTCGCATCGCTCTGACCACGCGCCCCCGCTTGCAGCCCGCCCCGGGCTTGGGCATGTCCAACAGCGTACGATGAGCCTCACCCCCGCCTTTCTCGACGAGCTGCGCGCCCGCACCACGCTATCAACCCTGATTGGGCGCAGCGTGAAGATCACCCGCGCCGGCCGTGAGTACAAGGCGTGCTGCCCCTTCCATAATGAGAAAACCCCGTCGTTCACGATCAACGACGAAAAGGGCTTCTTTCATTGCTTCGGCTGCGGCGCGCATGGCGATGCGATCCGCTGGATGACCGAGCATAACGGTCTGCCCTTCATCGATGCGGTCAAGGAACTCGCGCAGGCCGCCGGGCTCGACATGCCCGAGGATGACCCACGCGCCGCGCAGCGCGCCGAGCGGGCCAGGGGGCTGCATGAGGTCATGGCCGACGCCGCCAAATTCTACACCGAGCAGCTCCACGGCATCGCCGGGGCCGAGGCGCGCGCGCTGCTCGAACGTCGCCGCGTCAGCGCCGATACCGCGCGCACCTTCGGCATGGGCTATGCCCCCGACTCGCGCACGAAACTGCGTGAAGCGCTCAAATCCTATTGCGACGCGATGCTGATCGAGGCGGGGCTGCTGATCCAGGTCGAGGGCAAGGAGCCTTATGACCGCTTCCGCGGCCGCCTGATGATCCCGATCAAGGACGCGCGCGGTCGCGTCATCGGCTTTGGCGGGCGGATCATCGGCGACGGCGAGCCGAAATATCTCAACTCCCCCGAAACCCCGCTCTTCGACAAGGGCCGCACGCTCTACAATCTCGATCGCGCTTCCGCCGCCTCGCGCAAGGCCGGGCGGGTGATCGCGGTCGAGGGCTATATGGACGTAATCGCATTGGCACAGGCCGGGTTCGGTGAGGCGGTCGCCCCGCTCGGCACCGCGATGACCGAGACCCAGCTTGAGCGGCTGTGGCGCATGGCCGATGTGCCATACCTGTCCTTCGACGGCGACAATGCCGGACAAAAGGCCGCGATCCGTGCCGCGCACCGCGCCCTCCCCCTGCTTCAACCGGGCCGCAGCCTCGCCTTTGTCACCCTCCCGCCGGGACAGGACCCCGACGATCTTGTCCGCAGTGCAGGATCAAAGGCGTTCGAGGCACTGCTCGCATCGGCCCAGCCGCTCGCCGACCGGCTGTGGCAGCATGAGCTTGCGGCGGAGCCAGTCGACACGCCCGAAGCACGTGCCGGCCTCAAACGCCGCCTGTCCGATCTCGCCGCGACGATTCAGGACGGCAATGTCCGCCACGAATATGTCAACGAGTTCCGCCGCCGGGTCGACGAACATTTCGCCCCTCCCCCGCGGACCTTCACGCCCCGGAACCAGAACCGCGGCCCGTTCAAGCCCGGCCAGCGCTGGCAGTCGCCCGAACCCCCGCCGAGCCCCGCCGTGCAGGCGGTCGGCAGCGGCGGCATCGACCGGGTGCTGGCCAAGGCGGTGCTCGCCGGGCTGATCCGCCACCCTGCTGAAATCGCGCGCCATGTCGAAACGCTAACCAGCCTCGCCCATGCCGATGGCGCGCTCGGACGGCTATTTGAGGCGGTGGTCGATGTCGCGCTGGAGGATCGGGCGCTTGATAGCGCGCGGTTGCGTACCATATTGGCGGCGTCCGGTTTCGATTCACAAGCAGCAGAGTTGCTGCGCGCCGACCAGCTTCCCTTCACCTTCACTCAGAAGGAATGGGATGCGGGACGAGCCGCGCTCGACCTTGGCGAAGCGATCGCGGTGCTGGCAGCGCGGCCTCAAGTCGAAGCAGCGTTGGCAGAGGCAACCGCGGCGGTGCAGGCGCGTTTCAGCGATGAGGCGTTCGAGCGTCAAGTGGCACTGGTCAAGCGCAAGGCAGAGCTGGAAATGCGGCTCGCCAATCTGATGCTTGCGGACGAAGCGTAATTAGGTGATTAGGGCGGCGTATAATTGCCGCCATATGATTTCAAAGGCAGTCGATGGCTAAGGCAAATATGGCAGACGGTGCGGAACCCACGGAAACCGGTGACGCTCCGCTGATCGATCTCAACGAAGGCTCGATCAAGAAGCTGGTCGCCCGCGCGAAGAAGCGCGGCTATATCACCGTGGACCAGCTCAACGAGATGCTGCCGCAGGACCAGTTCACCTCCGAACAGATCGAAGACGTCATGTCCGCGCTCAGCGACATGGGCGTCAACGTCGTCGAGAACGAGGATGTCGGCGAGGACGACCAGCCCGAAGACGACACCCCGGACGAGGTCGATGCCGAGGGCAAGGACGACGAACCCGCCTTTGAAATGGCGAAGAAGAAGGAGGTTGTCGACCGCACCGACGACCCCGTCCGCATGTATCTGCGCGAGATGGGCGCGGTCGAGCTGCTCAGCCGCGAGGGCGAGATCGCCATCGCCAAGCGGATCGAGGCCGGTCGGGACACGATGATCCTGGGCCTGTGCGAATCGCCGATCACCTTCAACGCAATCATCGGCTGGTCGAACGCGCTCAACGAGGGCACGATGCAGCTGCGCGAGATCCTCGATCTCGACGCGATGCTGTCCAAGGGTCCGTCGGCCGAGCAGGTCGAAGGCGCCGAAGCCGACGATAGCGGCGAGATCAGCGAAAAGACGGCCGGCGCGAGCTTCAAGGAAGAGGAAGAGCCCGAAGAGGCGCCTGCGGACGAGGATGATGAGCTGACCGAGCGCCGCGCGCCGCGCATCTCGGACGAAGAGGAGGAGGACAATACCCTCAGCCTCGCGCAGATGGAAGAGACGCTCAAGCCCCAGGCGCTGGAGCGTTTCGCCAACATCACCGCAATCTATAAAAAGTTCAGCAAGGTTCAGCAGAACCGGCTCGACGCGATGGCGGCGGGCGGCGAGCTGAGTGCGTCGGACGAGAAGAAATATCACAAGCTGCGCGAGGAGCTGACCGCCGAGGTCGAGAGCGTCCAGTTCCACAACGCCAAGATCGAATATCTGGTCGATCAGCTCTACAGCTATAACCGCCGCCTGACCGCGCTGGGTGGCCAGATGCTGCGCCTCGCCGAGCGCCACAAGGTCAGCCGCAAGGACTTCCTCGATCGCTATGTCGATCATGAGATGGACGAGAACTGGCTCGAATCGGTCGGCGGTCTCGACAAGAAGTGGAAGGCGTTCGTCGAGAACGAAACCGCCGCAGTCGATCGGATCCGCGTCGAGGTGTCGGAGATCAGCCAGCAGACCGGCATGGCGCTGGGTGAATTCCGTCGCATCGTCAACATGGTGCAAAAGGGCGAACGCGAGGCACGTATCGCGAAGAAGGAGATGGTCGAGGCCAATCTGCGCCTCGTGATCTCGATCGCCAAGAAATACACCA
>CAZWZP010000128.1:0-8402 GCA_964638925.1 uncultured Stakelama sp. | reverse complement strand
CTGGTGCCCAGAAGAGGACTCGAACCTCCACGACCTTGCGATCGCCAGCACCTGAAGCTGGTGCGTCTACCAATTCCGCCATCTGGGCACGGGGTAGGCGAGGGCGTCTACGGTTGCGTCCGGGGGCTGTCAACCGGGATCGCCGGTAAATTCGCGCGCTGTTTCGATTTTTCTTCGGTGCAGCTCAGCGCTGCTGCCGGATACCCAGCACCAGCCCGCCGCCGAGCAGGGTCAGGGCGGCGAGAAGGAGCATCACCGCGCCAAAATCTTGCGGCGTCGCCAGCGCCCAGGCCAGGGCGGGGCCGAGCAGGGCGGGCAAGGTGTTGGTGAGGTTGATGAGGCCGAGATCGCGCCCGCGATGGTCCGGGCTGGGCAGCAATTGCATCGCAAAGCCCGAATGGATCGAGAGGAACACCGACGAACCCATCGCATAGAGTGCGAAGGCCGGGGCGGCGATCGCCCAGTCACGCGCCAGGGCTAGGCCGAACAGACCGATGGCGGCGATCGCTGCGGCGGTGAGCAGGAAGGGCTTGCGCCGGCCGATCCGGTCGGACCAGCGCCCCAGCAGCACCGCGACGGGCAATGGCAGCAGGTAGGCGATCGTCATCAACTGGCCGATCGGGCCGACCTGCTTGGCGGCGGAGAGGTCGGGGTCGATGCTGATGAAGTAATAGACGAGATAGAGCGAGAGTACGTTGCCCGCGATCTGGACGAGCAGACGCGAGGCCCAGGCGATGGCCAGATCGTGTCCGAGCAGTCGCGGCGGGGCGCTGGCGGTTTCGGGTGCCGCGAGGCGGGCTGGCACGCGCAGCAACGGCACGACGCAGATCAGCACCGCCGCGAAGACGAAGCCGAGCTGTGCGCCGTCCCCGGCAAGGCCTAACCCGATCATCAGCGCGCCGACTGCAGAGGCGAGCGGGGAACCAAGCGCGATCAGTCCGCCCGCCAGCCCCATCTGCGCGCCCGGAACTTCGTCCGCCATGATCGCGAACATGGGGGACAGCAGCGCATTCACCGCGATCTGGAACAGAATGATCGCAAGGATGATCGTCGCGGGCGTTTGCGCCAGCGCGACCGCCACGAAAGACAGCGCGAGCAGGGCAAGGCCCAGAACGACCCAAGGTCGCCGCCCACGACCGTGGGCGAGCGCGCGGTCGCTCGCCCATCCGAACGCGATGTTGGACAGGCTTGCGGCGATGGCCCCGGCGATGACCGTGGCGGTGAACAGGCCGATACGCGCGTCGCCCGCAATCTCCGCGATCCTGACCGGCAGCAACAGGCTGAGCAGCGGGAGGAAGGCGATCACGCCCCCGGCATTGGCGAGCGCGACCAGCAGGATGAAGCCCATCCCGCGCCGTGCTGCGCCGCCTGCCGTCTGATCGCCCGTCACCCGCTCCACCATCTCGGACGCGTCGGAGCGCCCGTTTTCCGATGGCTAGGGCTTCATCGTCGCCGCGTCGAGCGTCGTGGTGAGCGTCATCGACCGATCCGTCGCATCGCGGGCGATGGCGACGCGATAGCTGCCCCCCGCAATCCGCCAGCCGGGCAGGCTGGTGTCGTAATCGGCCAGGATGCGCGGCTCGGCGGTCAGCGTCACGCGGCGCGATTCGCCGGGGTTGAGCGTCACGCGCTGGAACGCCGCGAGCCGCATCGGCTTTCCCGATCCTTCGCGGGTCACATAGAGCTGGGGCACATCCGCCCCGGCGCGCGCGCCGCTATTGGTGACGGTGAAGCTGACGGTCAGTTTCTTGCCCCCGGTGACCTGCGGCTGGCCATAGCTGAAGCTGGTGTAGCTCAGGCCATGGCCAAAGGCGAAGAGCGGCTTGTTGCCCTGTCGTTCGTACCAGCGATAGCCGACATCGCTGCCCTCCTGATATTTGACCGGGAAGGTCTTGAGGCTGAAATCGCCGGCCGCCGCCGGGTTGGACGCGGCATCGCGCTCAAGTCCGGTGAGCAGGTCGAGGCCGACCGGGGTGGGACGGGGCGCCTGCGCCTCACGCACGGGGAAGGTGATCGGCAGGCGGCCCGAGGGATTGACCTTGCCGGTCAGGATATTGGCAATCGCCTCGCCCCCGCGCTGGCCGGGGTACCAGGCCTGAACCACAGCCGGGACCTGCGTGATCCACGGCATCGTCACCGGACCGCCGGTGGTCAGCACGACGACGGTTTTGGGCTGCGCGCGTGATACCGCGCCGATCAGCGCGTCCTGATGGTCGGGCAGGCGCAGGTTCGGCACATCGTCCGCCTCGGTCGTCCATTGCGTCGCGAAGACAATGACGATGTCAGCCTTGGCTGCCGCCTCCAGCGTCGCATTCATGTTGCGACCATCGGTGAAGTCGACCTGCGCGCCCGGAGCCGCCTTGCGCAACGCGGCGAGCGGGGAGGAGGCGTGGTACGTGATCCGCGCGAACGAGGCCGATCCACCATAGGCCAGCGGAATCTCGATCGGCGCCCCGCCGACCGAGCGCACCTGGCTCGACCCGCCGCCGGACAGCACGCCGACATCCGCACCGCCGCCGATGACGAGGATCTTCTTCGCGTTCGCAGCCAGCGGCAGGATGCCGCCGTCATTCTTGAGCAGCACGATGCCGGCCTCCGCCGCACGCTGCGCGACCTCGGCATTGGCGGCATAGTCGATCGGCTGCGCGGCGGCAGGCATCGGCGTGTCGAACGCGCCGGTCAGGATCAGGCCGGTGAGGTAGCGCGCGACCATGTCGTTGAGCCGCGCCATCGGCACATCGCCCTTCTCGACTGCAGCTTTCAGCGGCGCGTCGAAGAACATCGCCTTGTCGAGCTCCTGGCCCGATTGCTGGTCGAGCCCGGCATTCGCTGCCTTGACGGTGGTGTGGACCCCGCCCCAATCGCTCATCACCCAGCCGGGATAGTTCCAGTCGCGCTTGAGCACCGTGTTGAGCAGGAATGCGTTTTCCGACGCCCAATGGCCGTTGACCTTGTTGTACGCGGCCATCACCGATCCGGGCTTGCCCTTCTCGATCGCGATCTGGAAGGCGAGCAGGTCGCTTTCGCGCAGCGCCGCCTCGTCGATCTGCGCGTCGAGCACCATGCGGCCCGTCTCCTGCGCATTGAGCGCGAAATGCTTGATGGTCGATACGATGCGGTTCGACTGCACCCCCGCGATATGCGCGCCGCCGAGTTCGCCCGCGAGCAGCGGGTCTTCGCCGAGATATTCGAAATTGTGCCCGCCCCATGGGTCGCGCGTCAGGTTGACGCCGCCGGCGAGCAGGACGTTGAAGCGCTTGGCGCGGGCCTCCGCCCCGATCATCGCGCCACCCGCGCGGGCAATTTCGGGATCGAAGCTCGCGGCGGTGGCGAGGCTGGAGGGCAGGGCGGTCGCGACATCGCCCTTGCGCTGCTCAACCTGATTCGCAACGCCGAGCGAGGCATCGCTTTCGCGGACGATGGGGATGCCGACGCGCGGTACGCCGTCAATATGGCCCGCCGAGGGAATCAACTCGTCCTGCGTCTTGCCGTCGGCCATCGGCGGGAACAGGCCGTGGACCAGCGCGATCTTCTCATCGAGCGTCAGCTTGGCAACGATCGCATCGGCACGGGCGCGCGCCTGTTTGGGCGTGGCGGCAGACTTGGCCGAAGTCTTCGGAGCCTGTTGCGCGACGCCGGCGCTGGTCGCAAATGCGCCGATTGCGGCCGCAGACAAGAGTGCGGCGATCATCCTCGACATCGAAATTCCCCCTCCAGACATATGCGCCGCGCGTTTCTCCGCCAGCTGCACCGGCTATTCAGACAGCATAGATTGAGAACGTTCACAATAGCGGATTTGCGGGCTTTCACCATCTGAATGCCATGCCGGACCCGGCTTGACAACGTTGTACAACGGGTTCAAGTGAACGTTCTCAACGCGAGCACGAATGGCGTGCCGCTCGATGGGGAGGATTGGGGAATGCGTGACCTTAAGGCGCGCGCGCTTTCGCGACTGGTGATCGGCGTTTCGACGCTGGCGCTCGCGACCGCGCCGGCATTTGCACAGGAAACTGAAGCGGCTGCACCGGTCGATGAGGGCGAGGAAATCGTCGTCACCGGCATCCGCGCCAGCCTTCAGGCGGCGGTGGATATCAAGCGCGACGCGCAGGGCGTGGTCGATGCGATCTCCGCTGAAGATATCGGCAAGTTCCCTGACACCAACCTCGCCGAATCGCTTCAGCGCATTACCGGTGTGTCGATCGACCGCTCTAATGGTGAAGGCTCGACCGTCACCGTGCGCGGCTTCGGCCCGGAGTATAATCTGGTCACGCTCAACGGTCGCCAGATGCCGACGTCCACGCTGGGTGACGGTGCCAGCGCGCCGGCCTCACGCTCGTTCGACTTTGCCAACCTGGCTTCGGAAGGCATTTCCGGGGTTGAGGTCTACAAGACCGGCCGCGCCGCCGTCGCCTCGGGTGGTATTGGCTCGACCATCAACATCAAGACGCCGCGTCCGCTCGACCGGCCGGGTATGCGCGGGTCGATTTCGGCCAAGGGCGTGCTCGACACGTCGATGAATGGCGAGGACCAGATCACCCCCGAAGTGTCGGGCGTGTTCAGCACGACCTTCGGCAACGAGGATCAGTTCGGCATCCTCATCTCCGGCATTTACCAGAAGCGCAACGCCAGCGTGAACACCGGCTCGGTCGGCTTTGGCAATTCGTTCCTGGGCAATGAGAATGACTGGGGCACGCTCGGGCCGGAGGGGCCGAACGTCATCAACCGCCCGGGTCCGAACGAGGTGTATGAAGTCCCGCAGAGCGCGGCCTACAACCTCACCGATATCGAGCGTGAGCGCATCAACGGCCAGGTCGTGCTGCAGGTCCGCCCGACCGATGCGCTGACCGCGACGTTCGACTTCACCTATTCGCGCAACCGCGTCGAAGCGCGCGACAGCAGCGTCGGCATCTGGTTCAACTTCGGCGATACCTCGTCCGAATGGACTGACGGCCCCGCCGCCGGTCCGGTCTTCTACACCGAGCGGTTCGGCCCGGGTAAGGATCTGTCCTACAGTGGCTCGCTGACGGCGAACCAGTCGGAGAACAAGTCGTTCGGCGGCAACCTGAAATGGGAAGCCCCGGGCGGCGTCACGATCACGCTCGACGCGCACCATTCGACCGCGGAATCGAAGCCGACGAACAAATATGGCTCCAGCACCTCGGTCGGTTCCGCGATCTTTGGCGTCGCTTCACAGACGGTCGATTTCACCAAGCAGCTGCCAGTGTTGTCCTACACGATGCAGTCGGGGATCGACGCGCTCAACCCAGCGCTGATCACCGCGACCGGCAACTCGTTCCGCAATGCTTACTTCAAGGACGAGATCAACCAGGTTCAGCTGAACGGTCGCTACGACCATGACGGCAGCTTCCTCGACTCGATCGACTTCGGCTTCTCCTATGTCGAGAACAAGGTGCGGTCGGCCTATGGCTTCGTCCAGAACGATACGTGGGGCGGCATCGGTACCGCTGCCGACCTGCCTGACGACCTGTTCGACCGGGTGACGCTGCCCGACAAGTTTCCGGGCCTGACCGGCGCGGATTCTGGGATCATCCCGGCCTATTACCGGTTCGACTTTGAACGGATGGTCAGCATCCTGAACAGCCGCTTTGGCGTCTGTGGCGGTGCCAATGGCTGTCTTGCGCCCTATGAAACCGATCGGCGGATCCAGGAAAAGACGATCTCGCCCTTCCTTCAGGTGAACACCAAGTTTCAGGTCGGCGCGGGCGATGCGCACCTGATCGCGGGTGTCCGCTATGACCAGACGACGATCGCATCGGCATCGCTGACGCCGATCCCGACCGGCACGTCGTGGAACGCGGCGGGTGAGTTCAACATCAACTATGGCACCGCCAGCGACTTCCTGACCACCAAGGGCAGCTACGACAACTGGCTCCCGGCGGTCGATTTCGACATCGAGCCGATCGAGAACGTCAAGTTCCGTGCGTCCTACAGCCACACCATCACCCGCGCCGACTATAACAGTCTGCAGGGCGGCCTGACGCTCAACCGTCAGTTCGGCATCGCCGGTGGTGGCGGGCTTCAGGGCAACCCGAACCTGGTGCCGTTCCTGTCGCGCAACATCGACGTGTCGCTGGAATGGTACTACGCCCCCGCCAGCTATGTCTCGGCCGGCTATTTCCGCAAGAAGGTGAAGAACTTCATCAACTCGCAGGAAGTGGAGCGTTCGGCATTCGATCTGCGCAATCCGGCCGATGGTCCGCGCTTCCGCGCGGCACAGGCGGCACTGGGCGGCACGACCGATGTCTCGCGGATCCGCGATTACATCCTGCGCAACTTCAGCGGGGTTGAGGTCACACGCGACGGGATGGGTAACCCGATCCTTGATGTGAACGGCTATTACCAAGGCCGCATCTTCGGCCTGCCCGAGGACGGACTGGTCGATTTCCGCGTCGGCACGCCGTTCAACTCGGACCAGACGGCGACGCTCTATGGCTTTGAGTTTGCGATCCAGCACGCCTTCTGGGACACGGGCTTTGGCGCGCAGTTGAACTACACGATCGTGCGTGGCGACGCCGAGTTCGACAATGCCGCCAACCCCAATATCGGCCAGTTCGCACTGGCGGGGCTGAGCGACAGCGCGAACGCGGTCCTTTACTATGACAAGGGCGGGCTGCAGGCGCGTGTCGCGTATAACTGGCGCGACAAATTCTACGCCGGCGGCAACCCGAACCCGACCTATGTCGAAGCCTATGGCCAGTTCGATGCCAGCATCAGCTATGAGTTCATCCCCGGACTCACCGCCTATGTCGAAGGCATCAACCTGACCGGCGAAGGGCGCCGCGGTCACCGCCGTAACGAAAATATGGTGACCTTCGCCCAGCCTGGCTTCGCCCGCTACATGGGCGGCGTCCGCTTCAACTTCTGACCTCCCCCCCAAGGCCACCCTCGTTCATTCGAGGGTGGCCCTTTTTTCATCGGGGATGCACAAGTCGGGGCGTCACTGAAGCAAACGGAAACCACGGTGGAGCAGCAAGCGGTCCGGATCGTCATTGTCGGTGGGGGAACCGCCGGATGGCTGTCGGCCTGTCTGCTCGCCGCGCGTGTGCCCGGCGCGACCATCACCCTGGTCGAATCCCCCGATGTCGCGACGATCGGGGTGGGTGAGGGCACCTGGCCGACGATGCGCCGCACCTTGCAGGCAATCGGGCTGGACGAGGCGGAGTTCCTGACCGCCTGCGACGCGTCGTTCAAACAGGGGTCGCGCTTCATCGGCTGGGCGACCGGTGCGCCCGGCGACAGCTATTACCACCCCTTCACACCGCCGGTCGATCCAGACGCCCGCGCGCTGGTGCGTGGCTGGCACGATGCCGCCGGGGACCAGGCGTTCGCATCTGCCGTGTCGGTGCAGCCGCGCATCTGCGACCTCGACCTCGCCCCGCGCCAGCGGGCGATGTCGGGCTATGCCGCTGCGCTCAACTATGCCTATCACCTCGACGCGGCGAAGCTGGCCGCCTTGCTGGCCCGGCACGGCGTCGACAAGCTGGGCGTGCAGCATGTGCGCGCGCATGTCACCGGGGTGGACGCCGACGCTGACGGCGATCTGCGCGCGGTGCTGACGCGGGAGGAAGGCGCGATTGCCGGCGACCTGTTCCTCGATTGCACCGGCCATGCCGCGTTGCTGATTGACGGGCATTTCGGCGTTCCCTTCATCGATCGCGGCGATGTGCTGTTCAACGATCGCGCGCTGGCGGTCCAGGTGCCGGTCGATCCTGCCAGCCCGATCCGGTCGCAGACCGATGCCACCGCACATGACGCGGGCTGGATCTGGGACATCGGCCTGCCCACCCGGCGCGGCGTCGGCTGCGTCTATGCCTCCGCTTTCACGGATGACGATGCGGCTGCGGCGACATTGGCGCGCTATCTCGGCCGCGATCCTGCCGATCTTGGTGCCCGCGCGCTGCGCTTCCGCTCCGGCCATCGCGCGGAATTCTGGAAGCGCAATTGCGTGGCGATCGGGCTGTCGGCCGGGTTCCTGGAGCCGCTTGAGGCGTCGGCGATCGTGCTGATCGAATTGTCGCTGGACGCGCTGATCGACGGCTTCCCGGCCGATCGCGCGGCGATGGACATTCAGGCGCGCCGCTTCAACACGCTGTTCGGCTATCGCTGGGACCGCATCGTCGAGTTCCTCAAGCTCCATTATGTGCTCAGCCACCGCGATCAGCCCTATTGGCGCGCGCATCGCGACCCGGCGTCGATCCCGGATCGGCTGAACGAGCTGCTGACGTTGTGGCGGCACCAACCGCCCTCGATCGCCGATTTCCCGGCGGTGGACGAAATCTTCCCCGCCGCCAGCTACCAATATGTCCTCTACGGCATGGGCCATTCCGCGCCGCCGCCCGGCCCGGTCGCGGTCGATGCCGACGCGGCGGTGCGCGCCATGG
>CAZWZP010000127.1:0-8427 GCA_964638925.1 uncultured Stakelama sp. | reverse complement strand
AGGAGGACGATGTCGAGATCCGCAACGAGGATCTGCGCATCGACATCTATCGCGCGTCCGGCGCGGGCGGGCAGCACGTCAACACGACCGATTCGGCGGTGCGGCTGACGCATATTCCGACGGGCCTTGTGGTGATCCAGCAGGATCAACGCTCGCAGCACAAGAACCGCGACAAGGCGATGCAGGTGCTGCGCACGCGGCTGTACGAGCTGGAGCGCGAGCGGCTGGCGAGCGAGCGCTCGGGTGCGCGCAAGTCGATGGTGGGCTCTGGCGACCGGTCGGAGCGGATCCGCACGTATAACTTCCCGCAGGGGCGGGTGACCGACCACCGCATCAATTTGACGCTGCACCGGTTGCCCGAGATTCTGGAGGGCGAGATGGATGAGTTGATCGGGGCTTTGGTAGCGGAGGATGAGGCGGAGCGGCTGGCTGCGCTGGATTCGTGAACGCTGAGCGGCTGCCTAACGGTCGTCACTCCGGCCTTGTGCCGGGGTCCACGGTGCCGCGCTTCCGACGTTCGAGCTTCCTGCTTCGCGCCAAGACTTTGGGTGGACCCCGGCACAAGGCCGGGGTGACGAAGGCGGCGGGGTGAGCGGCCGGACCGTCCGCGCTGCCATTGCCGAGGCGGCTGCGCGCATCTCTTCCGCTACGCCGCGTCTGGATGCCGAACTGCTGATGGCCCATGCACTCGGCGTGTCGCATCCGGATTTGCTGTTGAAGCATCTCGGCGATCCCGCCCCGGCCAGCTTTGATGCGCTGGTCCAACGCCGCCTCAATCATGAGCCGGTCGCCTATATCACTCGATCGCGCGGGTTCTGGACCATCGAGATCGGCGTCGGCCCTGGCGTGCTGGTACCGCGCGCCGACAGCGAGACGCTGATCGAAGTGGCGGTGGCGCGTTTCGCCGGGACGGCGGGGCCGGGGCGGGTACTCGACCTTGGCACCGGGCCGGGGACGTTGCTGCTGGCGGCGCTGGCGGAGTGGCCGGAGGCGACGGGGGTCGGGGTCGACGCGTCCGATACCGCGCTCGATTATGCGCGCCGCAACACTAAGGCGCTTGGCATGGCGGAACGGGTCGAGCTGCGGCGTGGCGACTGGGCCACGAGCCTAACAGGCCAGTTCGACCTGATCCTGTGCAACCCGCCCTATATCGGCATCACCGAGGAGTTGGGGCCGGAGGTCCGCGAGCATGAACCCCCATCCGCGCTGTTCGCCGGAGCCGATGGGCTCGATGATTATCGCCGCATCATCCCCGACCTGCCCCGGCTGCTCGCGCCGGGCGGGATCGCGGTGCTGGAGATCGGCTGGACGCAGAGCGCGGTGGTGTCGCAGCTGATGGGCGATGCAGGGCTCGATCCTGTGCTCCACCATGACCTGGGCGGGCGTCCGCGCGCGGTTGCGGTAAAAATGCCGCGAAATTGAACTATCGATGCGCTGTACCAATATAAGGCTTGGAGAATGTTGCCGCGCGGGCTAAGGATGAGCCCGGGGCAGGCACCAGCAACCTAAATCGTTGAAAAGGTTCGCCGACCCAAATCAAGGCATGTGCGCTGCTGATTGTCCGGCAGCCATGCAGGAGCCGTTTCGATCCGAAGGATCGTGGCGGCGTGCGGTGTAACACGCATCCGGGATCGCTGTTTGACCGATGGCGGATTGAGTAAGGACAGGACACACAGACGTTGATCAACAATCGTCAGGCGAACAACGGTCGCCGTCGTGGTCGTGGAGGCCAGCGCCAGCAGGGTGGCGGCAATCCCAACCAGGGCAACCGGATTGACAATCGCGCGCGTGGCAATGCCGCGCAGCTGCTTGAGAAATACAAGAACCTCGCTCGCGACGCGCAAATGGCGGGCGACCGGGTGAACACCGAATATTACCTGCAGTTCGCCGATCATTATTTCCGCGTTCTGGCGGAGACGCGCTCGCGCTTCGAGGAACAGAATCCGCAACAGCGCCGCCAGCGCGACGAGTTCGACGGCGACGAGGATGAGTTCGACGGCGAGGACGGCAATCGCAGCCAGGACGGCGAGTTCGGCGACGAGGGCGACGATCAGTCCGAGCGTCCGGTCCGCGCCGATCGAGGTGAGCGCAACGATCGCCGCCCGAACCGCGACCGCGATCAGGCTCCCCGGGATAACGCCCCGCGCGGCGACCGCGACGGCCGCAACCGCGACAATCGGGAGCGCGACAATCGTGACGCGCGCCGTGAGCGTCAGCCGCGCGGCGTGGAGGGCGAGGTGGCTCCGGTCGCTGCGAACGAGGACGAAGCCCCGGCCGAGGATGGTCGCCGCGCCCGCCGCGGTCGACCGCGCCGCGAGGAGGCAAGCAGCGATGCGGGGCATGGTGCCGATATCGCGGCAGTGCTGCCCCCCGCGCTGGGCGTCGAGGGCGAGGTGGTCGAGGTGAAGCCGCGTCGCCGCCGCGTGAAGAAGGACGAGGGCGAACCGGCCGCTGCCGAATAAGCGCCGATCGCCGCGATAAAAAGCAAAGGCCGGTCCGTCACTTACGGGCCGGCCTTTTCGTTTCTGGTACCCTTGACCGTTGACATGGCGCGCCGGTTGGCGATGGTGCGGCTACCAGATCGAAAGGGGATGCGATGCGGCGGATGACGTTGGCGCTTGCGGCCGGAGCCGCGCTTTCCGGGACGATGCTGGCGATGCCAGCGCTGAGCCAGACCGCGCAGGGCGAGGTCGCGGTCACCATCTACAACAACAATCTGGCGCTGGTGCAGGACAAGCGCGACATGCGTCTGCCCGCCGGCAAGTCGAAACAGGATTTCCCCGATGTGTCGGGGCAGATCCGGCCGGAGACGGTGACGATCGCCGCGCCCGGCGCGACCATCGTCGAACAGAATTTCGATTTCGACCTGCTCTCGCCCGAAGCGCTGATGGAAAAGGCGGTTGGTCAGAACGTTACCGTGGTGCGCGGCGGGCAGAGCCTGCCGGCCAAGATTCTCGCGTACAATGATGGCACCGTGGTCGAGATCGGCGGACGGATCGAGGTGTTGGGCAAGGACGACCGGGTGATCTTCCCGTCGCTGCCCCCGTCGCTCCGCGCGCGGCCGACGCTGTCGGTGACGCTGGACGCCGCTGCGGCGGGATCGCGGCCGGTGACGCTCAGCTACCTGACCTACGGCATGGGCTGGAAGTCCGACTATGTGGCGTTGTTCGACGAGAAGGCGGGCAAGATCGACGTTCAGGGCTGGCTGACGCTGACCAACAATAGCGGCGTCACCTATACCAACGCCAATACGCTCCTGGTGGCGGGCGCGGTCGGCGGTGGCGGGCGCGGCATGGGGTCGGTGATGGTGCCGGGCACGGAGACGGCGGGGCGTGAGCGGATCGGCGACTTCTATGTCTATCCGATCCCCGGCCGCACCACGATCGCGCAGCGCCAGCAGAAACAGGTCAGCTTCCTTGATGTCGCGGGCGCGCCGGCGGCCAAGGCCTATGCCTATCGCAACCCCTGGCTCGGACGGCAGGATCAGCCGCGCAGTGTCGATACCGTGCTGCGCTTCTCGTCGTCGAAAGAGGGTGGGCTGGGCGACGCGCTGCCCGCCGGGACGGTTCGCATCTATATGCGTGACGCGCGCGGTGCGCCGCAGTTCATCGGTGAGAATGCGATTCCGCACACCCCGATGGGGTCGCGGCTGGCGATCAAGACCGGCGAGGCGTTTGACGTGAAGGTCAAATCGGTGGTCCAGACGCGCGAGCGCGCGGGATCGAACAAGTGGCGCACGACGATGGTCTATACGCTGACCAATGCGCGGCCCGATGCGATCGTGGTCGAACTGTCGCAGGGCGGGCTCGACAGTTGGTGGAAGGATACGAAGATCCTCAGCGAGACCCAGGTCAGCGAACGGATCAATGCCGATGAGGCGCTGTGGAAGGTGAGCGTCCCCGCCAATGGCGAGGCGACGCTGACCGCGACCTTCGAAACGCGTTATTGAGCTGCGGCCGATGCGGCTGCTCGTCCTGCTGCTGATCGTGTCCGTGCTGACCGGGGTCGGCGGCGTGCGGGCGCAGAGCGTGCAGACGTCGGCGGGGCCGGATACGGTCGGGGTGACAATCTATCGCGCGCCCAATCGCGGTGCGGATCAGAAGATCGATCTCGGCTATCTGGGCGGTTATGCGCTGATTACCGAGACGCGGACGGTGACGATCCCCGCCGGCCGCGCGGTGATCCGGTTCGAGGGCGTTGCGTCCGGCATCCTGCCCGAAAGCGCCATCGTCACGGGGCTGCCCGCTGGCGTGCGCGAGAAGAATCTGGACGGCGATCTGTTGTCGGCGGCGAGCCTGTATCGGCGCGGCTTCGCCCGGCCGGTGACGCTGCGCCGCACGCGCGATGGCAAGGCGGTCGAGGAGCGCGCGATTATCCGCTCCGGTCCGGCGGGTGCGGCGATCGTCGAGACCGAGCGCGGGATCGAGGTGCTCAATTGCGGCCCGACCGAGGACGCCATTGCCTATGACGGCGTGCCCGAGGGGCTGTCGGCGAAGCCGACCCTGTCGGTCGAGACCGAATCGCCGCAGGGCGGGACCGCGACGATCACCTTGTCCTATCTCGCCTGGGGATTCGACTGGCAGGCCAACTATGTCGCCACGCTGCGCGACGGCGGCGGCACCGCGGCGGGGGTCCGCACCGCCGACCTGTTCGCCTGGGTCACGCTGGCGAGCACCGACATGACCAGCTTTGCCGACGCCGAGACGATGGTGGTGGCGGGCAAGGTCAACCGCACCACGGGTCGCACGCGCAATCCGTTCGAAAGCGCCGATGAATTCGAGTTCAAATGCTATCTGCCCGACGGGGCGGGGGGCATTCCGCCGCCACCTCCGCCACCACCACCCCCGCCCCCGCCGGTTGCCATGGCCGCGCCGCCGATGGCTCGCGAAGAAGTTGTGGTCACCGGCGCGCGGGTGCGGATGGCGGTTCAGGAGGATCTGGGCGACCTGAAAGCCTATCGCATTCCCGACCGGACCACCGTCGCGGGCAAGGCGCAGAAGCAGGTCGCGATGCTGGCCAAGGACGCGGTTCCGGTGCGGATCGTGTATCAGTCCGAGATCGGATTTGGCGACGCGGGGGCGCCGCAGATCCTGTTTCGCGCGCTGAATAAGGAAAGCGACGGGCTAGGTCTGCCGCTCCCCGCCGGGCCGGTCGCATTGTTCGAGCGGCAGGGCGAGCGGTCGCTGCTGATCGACGAATCGAGCGCCGACGACAAGGCTGTGGGCGAGGAGGTCGAGGTCAAATTCCCGGCAACGGCGAATGTGACGGTCGAGCTCAAGCAGCAGCAGCCCAAGCCGCAGCTTTATGCATTCGAGCTGGTGGTGCGCAACGCCAACCCCTTCCCGGTGCAGTTCGAGGGCGAGTTCGACATCGACCCGCCGCTAATGCGCGGGGCTTCAACGCGACTTGGCAAAAAGGATGGGCGGAATCTGTGGGCGGTGACGGTGCCCGCGAACGGATCGCGGACGTTATCCTATCAGGTGCAGCTGCCGCCGCCGACGCAGCGTTAGTCCTGCTTGCGCTCCGTCGCATCGCGCGAGCGTTCGTCATGGCCGGTTCCGGAGCTCAAAAACACCAGCCCCATCAGCGCGCCGCCCAGCAGGATCGACAGGCCGACGCCGATCGCCATCGCGATCGAGGCGTGCAGCTGAAACTCGCCGACCGCCATATAGAGTGCGACCACCGCGACGATCGCCGAGGTCAGCGACAGTAATCCGACAAAGCCGAAGATGCGGCGGTAACGGCGCCAGGCGAGGCGCGCATAGTCGGGATTGTCGAGATTGGGTTCCATACCCTTTCATTTGGGGACGAAACGTGGGAGTCTCAACCGCCTAACAGGATGAAGGAGACTGGCGATGACCATCGCAGCAATCCTCGGCACCAAGGGACAGGATGTCACCACCATCGGCGGCGACGCGACCGTGCGTGAAGCGGTTGCGCTGCTCGCCGAAAAACGCATCGGCGCAGTGCCGGTGGTCGAGGGCGGCGTGGTGGCCGGCATTTTTTCCGAACGCGACGTGATTCACTGTCTGAAGCGCGATGGGCCGGCGGCGCTCGATACCAAGGTGCGGATGGTGATGACCGCCCCGGCGATCACCGTGGCGCGGGCCGAATCGGTGCTGGGCGCATTGTCGCTGATGACCCAGCGGCGAATCCGGCATCTGCCGGTGGTGGAGGGCGGCGCGTTGATCGGCTTCGTGTCGATCGGTGATCTGGTCAAATTCCGGATCGAGAAGATCGAGGCCGAGGCGGAGCAAATGCGGGCTTATATCCAGACGGCGTGATTGGTCTGCGGCACCGGCCCCGCTCCCCCGCCCGGCCACCCATCGGCAGGATATTCTGAAATGGGTGGCCGGGTGGGGGAGCGGGCCGGTGCCGCGTCAGCGTAGCTGACCAAACTATCTCCGAATCATCGCCACCGCATCCTGCACCGTCGCGCGCGCGAAGAGCCAGAGCCACGTACCATAGACGGCAGCCCCCACGCCGGTGAGGAGCAGCAGATGCGGCAAGGGTGCGAGCGGCGGGACTAGGCGGTCGATCAGCCCGACGATCAGCGCCATTGCCACCGCAGCCGTGACCGGCGGAAGTATCGCGCCGAGCCAGTCGCGCCACGACAGGCCGATCACCGGGAGGCTGCGCGCCGCGGTGACCAGCAGGAAGATCGGCCACACCGCGATCCATGCCCAGGCGAGTCCGGTGACTCCCCATTTTACCCCGATCATGAATGCGGCGGGCAGGAGCAGCGCGCCGATCGCGGCGGTCTGTGCGCCAAGGCCCGGGCGGCCCCGCGCATCGGTGGCGGGAGCGAACAGCACCTGAAGCGTCATGAACGGCATGGCGAGCGCGAGCAGATGGACGATCGGCCCCGCCTCGATCCACTTCTGCCCCAGCGCGACATGGACCAACGGTTCTGCGGTTGCGGCGAGCCCGAGATAGAAGGGCATGGCGACCACCATGATGAGGCGCACCGACCGGGCGAAGGCGATCGCGGTACCCGCCGCATCATCCTGCATCCGCGCATAAGCTGAAAAGGCGACCTCGTTCAGCGCGGGGATGAACTTGGACACCAGGATCTGGGTCAGAAACAGGCTGGTCGTATAAATGCCAAGCCAGTGCGGATCGAAGCTGCGTCCGGCGATGAACACATCGGACTGGCTTTGCACGAACCAGAAGAATTGCCCGGTCGCGATCAAGCCGCCGAATCGCGCCATGTCGCCCGCGCCGCGAAAATCGAAGCTCGGCCACATCAGCGAGCCAGCGGCCCAGGTCATGCCGATCGCGCGAACGCCGAACAGGACGAGCGGGGCGAGTACCAAGGTCCACACGCCCAGTCCGGCATAGGCACCCGCGACCGCAGCAACCGCGCCGGCCACTGCCGAGATGAGATTCACCTGCGCCTGCTTGCGAAAGTCCATCGCGCGCGCGAGCAGCGCATAGGGAAAGGCGATGAACGGCGTGGCTATATAGAGCAGCGCCTGAACCCGAAGCAGATCGGCGACAACCGGCTGACGATAATAGGCTGCCGCGAGCGGGGCCAAGCCGAACTGCAGCGCGCCAAGCCCGAGGTTGAGCAGCAGCAGCATCCCGAACAGCTGGCGAATCGCGCGGTCGTCGACATCGGCCTTCTGGATCAACCCGCTCGCCAGCCCATAGCCGTTGAGCAGGTTGAGCAGCACCAGAACCACCTGGGTCATTGCGAAGAGGCCGTAATCGCTGGGGTCCAGCAGGCGAATCACGAGGAAGGTCGCGCCCCAAGCGATGATCTGCCCCAGAATCTGGGTGCCGGACCGCCAGATCACCGCGCTGCGGACCTGATCTCGGAGCGATTCCCGGCTCTGATTCGGCGATTCGGCGGATGATTCGGTCATGAAACCCCTATGTCAGACACGTCTTGATGCCCCGTAAACCGCAGTTTTCTGCGGGTTTCAGGGAAAGCGCAACAAAAATGCAAAAAGGCTGTTGACCGAATCCGAAGCCGCGCATAGAAGCCACTCCACCGACGCGGTGCTCCTCACCGGAACGCTTCGACGGTCACCAAAAACCAGGCGCACAGGTCGCCCCGAGAAAAAGGGGTTAGACGGTGCGTCGGTCTTTGTCGCTCTTTGAAATTGTGATTTTGATGAAGGGACATGTGGGCGGCGGCCCCGGGTCTGACAGCTTCTAGGTGTCGGATACTCGGTAAAACCAAGCCGTTCCATGGACTTCGCTCGACGGGACTTCAGTTTCGGCGGCGAGTTCAAACATGTCCTAATACGTTCCATACGTAATATGATTTGTGCAGGAACGGCTCCTAGAAATGAGCTGTACTGTCGGGCACATTCCGGCTCGTCGGTATGGTACATCAAACTTGAGAGTTTGATCCTGGCTCAGAATGAACGCTGGCGGCATGCCTAACACATGCAAGTCGAACGAGGTTGGCTTCGGCCA
>CAZWZP010000126.1:8082-8534 GCA_964638925.1 uncultured Stakelama sp. | reverse complement strand
TCTGGACCAGGTCGCCGATATAGATGATGTTGTCGTTCTTGAGGCAGTTGGCCGACCGGACCGACAGCTCCAACTCGTCCACCTTCTTGAGCAGGTAACGGTTGATCGTCGCGGTGTCGCTGCTGCCTTCGGACGTCGAAGACTGGGCGGCGACGCCGACCGGCGCGCTGCGGGTGATCGCCGAATCGTCGAAGTGGACGAACAGTGCCAGCTGGTCCTGAAGAATGCGCGCGGCATAGGCGAGCGCGTCTTCCGGCGTGACGGTGCCGTCGGTTTCGATCGACAGGCTCAGCTTGTCATAGTCGAGTTCCTGCCCGACGCGGGTGTTCTCGACCTTGTAGCTGACCTGACGGACCGGCGAGTAGAGCGCATCGACCGGGATCAGACCGATCGGCGCATCGGCCGGGCGGTTGGCACTGGCGGGGACATAGCCCTTACCGGTGTCGGCGATC
>CAZWZP010000126.1:7783-8029 GCA_964638925.1 uncultured Stakelama sp. | reverse complement strand
CGATGTCGCCCGACACGGCGATGTCGCCAGCCTTCACTTCGGCCGGGCCGGTGGCGCTAAGCTGAAGCCGCTTGGCACCCTCACCCTGCATACGCAGGGCGATCTGCTTCACGTTGAGGACCAGATCGGTCACGTCCTCACGCACGCCGGCAAGCGAGCTGAACTCGTGCAGGACGTTCTCGATCTTGATCGACGTGACCGCGGCGCCCTGAAGCGACGAGAGCAAGACGCGGCGCAGCGCGTTGC
>CAZWZP010000126.1:0-7773 GCA_964638925.1 uncultured Stakelama sp. | reverse complement strand
AAAACCACGCTCAAGGGGTTCGGCGACGAACGTCGCCTTGCGCTTGCCGTCTCCGCCCTTTTTCTCAAGGCCGTTCGGCTTCTTCAGTTCCTGCCAGTTCTTTGCATTGACAGACACAGGCTTCCCCAAGGTTGGGCAGGATGGGGGGTGCATCCTGCCAGTAGAGAGAACCACCCCGCCCCGACCCGGCTTCCCGGACCGCAGGCGAAGCGGAAAGGTAAATCAGACGCGGCGGCGCTTGCTGGGGCGCACGCCGTTGTGCGGGATCGAGGTCACGTCACGAATCGACGTGATCTGGAAACCAACCGCCTGCAGCGCGCGGAGTGCCGATTCGCGGCCCGAACCCGGACCCTTGACCTCGACCTCAAGCGTGCGGACGCCGTGCTCGGCAGCCTTGCGGCCTGCGTCCTCGGCAGCGACCTGGGCTGCGTACGGCGTCGACTTGCGCGAGCCCTTGAAGCCCATCATGCCGGCCGAAGACCAGCTGATCGCGTTGCCCTGGGCATCGGTGATCGTGATCATGGTGTTGTTGAAGCTGGCGTTCACATGGGCGACGCCGGAAGTGATGTTCTTGCGTTCGCGACGGCGAAGACGCTGCGGTGCTTGTGCCATTGTTCAGTAATCCTTCGAATTTCGAAGCAGGCGGGCCGTCGCGAAACGGCCCAGCGGCTTACTTCTTCTTACCAGCGATCGGCTTCGCCTTGCCCTTGCGGGTGCGGGCGTTGGTGTGCGTGCGCTGACCGCGAACCGGCAGCCCCTTGCGATGACGCAGGCCGCGATAGCAGGCCAGATCCATCAGGCGCTTGATGTTCATCGCGGTTTCGCGACGCAGGTCACCCTCGACCGTGTGGTCGGCGTCGATGGTTTCGCGGATCTGCAGCACGCGGCGCTCAAGCGTAATGCCGAGCTTTTCGGTGATCTGCTTGGCCTTGGCCGGGCCGATGCCGTGGATATACTGAAGCGCGATCAGAACGCGCTTGTTGGTGGGCAGGTTAACGCCCGCAATACGTGCCATGAACTTTGTTCTCCCAGCTCCACGGGGTCTTGCATGGCAGCTTGACCCCATCTCGTAGCGTTGACCCGGAACGCAAGCGCGCGGCAGACATGCACGCACGCTGCCGTTCACCGGTGCTTCGGAAGATGGGCGACATATTGACCGCGACCCGCACTGTCAAGCGCCGGGCCGGGTGAATTTCTCGTTTGGGCGACATACACCAAAATGCGGGTCCGGCCAAGCACGCGGGTCCGCCGTCCGTCTCATTGCCGGACGCGACGAACACCGCGTCAATTGCGCTCCGCCGCCGCCTTCAAACCGGGCATCTGTGCGGCGAGGACGCCATCGACCGCAACGGCGAAGTTCGACAGTCCGGACGGGTGATAGCCACCCGCAACATAGGTGACGGTCAGCGCCGTCCCCTGCCCCTCGGCCTTAAGCGCGAAGGTCATGGTTGCGTTGACCGCGCCGCTTTGCAGCGGGCCGAACGCGCCGGAGATGCGCAGTGTCTTGCCGCGCACGGCGTAGATGGTGCGGCCATGCTCGACCGCGCCGCCCTCAACCCTCTCACACCAGCAGCCGCCGGGAGCGGTGTCCCAGCTGATATTCGCGCTGTCGCCCGAATAGGTGTGGTCCTTGCTCCACCACAGCGCGGGACTGGCGATCGCCTCCCACACTTTTTCGGGCGGGGCGGCGATGGTCAGTATGTGGGTGGAGACAAAACCGCCGGGGTCGGATTTGGTGACCTCGGCCGCTGCGGGCAGGGTCAACAGCGATGCCGACGCCACAGCCGCCCATATGCAGCGCGTCATGGCTTGTCCTCCCGCATATGCCGGTCGAGGAAGTTGAGGATCGTCGTCCACAGATGCACGCTGATGCCCGGCCCGGCAACGCGATGGGTCTGGCCGGGGTAGAGCATGGTTTCAAACGGCACCGCCGCGCCCTGCATCTTCGCCATCATCACGGTCGAATGTTCCAGCACGACATTGTCGTCGGCCATGCCGTGGATCAGCAGGAGCGGATCGGTGATCTTGGTCGCGTCGGCGACGGTGTTCGCCTTGTCATAGGCAGCCTGCACCTGACGCGGGTCGCCCATATAGCGCTCGGTATAATGGGTGTCGTACAGCTCCCATTTGCTCACCGGCGCGCCGGAGATGCCCGCCGCGAAGGTGCCGGGCGCAGCCTGGAGCATCTTGAGCGTCATATAGCCGCCGTACGACCAGCCATAAGTGGCGATGCGGTTGGCATCGACGAAATCGAGGGTCTTGAGATAGGCAGCCCCGGCGAGCTGATCCTCGACCTCGACTCCCCCCATCGCCTGATACAGGTGATCCTCGAACGCCTTGCCGCGATTGGCCGCGCCGCGATTGTCGAGGACGAACCAGATATAGCCGCGATCGACCAGATATTGCTGGAGCGCGCCGCCCCATGCGCGGCTCACCTGCTGCGAATGGGGGCCGCCATAATGGTGGAAGAAGACGGGGTATTTCTTGCCCGGCTCCAGCTTGGGGGTGATCATCTCCCAGTGAAGGACGGTGCCGTCCGCCGCCTTGATCGTGCCGAACTGCTTTTGCCGATGGCTGGCGAGATAGGGGGCGTAGGGATGATCGCCCGCGACCTTGTTCTCATTCACCCAGGCGAGCCGCTTACCCGCCGCGTCGGTCAGCATGACCTGTGCCGGCTGATCGCTTTTCGAGCGGGCGAGGATGATCTTGCTCGCGGTGCCGTTGGCGCTGGCACCGTGCCACCAGCCGGGCTCGGTGATGCGGGTAACCGCGCCGGGCTTGTTCATGTTGACGGTGTAGAGGTGGCGTTCGAGCACGCCGTCCTTGTTGCCGGTGAAGGTGATGCGGCCGCTCTTCTCATCGACTCCGACGATGTCGGCGACCTCCCAGTCGCCCTTGGTCAGCTGCGTCCACTTGCCCGCTTTGAAGCGGTAGAGATGGCCATGGCCGTCGCGCTCGGACCACCAGATCAGGCTGCCGTCCTTGAGCGCGCGATAGGCGTCGGACAGGTTGATCCAGCTGCGTTCGCCTGATTTCTCGCTAAACAGCACGCGCGATGCACCGGTCGCCGGATCGACGGCGAGCATGTCGAGCACCGTCTGCGCGCGGTTCTGGCGCTGGACGAGCAGGGTCTTGCCATCGGGCGTCCAGTTGACGCGCGCGAGGTAGATGTCGGTTTCGGTGCCCAGATCGACCTTCACGCGGCCCGATCCGTCGGGGTTCATCACATAGAGATCAACCAGCACGTTCGCAGTGCCCGCCTTGGGGTAGCGCTGGTCGTAGATCTTGGTCCCTTCGGCGCCGATCGCGGCGCGGCTGACGATGCCGACCGGACTTTCGTCGAAGCGCTGGACGGCGATGCGTTTGTCGTCGGGCGACCACCAGTAACCGGTGCGGCGGCCCATTTCCTCCTGCGCGACGAATTCGGCCTCCCCGAAATAGCCGGTCCCCTTGCCCTCGGTGGTCGCCTTGACCTCCTTGCCGCTGGCGAGGTCGAGCACGACGAGATTCTGGTCGCGCACGAAGCTGGCAAAGCCGCCGCGCGGGCTGATCACCGGGTTGAGCTCGCCGCCCTCGGTCGCGGTCAGGCGGCGGACAGTGCCGTCGAGCGTCGCGAGATAGAGGTCGCCGTCGAGCGGGACGAGGATCGACTTGCCATCGGGTGCCCAGTCATAGGCGACGATGCCCTTGCTGCCGCCGATGCGCGCGCGTTCTCGCTGCATCTTTTCCGCTTCGGACAACTCCGCGCCGGTGCCGAGCTTGAGGCTGTCAACCAGCATCCGCCACTGCCCGGTGGCAGTGTCCATCGCCCACAGGTCGAAACGCTGATTGTCGTCGGGGCGGTTGCGCAGCACCGTGACCAGCTTGCCATCGGGCGAGAGCTTGAGCGCACGCGGAGTGGTGCCGGCGAGGTCGGGGCTGGCGAACACGCGCTCCAGCGTCAGGTCGCCGCTCGCCACCTGCTGTGCCTCAACCGGCATCGCCACCCCCGCCGACAGTAACGCCATCGCACCCAGTGCCGCTTTCCACATCCTGCAACCCGTCCATCTTGTTCACGATCGGCCACCCTATCGGGCTTCCGGGCGAGCAGGTAAAGTCTCACCCGCAACCGCTTCGCTCAGCACATAGCGTGGTCCCGCCCCGGTGGAGGCCGCTTCATCGCCCGGATTGTAGAGACCGCACTTTTTGAGCGACAGGCAACCGCAGCCGATGCATTCGTCCAGCTTGTCGCGCGTGCGTTCGAGCAGTGCGATGCGGCGGTCGATCTCGGCGCGGAAATGGCGGCTGATGCGGTTCCAGTCGGCCAGCGTCGGGGTGCGGCCGTGCGGCAGGCGGTTCAGCTCGGTCGCGATCTCCTCGATCGTCAGCCCCAGCCTCTGCGCGATCAGCGCGAAGGACAGGCGGCGGATGTCGGAGCGCAGGAAGCGGCGTTGATTGCCGCCGGTGCGGATCGGCGCGACCAGCCCCTTCCCCTCGTAAAAGCGGATCGCCGAGACGCTGAGCCCCGTGCGGTTCGCGAGTTCGCCGATGGTGAGGAGTTCGTTGCCGCGCATTTTCCGTTTGACCTCAACTTAAGTTGAGGTTGTAGCGGGATCGGGCAGTCACGCAAACCGCAAAGGAACCGCGATGCCCACGACCTTTATCGAACACGCCAACCTCACCGTCACCAACCCCGCACGCACCGCGAAGCTGATCCAGCATCTGTTCGGCTGGCACATCCGCTGGCAGGGCGCTGCGCGCGATGGCGGGACGTCGATCCATGTCGGCGACGAGCGCAGCTACCTCGCGCTCTATGCCCCGCCGGTCTCGGGCGAGCGGCGCTATCCCAAGGGCCAGCCACTCAACCATGTCGGGTTCGTGGTCGACGATCTGGACGGCGTCGAGACCAAGGTCGCGGCGGCGGGACTCAAGCCGTTCGGGCATGATGATTATGAGCCGGGTCGGCGGTTCTACTTTTTCGATTTCGACGGGATCGAGTTTGAAATTGTGAGCTATGGGTGAAACTCGACCGTCTCCTTCTTAGCCCTCTCCCGCTTGCGGGAGAGGGTTGGGTGAGGGTCTTCTTCTTCTGTCTTTGAGTGCCCGCGCGTCGTTTGAAAGGAAGAAGAAGACCCTCCCCTGCCCCTCCCGCGAAGGCGGGAGGGGTTGAGAAAGAAGAAGAAGCGGGGCTACGTCCGCCCCGCCCGCGCCGCGCACAGGCTGAGCATCCGGCTGGCGATCTCACGCTCGCCGACGACGACGTCCCCCGCGCCCTTCGCCTCCAGATGTTCCACTTCAGCATCCGAATGCGCACGCGCGACGATGGCGATGGTGGGATTGAGCAGCCGAGCGGCTTCCACCACCGCGCCGCCCTCGAACCCCTCGGGGATGGCGATCAGCAGCTTGGCGGCGCGGTCGACGCCGGCGGCCCTCAGCGCCTCGGGATCCACCCCATTGCCGCGCACGACGTCCAGCCCGGCTTCCTTGGCGACCGTGGCGATGTCTGCCTGATCCTCGATCAGGATGAACGGGCGCTTCTTCGCCAGCAAATCGCGCGCGATCAGCTTGCCGACACGGCCATAGCCGACCAGCACGATATGGCCGGTGCGGTCGCCGGTTTCGAAGGGCGGCTCGATCGGGTCGGTCTTTTCCTGCCTTCGCGGTACGAACCAGTTGAAGATGAAGGGATTGGCGAGGATCGACAGCAGCGCGCCGGCCAGGATCAGGTCGCGTCCCTCCGCCGGAAGGATTTCCAGCCCGACCCCCAGCCCGACCAGAATGAACGAGAACTCCCCGATCTGGGCGAGGCTGGCGGCGGCGGTGATGGCGATACGGTGCGACCGGCCCAGCACGCGGACGATGCCATAGGCGACCACCGACTTGCCAAAGACGATGATGAGGAAGGTCGCGATCAACGGCAGCGGTTGTTCAACGATCACCGCCGGGTTGAACAACATCCCGACCGAGACGAAGAACAGCACCGCGAACGCATCACGCAGCGGCAGCGTCTCCTCCGTCGCCTGACGGCTGAGCGGGGTTTCGCCCAGGATCATGCCGGCGAAGAAGGCGCCGAGCGCGAAGGATACGTCGAATACCACTGCGGCACCGAACGCCACGCCGAGCGCGATGGCGAGGACGGCAAGTCGGAACAGCTCACGCGATCCGGTATGCACCACCCAGTGCAGCGCCAGCGGGATCAGGCGCCGCGCGACGACCAGCATGACGACGAGGAATCCGGTAATCTTGAACCCGGTCTGCGCGAGCGGGACCAGCACCGCATCCCAGGTCATCGGGCCGTCGCCCTTCACCACCTCCGCCAGCGCGGGCAGCAGGACGAGCGCAAGCACCATCACCAGATCCTCGACGATCAGCCAGCCGACCGCGATCCGTCCACGTTCGGTATCGACGATGCCGAATCCCTGCAGCCCGCGCAGCAGCACGACGGTGCTGGCCACCGACAGGGCAAGGCCGAAGACAAAGCCAGCGAGCGGGTCCCACCCCAGCGCCCACGCCAGCCCCATGCCCATGACCACCGCCGAAGCAATCTGTCCGATTGCGCCCGGCACCGCGATCTTGCGCACCGCGAGCAGGTCACGCAGCGAGAAATGCAGGCCGACGCCGAACATCAGCAGAATCACGCCGATCTCGGCCAGCTCGGCGGCAAGGTTGCCGTCGGCGACATAGCCGGGCGTAAACGGCCCGACCATGATCCCGGCGAGCAGATAGCCGGCGATCGGCGACACTTTGAGCTTATGGGCGATCGACCCCATGATGAAAGCCATGACAAGCCCGGCAACGATGGTGGCGATAAGGGGGGTGTGGTGCATAGGCTGGCGGTCGTCCCTGTTGTAGCCCGGACCGCAAGGCGCGATCCGGGCGGCGCGGCTATCCGGTCGTCCCGCCGATCACGAGCGCGGCGGCGGCGGCACTTGCCGCGACCCCGCCCCACACGACCGGCGCGAACCACCAGGGTGGCCGCTTCTTCATTTTCTTCTGGTCCATGACAAAGCTCCCGATGACGCCGTCGCCGGCGAAAGGGTGGCGTGTCAGGACAAGGGCGGGCCGCGCGGGCTGCCGTCGAGGATCGGGTGGGGACGGAGGAAAGCTGAAATCAGAACGACGCGGGGGGGCGCACGACCCGCTCCGGTCGGCTCTGGCGGCGCGAACGCAGGAACAAGCGCCGCAAGATCTCGCGCTCCGGCTGCAGGTCCGTCGTCGCGGCGGACGGCCTCGACCATGATCCGCGGCGCGGGCCGGATCGGCTTGAGCGCGACCACGGTCGTCGCCGGATTGAACGCCGATCCATAGGCGATGGTGCGCGGCAGGCCGCTGCTGAGCAACGAGGAGGCGAGCGCGACAAGCAACGCGACCCACAGCGCCATTGCCCGGACCGGCCGGGTATCGCGGGGGCTGAAGGGGATGGCGCGGGCGGTCACCCGTTCAACTTAGTGTCGGGGGTCGCGGAATCAAACGGGGCGCGGAAGCTTTCGCCGCCGCGCCCCGCGCTTATTCCTGCCGGACGCCGATTACTCGGCGGCGGTGGTCGCCTTGGCCGGACGCGGGTCGCGGCGCTCGGCGATACGCGCCGACTTGCCGGTGCGGCCGCGCAGATAATAGAGCTTCGCACGACGCACGACGCCGCGACGGACGACTTCGATGCTGTCGATGTTCGGCGAATAGAGCGGGAAGACGCGCTCGACGCCCTCACCGAACGAAATCTTGCGAACGGTGAAGTTGCTGCCCATGCCCTTGTTGGCGCGGGCGATGCAGACGCCTTCATAGTTCTGAACGCGG
>CAZWZP010000125.1:8011-8580 GCA_964638925.1 uncultured Stakelama sp. | reverse complement strand
CTCGGCGTCCGCGCTGGGCATTTCCATCATCGCCTGGTGGCGGTTGGGGTCGAGTGCTTCGCCGAGCGCGCTGATCTTTGAGATGCCGTGGCGGGCGAAGACGCTGTCGAGCTCACGCCCGGTCGCTTCGAGGCCGATGATCAGCCCCTTCATCTTGTCGTCCTCGCGCAGTTCCTCAGGGATCGCGGCGAGCGCGCGGCCGAGATTGTCGGCGACCGACAGGATGTCGCGGGCAAAGCCGGTGGCGGCATAGTTGCGCGCGTCCTCGGCTTCCTTCTGCGCGCGGCGCAGCAGGTTCTGCGCCTCGGCGCGGGCGTAGAGGGTTGCGGACTTGGCTTCGGCGAGTTCCGCCTCGAGCGCGGCGACGCGGTCCTGTTCGGCCACTTCGGGGGCGGCCTCGGCGGTTTCCTGACGAAGGTCTTCGGTCGCTTCGGTCTTGGGTTCTTCGGTCATGGTTCCTGCGTGTTTTCTGATGGTTCAGGCCAGCAATCTGGCCAAGGTTGAAGCGGTGAAATCCACCATGGGCACGACGCGGGCATAGTTCAACCGCGTCGGGCCGATAACCCCCA
>CAZWZP010000125.1:477-7961 GCA_964638925.1 uncultured Stakelama sp. | reverse complement strand
ACGAGCCCGACAAAGCGAACAGCTTGTTCTCGCTGCCGATGAAGATGCGGGCGGCGTCGGCCTCACGCGCGCTGTCGAGCAGGCGGGCGATTTCCTCCTTGCCCTCCAGCTCGTCGAGCAGCTGGGTGACGCGGTCGAGATCCTCGGCCAGCGCGGATTCGAGCAGGCGGCCCTGACCGCGCACGATCAGGACCGGCCGGTCGTCGCCATCCTGCGACCACACCGCGAGGCCGCGTTCGACCAGCGCGCGGGCGGCATCGTCGAGCGCGGCGCGTTCGCTGGCGATCTGATTGGCGATGCGGGCGCGGGCCTGCGACGAGGTAAGGCCGCCGAGCGTGGCGGTGAGGTAGTTGGCGGCCTGTTCCAGCGCCGCCGGGGGCAGGCCGGGGGGCAGGTCGACCACGCGATTCTCGACCGACCCGTCTTCGCCGACCAGCACGGCGAGCGCGCGGTCGTTGCCGAGCGGGACGAAGCCGAACTGGCGCAGCACCCGCTCCGCCTTGGGGACGAGGACCATGCCGGCGCAGGCCGAGAGGCCCGAGAGCGCGGCGGTGGTGGCGGCGAGCGCCTCCTCGACCGGGCCGCGCGCGTCGGCGCGTGCCTCGATCGCGGCGCGCTCCTCCGGCGAAGGTTCGTTGGCCTGCATCATGCCGTCGACGAACAAGCGCAGGCCGAGATCGGTCGGCATCCGCCCCGCGCTGGTGTGAGGAGCTGCGAGCAGGCCGAGTTCCTCCAGATCCTGCATGACGTTGCGGATCGAGGCGGGGGAGAGGTTGAGGCCGGGCGCGCGCGAGATGGTGCGCGAGCCCACTGGCTGGCCCGCGTCGAGATACGATTCCACCACGACGCGGAAGATGTCGCGGGCGCGGTCGGTCAGCTCGGTGATCGGCGGGGTGGTCACGAATGCAGATGTAGCGTGTTGGCGCGCGCTCTCAAGGCCGCTCGCCGATCAGCGGGGTGAGGGCGGGGATCAGGTCGGGGGCGTTGCCGATGGCGTCGGCCATCGCGCGGTTGGCGTCGCGGTCGCAGCCGAAATAATAATAGAGGCTGCTCTTCCCGCCGGGGCCGGTCCAGCTGACTTCGGCGCTGGGCATGTCGGTTGCGGCGCGTTCGCAGCCTTTTTCGCCGTGGGCGTAGCGGCGGCTGGTGCCGGGCTTGGGGCGGTAGGGGGCGAGCGCGGCGGCGAAGCTGTCGAACTGGGCGCGGGTCAGTTTGAAGGACTTGGTGCCGCCGGTCTGGGTGAAGCGCTTGCCTTCGAAGCTGCCATCGCCATTGGCCCGGACGGTGAAGGCATAGACCGGGCAGGCGCCAAAGCAGGGGCCGGTGCTGTAGCTGATCTGCGTCACGGCGGCTGCGGGGGTGGGCGTCTCCGGCGCGGGGGTGCGGGCACAGCCGGCAACTGTCAGACCGAGCGCTGCGATTAATCCAAGCCGTTTCATGCCATTTCTCCGACGGAGCGAAGCGTCAGACTGGCGCGTTGGTTCCCTTGCGTCTAGGTCCGCTGCGAAACGAACATTGGAGACAGTTTATGCGCCCCAGCGGCCGCGCCCCCGATCAGATGCGTGCGATCAGCATCGAGCCCAATTTCACCATCCATGCCGAAGGATCGGTGCTGGTGAGCTTTGGCAACACGAAGGTGCTGGTGACGGCGAGCGTCGAGGAGCGGGTGCCGCCGTTCCTGCGCGGCAAGGGCGAGGGCTGGGTGACGGCAGAATATGGGATGCTGCCCCGTGCCACGCATACCCGTGGCAGCCGTGAGGCGGCGAAGGGCAAGCAGTCGGGGCGGACGCAGGAAATCCAGCGGCTGATCGGGCGGTCGCTGCGATCGGTCACCGACCTCAAGGCACTGGGCGAGCGCCAGATCACGCTCGATTGCGACGTGATCCAGGCCGATGGCGGCACGCGCACGGCGGCGATCAGCGGTGCCTGGGTCGCGCTGCGCCTCGCGGTCGACAAGCTCATTGCCGAGGGCAAGCTGACCGGTGACCCGATCATGCAGCAGGTGGCGGCGGTGTCGTGCGGCATCTATCAGGGCAATCCGGTGCTCGACCTTGATTATGACGAGGACAGCGCGGCGGATGCGGACGCGAATTTCGTGCTGCTGGCCGATGGCAAGATCGCCGAGGCGCAGGCGACCGCCGAAGGTGCGACCTATGATGAGGAAGGGCTGCTGCGGCTATTGCGCCTCGCGCGGATCGGGTGCGGCGAGATTTTCGCGGCGCAGCTGAAGGCGGCGGGACGGTGAGCGGCGAAGGCGACGCCCCGCAGGCGATCCGCAAGCTGGTCCCCGGCAAGCTGGTCATAGCCAGCCATAATGAGGGCAAGGTGCGCGAGATCCGCGACCTGCTCGCCCCCTATGGCATCGAGCCGATCAGCGCGGCGGCGCTCGACCTGCCCGAGCCCGAAGAGACCGGCACGACGTTCGTCGCCAATGCCGAGCTGAAGGCGATGCAGGCGGCGGACCTGTCGGGCCTGCCTGCGCTCGCCGATGACAGCGGGCTGTGCGTCGATGCGCTGGGCGGCGAGCCGGGGATTTTCTCGGCGCGTTGGGGGCTGCCCGATCCGGGCATCCCGGCGCTGGAGCCTGAAGCGGGTGAGGGGCGCGATTTCAACCGGGCGATGCGGCGGGTGAACACTTTGCTTGAGGCGCTGCCCGAAGGCACGTCGCGTGCCGCGCATTTCGTGTGTGCGCTCGCGCTCGCCTGGCCCGATGGGCATGTCGAATGGTTCGAGGGACGCGTCGACGGCACGCTGATCTGGCCGCCGCGCGGCGACCGCGGCTTTGGCTATGACCCGATGTTCGTGCCCGAGGGGCATGACCGCAGCTTTGGTGAGATGAATCCGGCGGCGAAGCACGCGATGAGCCACCGCGCGGATGCATTCGCGCAGCTGGTGGCGGCGGTGTTCTGAACTGGTCAGCGTGGGCGAAGGGCGATCCCCGACAGCGGTGGCTTCGGCCCTTCGACAGGCTCAGGGCAAACGGGGGTTGGACTGTCCAACCCCCTGACCCGCACTACGGCAATGCCACCTGTCCCATCACGTTGCCCGCAGGCGAATAGCGGCAGACGAGCACATCTTCCCGCGCATTGCTCGCCAGCGCGCAGCCGACGCGGGTGGTGCGCGACCAGATGATCTGAGCGTAGTGACCGGCATCGACGAAGCGGCCGGTGGCGCTGATGTTCGGAATCGGGCGGTTGAGATAGTCGCGTTTCTCCGCGACCCAGTGTCCGGCCATTTCCTCGTAGCGATAGGCGCTGCGGGTGCCCTTCCACAGATTTTCGCCCTGTGCGGCGGGGCCGCGCGGTTGCTTGGCGTGCTCGAACTTCCCGCTGCGGGCGAGGTCGCGAGCATAGGCGGCGGCATCGCGGGCGAGGGCTTCGTCCCAGCTGAGTGGCGCAACCTTCACCGCAGCGCGGGCGGCGTTGTGGGCGTCGAGCATCGCGGTGCGCAGCCGTTCGGCACCGCGCGGGGCGGGGGTCATCGACTCGCGGCGCTCGACGAATTGCTTGGGCGCCTCGTTCTGGGGCGAGCAGGCGGCGAGGATCAGCAGGGGGAGCAGCAGCATCTTTCGGAAATTCCCGATCCGGCGCATAGCGCGCGCCAGATGAACGCTTCCCGACCGAATGACGCCGAACCGCTGGCGCTTTACGTCCACTGGCCGTTCTGCGTGTCCAAATGTCCCTATTGCGATTTCAACAGCCATGTCCGCGAGGTGGTGGACCAGGATGCGTGGCGCAAGGCGCTGCTCGCGGACCTTGCCCATGAGGCGGCGGTGTTGCCGGGGCGGCGGCTGGGGTCGATCTTTTTCGGGGGCGGCACGCCGTCGTTGATGCCGCCCGAAACGGTGGCGGCGGTGATCGACGCGGCGGTGGCGGCATGGACGCCGCAGGGCGATCTGGAAGTGACGCTGGAGGCTAATCCGTCATCGGTCGAGGCGGCGCGCTTTGCCGATCTCGCCGCCGCCGGGGTCAATCGCGTGTCGCTGGGGTTGCAGGCGCTCGATGATGATGCGCTGGCGTTTCTGGGGCGGGCACACGGCGTGGCCGAGGGGCTGGGGGCGCTGGCGACGGCGCAGCGGCATTTCGGGCGGGTGAGTTTCGACCTGATCTATGCGCGACCGGGGCAGTCGGTGGCGGCGTGGGAGGCGGAGCTGGCCCGCGCGCTGAGCTTCGGGACCGAGCATCTGTCGCTGTACCAGCTGACGATCGAGCCGGGGACGCGCTTTGCGACGCTGGCGGCGAAGGGCGATCTGGTGATCCCGGACGCCGATGCGGCGGCGGATCTGTGGGATGTGACGCAGGCGCTGACCGGCGCGGCGGGCTTGCCGCTGTACGAGGTGTCGAACCATGCGCGGCCGGGAGCGGAGAGCCGGCATAACCTCAGCTACTGGCGCTATACCGACTATGCCGGGGTCGGGCCGGGGGCGCATGGGCGGCGCGGCGGGTGCGCGACGGTGCGGCACAAGAAGCCGGAGAATTGGATCGGTGCTGTGACCCGCAACGGCCATGGCGCGCAGGAGGAGACGGCGCTGACAGCGGCCGAGCGTGCCACCGAGGTGCTGGTGATGGGGTTGCGGTTGGCCGAGGGGGTCGATCTGGGACGGATCGGGGCGGGGTTTGTCGATCTTGTCGCGGTGGAGCGGCTCGCGGGGCATGGGTTGATTGTGCGCGAGGGGGACCGGCTGCGGGTTACCGGCGCGGGGATGCCGGTGCTGGAGGGGATCCTGCGCGAGGTGGTTCTGTAAATTCCTCCCCTGTCTTGCAGGGGAGGTGGCACCCCGGACCTGATCCGGGGTGACGGAGGGGCCGCCCCGAAGAGGGCGGAATTTTGCCGAGCTGGTTTCGGCCGTCTCCGCGGCCGCCCCTCCACCACCGGCTTCGCCGGCGGTCCCCCTCCCCCAGCAAGCTGGGGGAGGAATTGCTTTCCTCAGAACCGCGTCCGCAGCCCGAACATCACCGTCCCCCCCTCACCGGGATGGAAGATCGCGCTCGCCGCAGTCGCAGTGATCGCCGCCGACTGATCCGAAACATAGTGTTTGTCGGTCAGGTTCCGGGCATCGGCGAACAGCGTCACCCCGCCCAGCTCGAACCCCGCCCCGATGCCCAGCAGCGCATAGCCCGGCACCTTCATCGTGTTGCGATAATCCGCCCAGGTCGATTGCGGCCGCCAGTCGAGGGTCGGCTCGACGAACACCCCGCTCCCACCCTCGTAGCGCAGCGACGCGCGATAGCTATGCACCGGCGCGATCGGCAGCCGGTTGTCGCCATAGACCGCGTCCCCATCGAACCGGAAATCCGACAACGCATAGGTCTGGCGCAGCCGCAGCTTCCCCGCCGACACATCCAGAATCCACCAGTCCAGGCTCGCCTCGATCCCCTGATGCACCGTCTTGTCGGCGTTGAAGATGGTCGAGGGAATGGTCGGCGAGGTTGAGAAGCTCAACAGCTCGCCCTGCACCCACGCCCGATACGCCGTGATATCCCACGCCACCGCACCGCTGCGCCCCCGCGTCCCGATCTCCGCGGTCCACGCCCGCTGCGGGTCGAGCGGCACGAACACCGATCCCAACAGGTTGGTCTGCGCCAGCGCCCCAAAATGCGGCGGCTCCACCGATCGCGTGAAGTTCGCATAAACCTGCGCGTCGCCCGTCTCGTAGAGCACACCGACACGCGGCGCGAACCACTCATAATCCTGCTCCGCAGTGCGCCCGTTCAACCGGTTCAGATAGTCGCGCCCGGCATGACCCCAGCTCGCCCCGCCGACCAGCGCAAGGCCCTCGGTCACGAACACGCGACCCTCGGCAAACAGGTCGAGCGCATTGGCCATCTGCCGCGCGTCCCCAATCCGCGGACCCTGCGCGCTCGCCGCGTTGACGAACAGATCCTGCTCGGTCCCGCCCTCGCGATAGAAAGCGCCGAAGAACAGGTCGGCCTTCATTCCGCCCAGCTCGCCCTTCCAGTCGAACCGCCCGAACGCGCCCTGCGTATCGGTGTCCTGCAGGATGAACACGCCGACCGGATGATACAGGTCGGTCTGCGTCGCATAGACCCCGCCCTCGAACACCAGACTGTCGGTCAGCCGCAACCGCGTCTGCAGCGTCCCGCGAAAGGTGCCGAGATTGCGCCGCTGGTTCTGCGCCACCGCGCTCGTCCCCGGCGCGCGCGGATTGGTCAGCGCCTGACTGAGCGTCACCGTCCCCGGCACACCCTGATAAATGTCGGCGGCATAGAGGATCGCGCGGACCTCATTATCGTCACCAAAGCTGTAGCCAAGGTTCAGCGTCCCGCGCACCTGATCCTGATAGCCCTGCACGCGATAGCCATCAGTGTGGAAGGCGTTGACCCCGGCATAGAAATCGAACGCGCCCGACGTGCCCGCAACCTGCGCGACGCCGCGCACCGTGTCGTCGCTCCCGGCCTCGACCCGCGCCAGCACCGGCGACTGCGCGGTCTTGCCATTGGGCGTCACGAAGTTGATCGCCCCGCCCAGCTGCGCACCGCCAAAGCGCAGCGCATTGCCGCCCTTATAGACTTCGACAAACCGCGCCCCCAGCGGGTCGATCTTCTGGAAATCCGAAAAGCCATCGGCATCGGCGAACGGCACGCCATCCTGCGCCAACAGCACGCCGCGCTGGTGGAAACTCTGGTCCAGCCCCGATCCCCGGATCGACAGCCGCCCTTCCTCGCCATAGCGCTTTTGCGCCAGCACGCCCGGCACGTCGCGCAAAATGTCCGGCGTCCCGACCGCGAAGCGGTCTTCATAGGCTTCCGCCGCCACCACCGACACCGACCCCGGCGTCCGCGCCAGCCGCTCACGCGCCTCGGCCACGACGGGCGGGTCTTCGGGATTGGCCTTGGCGGTGACGATGATCACCGGCACCTGATCGCTGTCATTGGCGAGCGCCGGGGTCGCAAGGCAAGTGGCCGCAAGCAGCGCGGCCGCAAATTGAGTCTTCATGATATGGGTATTCCTGATCGGCGCGCAGGATCGTCGTCCCGCGCGCTGGTTCGTGTGAGGTTACGACGGGATCAGGAAATCAGCGGCGGCCCGCGCATCGGCGGCCACAACTGCCGCGCCCGATCGACGCGCACCACCGCAACGCCGACAAACCCCAGCGCCAGGATAAACGCCAGCGCCCCGGCCAGCAGCACCGGGTCCACCCCCGGCAGCATGTCCAGCCCCAGCCCGGCAAAGGCGCAGGGCTGCCCCGCCGCCCGCGTCGCGCCGTCTTGTTTCACCGGCATCCCCGGCACGTCGATCGCGACCTGCTGCTGGCCCATGCCGGTGCAGACCATCACGGTGATCGTGCCCGCCTGCTCGACCGGCATGAACCCCGCCGGCACGGCAAGCTTCATCGCCAGCGCCAGCACGATCAGCGCGGCCGCCCACCAACGATGCGAAAGGATCAGCCCCCGGAACACGGGCAGGCGGTTAGCGGCTGGAAACCCGCCTGTCATCCGCTAAAGGGTGGCCAAAAGTGGACA
>CAZWZP010000125.1:0-448 GCA_964638925.1 uncultured Stakelama sp. | reverse complement strand
GATCAAGACCGACGACCTCATCGACAGCGTCGCCGACGCGCTTCAGTTCATCAGCTACTATCACCCGATGGACTATATCCGCGCTTTGGGCGTCGCCTATGAGGCCGAACAGTCCCCCGCCGCCAAGGACGCGATCGCCCAGATCCTGACCAACAGCCGCATGTGCGCAGAGGGGCATCGCCCGATCTGTCAGGACACCGGCATCGTCAACGTCTTCGTCAAATGGGGCATGGACTGCCAACTCGACGAGCGCCACCGCAGCCTGCAGGACGTAGTCGATGAAGGCGTCCGCCGCGCGTACCTGCACCCGGAAAACAAGCTGCGCGCCTCGGTCCTCGCCGACCCCGCCTTCACCCGCCGCAACACCCGCGACAACACCCCCTGCGTCCTGCATGTCGAGCTGGTCGCGGGCGACCGAGATCGTCTGCGCCGTCCGGGCCGCCGAGAT
>CAZWZP010000124.1:0-8740 GCA_964638925.1 uncultured Stakelama sp. | reverse complement strand
CACGCAGTTCGCGGCGGCCCGCGCCCTTGAACGCGCCGCCGCCGCGATCCGCGCACGGCGCACCCGCCCCGCCCCAGCCGTGGAAAGTGACGCATGACCCCGATCTTCACCGCCGACGCGCGCGCCGCCTTCTCCGCACTCTATCCCGAGCGCCCCGGCGTGTTCGGCCATCAGCTGTGCGGCCACCCCCTGTTCGAGCTCGACGCGCTGGTCGCGCTGTCGCAGCGCATCCGCCCGGTCGATGTCGAACAGAATCTCGCCAACATCCCGGTCGGGATCGACCCGGGCGAGATCCGCCACAATGGCCTGACGGTTGAGGAGTCGATCCGCTCGATCGAGGAAAACGGATCGTGGATGGTGCTGAAGTTCGTCGATCAGGATCCGCTCTACCGCGCCCTGCTCGACACCGTGCTCGACGAGATCGAGCCGCTGGTCGCGCGCAGCACCGGCGCGATGCTGAAGCGTGAGGCGTTCATCTTCGTCTCCTCGCCCGGCGCGGTCACGCCCTTCCATATCGACCCCGAGCACAACATCCTGATGCAGTTGCGCGGCGAGAAGGTGATGACCGTCTTTCCCGCTGCCGACCCCGAGCTGGTCCCCGGCGCGCTGCAGGAAGCGTTCCACGATGGCAGCCACCGCAACCTGCCCTTCCACGACCATTTCGCCGCCAAGGGCACCCCGCTGCGCCTCACGCCCGGAGATGCGCTCTATGTCCCGGTCAAGGCGCCGCACTGGGTGCAGAATGGCGACGCCATGTCGATCTCGCTGTCGGTCACCTGGCGTTCGGAGTGGAGCTATCGCGAGGCCGATGCGCACGCGCTCAACCGGCTGCTGCGCAAGGTCGGGCTGGACCCCGCCATGCCCGCGCGTTTCCCGAGCCAGAACCACCTCAAGTCGATCGCCTGGCGGAGTATCCAGAAGGCGCGGCGTATCACGGGACATGCCGAATGACGGCGCACTTCCCACTGATCGAGGCTGCGGCAACGCCCGGCGCGCGGATGATCGAGTCGATCGACTCGCTCGTCCACGACGCAGCAGGAATGCTCGACCGTCCGTTTCAGCGCAGCCATTATGACCGGATCGACTGGCTCGCGCTGACCGCGCGCTATCTGTGGTCCGACACGCCGATCGCGATTGCATCGGCGCGGATCGGGCCGCACGCGTTGTGGCTGCCGTTGCGCGATATCGGTGCAGGCCGGGCGCGCAGCCTTGCCAGCTGGTACACGCTCGCCTTCGCGCCCATTGCTACGCCGGGTTGCCCGCAAGACGCCCGCGCGGCCTTGCTCGCCGCGATCGTCGGTGAGGTCGCCAAGCGCTTCGGCACCCTGACCCTATGGCCGCTGGAGCCTGAAGTGTCCGCCGAATTGCAGACCGCGTTCCGCGCCAGGGGCTGGATCGCGATCGAACGGATCGAGGCGGCACATTGGGTCGCACACACCGCCGGGCTCGATTTCGACGCCTATTGGGCACGGCGCGGGTCGAAGCTGCGCAACACCGTCCGCCGCCGCGCGAAGAATAGCCCAGTCGAGGTGATGATCTTCGACGGCTTCGACGCCGAGGCGTGGGCCGCCTATGAGGCCGTCTATGCCGGAAGCTGGAAGCCGAACGAAGGCTCACCCGCGTTCGTCCGCGCCTTTGCCGAGCAGGAGGGCGCGGCCGGCACGCTGCGGCTAGGCGTCGCGCTGCGCGATGGACATCCGGTCGCCGCGCAATTCTGGACCGTCGAGAATGGCGTCGCGACGATCCACAAGCTCGCCCATCTGGAAAGCGAGCGCGCCAACTCGCCCGGGACGTTGCTGTCCCATGCGATGTTCCGCCACGTGCTGACCCATGACCGGCCCGCTCTGATCGACTATGGCAATGGCGATGAAGCCTATAAGGCCGAGTGGATGGACGAGCGCCGGATACGGAAGCGGCTGCGCCTGTTCAACCCATACAGTCTGAGCGGCCTGACTGCGGGTACCGCGACCGCCGTGCACGCACTGCTGCGCCGCTTCGGTCGCTGACCCACTGGCGCGACGCAAGTACGCCCCCTACAGCCGCGACATGCGCGCCGCCGATCACCGCCTGCCCCTGATCCTGTTGCCGCTCGCGCTGTTCGGCATCTTCTTCCACTGGCAGATCCTCGACATTTCCAACGTCGGCTGGCTGCTGCGCGGCACCGACAATGGCGAAAATGCGCTGGGCCTGCACGCCTGGCTGCACGATCCGACGCCGGGGTTCCTGCGCACCACCCTGCTCGGCGCGCCGGAGGGAACGCCGCTGCTCTTCACCGACAGCAATCCCCTGCTCTCCGCAATCGGCTTCCTGCTGCAATGGGCGCTCCCAGCGGACGCGCAGTTGATCGGCTGGTGGCTGCTCGCCTGCCTGTTCCTGCAGGTGTTCTTCGCGTGGTTGCTGCTGCGCCGCTACGCGCCCGGCCCGGTCGCTTTATGGTGCGGAGTGTAGCTGCTCGCCGCGCCGCCGACCCTGTTCAACCGCGTCGTCCATGTGAACCTGATGGCGCATTGGCTGATCCTATGGGCGCTGTGGCGCTTCGATGATCCGCAGCGGTCGGCGTCGAACCGCGGCTGGGCGGTGCTGATCGCGCTCACCACTTTGGTCCACAGCTACCTGCTGGTGATGGTCGGCGCGATCTGGGCCAGCGCGATGCTGGAGCGGCTCGGCAAGGACCGTAGCGCGCTGCCGCGCCTGTTGGGCGAAGGCGTGGCGATGATCGCCATGGTCCTCGCCATCGCCTGGAGCCTCGGCGTGTTCGGCGACTTCCAGTCATCGGGCAATTACGGCGCCTTCGCCATGCCGCTCGACGCCCTGTGGAACCCCGGGGTCGAGACCTATTCGACCTTCCTCCCCGCGATCGAACAGCGGCCGGGTCGCGGGTTTGAGGGGTTTCAGTATCTCGGCCTCGGCCTGCTGCTGCTGCTCCCCGCCGCCGCCATCCTCGCCCGTCGCCTACCCCGCCCCGCACCCGACGCGCCGGACAGCCTGTTACGCTACCGCTGGCTGATCCCGGCGCTCGGCGTCCTGACCCTGCTGGCGATCAGCACCTATCCCGATTTTGCCGGGTACGCGCTCCCCCGCCTGCATCTGCCGACCAGCATCGCCAATGCGCTCGACGCCGTGCGCGCATCCGGTCGGCTGTTCTGGCCGGTCGCCTATGTGTTGGTGTTCATCGCGCTGCGGGTGATCTACCGCCTGCCAGAGCGAACCGCCCGGCTGGCGCTGATCGCGGCGGTGGTGGTGCAAGTGGCCGACCTCGTCCCGATGTCCGTCGCGATCCGCGCGCAATCGGCAGAGGCACGCCGCGCCCCGCTCTATGTCCGCACGCCCTCGCCCGAGTGGGACCGGCTGATCGCGCAAGCCGACGACATCGCCTTCGTCCCCGGCGACGTGACCAAGGGGCTCGGCCATTTCCAGGAAATCGCCTGGCGCGCCGCCAAGGCGGGGGTGCCGGTGCGCAGCGTCTATGTCGCCCGCGTCTCGCACGCAAGCGCCGCGCGGCAGGAAGCCGAGTCGGCACGCTTCCGGGCGGGCGCGGTGATTCCGGGCCGCCTCTACATCCTGATCGACGGCGAACGCGTGCCCCCGCCGCTGATGTTTCAGGCGCGGCCGCTCGACGGGGTTACGATCGTCTTTGTGCCGCGCTGACGCGCGGTGCGGCACCGGCCCGCTTCAGCGAAGCTGAAACACACTCAACCTTCACCCTTCATCGCCGCCAACACGCGCTTGACCTCCTGGCTGCGCCCGCGCGGCAGGATCAGCACATCGTCGCCATCGACCACCACGATCAGGTCCGACACCCCGACCAGCGCGACCTTCTTGCCCTCGCCCGCGCGGACCAGGCAGTTGGCGGTGTCGATCGCCACCACATCACCGCGGCACGCATTGTTGTTCGCATCGCTATCGCTGATCGCGTGGAGCGCGTCCCAGCTGCCGACATCGGACCAGCCCATCCGCACCGGCACGACCACGACCTTCGACGCCTTTTCCATCACCGCATAGTCAATCGAGTCGGACGGCGACTTGGCGAACTCGACCGCATCGGGCAGGATCCGATTGCCCTCCCGCACTGCGCGGTCCATCGCCGCCCGCGCCGCCGCCAGCATCTCCGGCGCGAACTCGGCCAAAGCGTCGATGAACACGTCCGCGCGGAACAGGAAGATGCCGCCATTCCAGACATGGTCGCCGCTCGCGACCATCGCCTCGGCAGCCGCGCGCTCGGGCTTCTCGACGAAACGCGCCACGCGGTGAATGCCCGCGCCGATCGCCTCGCCGACGCGGATATAGCCATAGCCGGTCTCGGGATGATCGGGACTGATCCCGAATGTCGCCATCCACCCGTCGCGCACCGCCGGCAGCGCCGCCGCGATCGCAGCGTGAAACGCCGGAATGTCCGCAATGACATGATCCGACGGCATCACCAGCAGCGGCGCGGCCCCGCCGACCGCCAGCGCCGCCAGCGCGATTGCCGGCGCGGTGTTGCGCCCCATCGGCTCCAGGATCATCGCGCGGATACGCTCGACACCACCCAGTTGCTGCTCGATCATGTCGGCATGAAGCGCGTTGGCCACTACGATGGGCGCGCCAAAACCCGCCTCTGCCGGCGTGCGCCGGGCGGTCAGCTGGAGCATGGTTTCGTCGGCCGTCAGCGCCAGCATCTGCTTGGGCCGTTCGGGCCGCGACATCGGCCATAGCCGGGTGCCGGCTCCGCCCGACAGGATCACCGGGACGATCGCTTCGATATCGCTCATCAATTGCCCTCTCGAACCCCGCCGCCCGCAACCCATAGGCGGCACCCGGTCCCCCCGCCAAACACTTATATCGGCAAGGGTTTCCGCATGTTCAGCATTTCTTCGTCAATTTCGCCGACATGGGGTGCGGTGTCGGATTTGTTTACACTCGCGCTTTAGGGTTGCCCCATGATCCGCCTGTTCAAACACTATATCCCCAATGCGGTGCTGCTGCTCGCGCTGCTTGACGTCGTGCTGTTGTTCGCGGCGGCCGAATTTGGCTGGATCTATCGCGCGCAGCAGATCGGGATGGATGTCGAACCGATCGTCACCCGCATCCCTCAGATGCTCAGCTTCGTAGCGAGCCTTGAACTCGCGATGATCGCGGTCGGGGTCTATGGCGCGGATGCGCTCCAGTCGAACCGCGTCGCCACCGCGCGCCTGCTGGTCGCGGTGTCGCTCGGCACGATCTTCCTGTCGGTGATCTTCTTTCTGGTTCCGGCGCTCACCTTCTGGCGCTCGAACCTACTCTACGCGATGCTGGCGTCGTTCGTCGCCTTGTTCGCGCTGCGCATCCTGCTCGGCAAGACATTGGGCAGCCAGGTGTTCAAGCGCCGCGTCGTGGTGCTGGGTGCCGGCCCGCGCGCCGAGCGGCTCAAGCTGCTGTCCAAAAAGCCCGGATCCGGCTTCGTCGTCGTCGGCTATGTGTCGATGAGCGAGGCGAACCGCGTCATCCCCGAAGCCATCGCGCGCGACGCGATCTACAACCTCGCCGACCATGTCGTGCTGCTCAACGCGAGCGAAGTGGTGCTGGCGCTCGAGGAACGCCGCAACGCGCTCCCGCTCAAGGATCTGCTGCGGATCAAGACCACCGGGGTCCATGTCAACGAAATCTCGACCTTCCTCGAACGCGAAACCGGCCGCGTCGACCTGCAGTCGGTCAACCCCAGCTGGCTGATCTTCTCCGACGGATTCTCGTCGGGGCGGATGCTGTCGAGCATGTTCAAGCGCTTGTTCGACATCACCGCCAGCGTGATCCTGCTGACGGTCACGCTCCCCGTCATCCTGCTCGGCGCACTCGCAGTGAAGCTGGAAAGCAAGGGGCCAGCCTTCTACCGCCAGCGCCGAGTCGGCCTGTACGGTCAGGGGTTCGACATCATCAAATTGCGCTCGATGCGCCAGGATGCCGAGGTCGCGGGCAAGGCGGTATGGGCGGCCAAGGACGATCCGCGCATCACCCGCGTCGGCAACTTCATCCGCAAGGTGCGGATCGACGAGCTGCCGCAATGCTGGAGCGTGCTGAAGGGCGAAATGAGCTTCGTCGGCCCGCGCCCCGAACGCCCGCAGTTCGTCGAGGATCTTGAACAGCAGCTGCCCTATTATGCCGAGCGCCACATGGTGAAACCCGGCATCACCGGCTGGGCGCAGATCAACTATCCCTATGGCGCGTCGATCGAGGATAGCCGGCAGAAGCTGGAATATGACCTTTATTACGCCAAGAACTACTCGCCCTTCCTCGACCTGCTGATCCTGCTCCAGACGCTCCGCGTGGTGCTGTTCCCAGACGGAGCGCGGTAACTTCATGCTTGCGACGCTGATCCTGTGGGGCCATGCGCTCGCCGCTCTCCTCTTCGGCGCGCTGGGTCTGTGGGCACTGCGCAGCGACGGGACGGCGATGCCGCGTGTCCCGCTGGTCGCAGCGCTGGCGTTGACCGCGCTGTGGGCGCTGGCGGTTTCAGGGATCGGCGAGAGCGACCTCGTCACGCAGATCGCCGCTGCCGCGCGCAACCTCGCCTGGTTCGGCTTCATGGTCGCGCTCTACCGTAGCGGTGCCGTCGAGCGCCCGCCGGTCGCTATCAGCACAGTGTTCGGCGTCGTCGCGGTGGTCATCGTCATGGCCGCGACGCTCGACGCGCTGACCAGCGCCGCCAGCGATCTGCCGCGCCCGGTGCTCGACGCCGCCCTGCTGCTCAAGATGCTGGCGACCGTGGCCGCATTGCTGCTGGTGCAAGGGCTGCACAGCGCGCTCGCCCCCCGCCAGAGCCATGCCGTGCGCCCGGTGATCCTCGCGCTCGGCGCGATGTGGCTGGTCGATATCAACCTGCTCGCGGTCGCCTGGCTGGTCGAGGCGTGGCCGCTTCAGCTGGTCGCGGTGCGCGGCTTCGCTATGGCGCTCATTGCCATGGCCATCGCTGCCGGGCTTCAGCATCGCGGCGAACGCCCGGTGCAGATGTCGCGCACCGTGATCTATCAGGCGCTGACGTTGGTCGCGATCGGCGTCTATGTCGCGCTGCTCGCCGCCGCCACCAGCGCGCTCGCGGCGATCGGTGGTCCCAACGCGCGCTTGCTCCAGACCGCCTTCGTGTTCGGATCGACCGCCGCGATCCTGACGCTCGTGTCCAGCTCGTGGCTGCGCGCCTGGATCAAGGTCAAGCTCGCCAAGCATTTCTTCCGCCACCGCTACGACTATCGCGCCGAATGGATGCGGTTCACCGAAACGCTGGGCGAGCCCGATGGCGCGGCGACGCTCGACGAGCGCATCGTCAAGGCGCTGGCCGACCTCACCGACTCGCCCGCCGGGGTGCTGCTGCTGCCACAGGGCGACAGCCTGACCGTCGGCGCGGGTTGGAACGTCGCGCGCGTGGACCTGCCCGCCGCCTATGGCGAAAGCTGGCAGCTCGACCGGGTCGATCCGGCTCTGGTCATCGAACTCGACACCGGCGCGGGGGCCGACGCGGTCCCGCCCTCGATCCGCGCCTGGGATCAGGCCTGGGTCGTCGTGCCGCTGCCGCACCAGCAACGCCTCGCCGGCGCGATCGTGCTCGCACGTCCCCCGGTCCCGCGCGCACTCGACTGGGAGGATTTCGACCTGCTCAAGGCCGCCGGCCGTCAGGTCGCCAGCCACATCGCCGAGGAACGCGCGCAAGAGGCGCTGGCCGAGGCCGAACGGTTCGACGAATTCAACCGCCGCTTCGCCTTCATCATGCACGACATCAAGAATCTGGTGAGCCAGCTGACGTTGGTGGCGCGCAATGCCGAGCGCCATGCCGACAATCCCGAATTCCGCGCCGACATGGTCGCGACGCTGCAGGATTCGTCGGGGCGGATGAACGACCTGCTCGCGCGCCTGTCGCAGCATCACCGTGCCCGAACAGACCCGCCTGTCGCAATGCCGCTCACCCCACTGCTCCGTCGCCTCGCCCGCAGCCGTGAGGCGAGCCATCCGGTCGAGGTGGTGAGCAAAGGCGACCCGATCGCTATCGCCGATCCCGCACGGCTCGAAACGCTGCTCGGCCACCTCGTCCAAAATGCGATCGAAGCGAGCGAGCCTGACGCGCGCGTCACCCTCGCCATCGCCGAGCTGGGCGATGCGGTCGCGATCGACGTGATCGACCGTGGCTGCGGCATGTCGCCCGCCTTCATCCGCGAAAAGCTGTTCCGCCCGTTCGTCTCGTCCAAGCCCGGCGGCTTTGGCATCGGCGCGTTCGAGGCGCGCAAGCTGGCCGAGGAGATGGGCGGACGCCTCGACGTATCGAGCGCGGAGGGGCGCGGCAGCCGTTTCCGCGTCACCCTGCGCGCCGCACGCGCCGACACCAATGCTCTTGGAAACGCCGCATGACCGACAAGCCCGCCCCGCTCCCCAAATTGCTGATCGTGGAGGACGATCCCGGCCTGCAGCGCCAGTTGCGCTGGGCCTATGAGGGCTATCAGATCCTGCCCGCGAGCGACCGTGAGAGCGCCATCGCTTTGCTCCGCGCCGAGGAACCCGCCGTGGTCACGCTCGATCTCGGCCTGCCGCCCGATCCCGACGGGACCAGCGAAGGCTTCGCGGTGCTCGAAGCGATCCTCGCGCTCAAGCCCGATACCAAGGTGATCGTCGCATCCGGCCATGGCGCGCATGACTCGATGCTGCGCGCGATCGCGATGGGGGCGTGGGATTTCTATCAGAAGCCGATCGACATCGATGCGCTCGGCCTGCCGAACGTCAAGTCGACGGCCGTTCTGGTGCA
>CAZWZP010000123.1:7970-8856 GCA_964638925.1 uncultured Stakelama sp. | reverse complement strand
AGATCGTTGACCACGCCCGGATTGGCCTTGCCGCCCATCGCCTTCATCGTCTGACCGACGAAGAAGCCGAACAGCGCTTCCTTGCCGCCGCGATACTGTTCCAGCTGGCCGGGGTTCTTCGCCAGCACCTCGGCGATCACCGCCTCGATCGCGCCGGTGTCGGACGTCTGTTTAAGCCCGCGCTCCTCGACGATCTTGCCCGCGCTGTCGCCGGTTTCGAGCATGATCTCGAACACCTGCTTGGCGAGGCTGCCCGAAATCGTGCCATCTGCGACCAGACCCAGCAGTTCCGCGGCCTGCGCGGCGCTGACCGGCGAGTCCTCGATGCTCTTGCCCAGCTTGTTGAGCGCGCCGAACAGTTCCGACGTCACCCAATTCGACGCCGCCGCGCCCTTCGCACCCGCGTCGAGCAGCGCGTCGAAATAGCGCGCGGTTTCGACCTCGGCGGTCAGAACGCCCGCATTATACGGCGTCACGCCCGCCGCGACGTAGCGCGCGCGCTTGGCGTCGGGCAGTTCGGGCAGCGAGGCGCGGCAATCGTCAAGAAACGCGTCGTCCAGCTCGAGCGGGAGCAGGTCGGGATCGGGGAAGTAGCGGTAATCGTGCGCGTCTTCCTTCGACCGCATCGACCGCGTCTCGCCGCGATCGGGGTCGAACAGGCGCGTCTCCTGAACGATCGTGCCGCCGCTTTCCAGCACCTCGATCTGGCGCTTCGCCTCGATCTCCACCGTCTGCATGACGAAGCGGACCGAGTTGACGTTTTTGGTTTCCGTCCGCGTGCCGAACTCGGCACCGGGCTTGCGGACCGAGACGTTGACGTCGGCGCGCATCGAACCCTGGTCCATATTGCCGTCGCACGACCCGACATAGCGCAGGATCGAGCGCA
>CAZWZP010000123.1:6857-7922 GCA_964638925.1 uncultured Stakelama sp. | reverse complement strand
TCGGGCTTCGACACGATCTCCATCAGTGCCACGCCGCTGCGGTTGAGGTCGACATAGGACAGGCGCGGATGCTGGTCGTGCATCAGCTTGCCGGCATCCTGCTCGACATGAATGCGCTCGACGCCGATCGTCTTGGTCTCACCGTCCACGTCGATCTCGATCGCGCCCTCGCCCACGATCGGGTGGTAGAGCTGGCTGATCTGATAGCCCTGCGGCAGATCGGCGTAGAAGTAATTCTTGCGGTCGAAGCGCGACCATTTGTTGATCTGTGCGTCGATCGCCATGCCGGTGCGCACCGCCTGCCGGATGCACTCCATATTCGGCACCGGCAGCATCCCCGGCATCGCCGCGTCGACGAGTGAAACCTGCGTGTTCGGCTCCCCCCCGAACGCCGTCGCGGCGCCGGAGAACAGCTTGGCGTTGGACGTAACTTGGGCGTGGACCTCCAGGCCGATCACGACCTCCCATTCGCCGGTTTCGCCTTTGATGCGGTATTCAGTCATTCTGCTTCGATCCAATCTTGGAGCGACGAAATAGTCCGTGTTTAACTCGTTGGGCTTGAGGCCCAATGTCAGCCACGCTGCGACGGCGCGCAGGTTGATCGTCAGATCGCTTCGGATTGTACCTCGGGAGCCAGCTACCGAGATCACCAATCGCGGCAATCCAGTCGAGGATCATCCTACCACCACTGCTCCGGCCGGGCCGTGAATCCCGCGCGCTGCTCGATCGCCAGGCTCGCGTTCAACACGCCCTGCTCGTCCAGCGGCTTGCCGATGATCTGCAGGCCGAGCGGCAGGCCGTCCTTGTCCAGCCCGCCCGGCACCGACATCGCCGGGATGCCCGCAAGCGAGGATGGCACGGTGAAGACGTCGTTCAAATACATCGCCAGCGGATCGGCCGACTTCTCGCCCAGCGCGAACGCAGCAGACGGCGCCGTGGGTGTCAGCAACAGGTCGCACTGCGCCCATGCCCGCTCGAAATCGCGCGCGATCAGGGTGCGGACCTTCTGCGCCTGGGTGTAATAGGCGTCGTAGAGGCCCGCCGAGCGCACATAGGTACCGATCA